>JBDRKL010000009.1:0-81750 GCA_043814055.1 archaeon
GTAGGTTACGAAAGATATATATACCAGAAAAACAGGTCTATTTAAAACTATGCGTTTGATAGGGCAAGTTCTTCATTCTTCAAAAAACAGCCGGCTTGTTCTCCGTACGGACTGCGTTCCAAAGGGAAACGAACGGGTTTATACAGAAGGAGGAGAGCCGATTGGCAGAGTAGCTGAAGTTTTTGGACCTGTGAAAAAACCATTTGTTTCCGTCAAGCCCTTCAAGAACGTGAATCTGGAAAAAATTATTGGAGAAAAAATATTCACAAAATAAGACACAAAGCAATCTTTGTGTTTATTTTGAAATCGATGAAATAAAGGAAATTTCAAAATAAGAAAATGACTACTAAAAAATCAAAACCAACACCTAAAAAAACTGCGCCAAAAAAAGCAGCTGTAAAAAAGAATGCATTAACAAAAAAAACCACTGCAAAGCCAAGACCAAAACCAAGTGCAAAACATGCACAAAAGCCAGTTGAACACAAGACCGCAACCCCGCCAGGCGATAATTGCCCGGAGTGCGGCTCAACCAGCTTGGGATTTGACCCGCGCAGGGCTGAAAAGACCTGCAACAAGTGCGGCCTGGTTGTAGAGGACAGGCAGATTGACACTTCACAGGAATGGAGAGCGTTTGACCATGAGCAGAGGCAGAAGAGGGACAGGACAGGCTCATTCCTTACTTACACAAGGCACGACAAGGGGCTTAGCACCTCAATCGGGGACCACGGTTATTCTGACTTGTATAAATTGGCGCCTTCAAAGCGCGCATCATTCTACAGGATGAGAAAGTGGCACAGCCAGGTTTCAACAGCCACTGAACGCAATTTGCGTTATGCCCTGTCTGAGCTGGACAGGATTTCCTCAGCGCTCGGCCTGCCGAAGAACATCAGAGAAACCACTGCACTTGTTTACAGGAAAGCAGTCACGAAAGGTCTTGTGCGCGGAAGGTCAATGGAATCCGTTGTCGCTGCTGCGCTTTACGCAGCGTGCAGAAAGCACAATGTGCCGAGAACTCTGGACGAGATTGCAGAGGGCTCAAATGTCAAGAAGCGCGAAGTAGGGAGAACTTACAGGTTCATCACGCGCGAGTTGGGAATGAAGCTCCTGCCGACATCACCGGTTGATTATGTTTCAAGGTTTGCTTCTGAGCTCAAGCTTTCGCCAAAGGTTCAGGAGAAGGCGATTGAGATTCTCAAGACCGCGCAGACAAAGGACCTTGTATCAGGAAGAGGACCGACAGGGGTTGCAGCAGCTTCCATTTACGTTGCGAGCACGCTAAGTGGCGAGAAGAGAACTCAGCGCGAGGTTGCAGAGGTTGCTGGAGTAACAGAGGTTACAATTAGGAACAGGTACAAGGAATTGATTGAAGAGCTGGGAATTGAAGATAAGATGGCGGAAGCTATTTGAGCTAAGTAAGTTCGTTTTAGATAAAAAACAAACTTAGGTAAATTAGAGGTAAGAGCGTTACCACAAGGGCAATTATAGCCATTTTATGGTTCTTCTGGATGAACAGGAGAACAGTCCATGCCACTCCGAAGATTATGAGGAGTATAGAATCAATTATTGAGAGTATTGCATAGCCAAAGGCCCAGTCTGCATATGCGGCGCCTGCTGAACCAATGACCCAGAAAAGCAGTATTCCAAGGTTTAGTATAAGGAATATACCGATTGTTCCAAGCAAGCAGAACTTGTTTGAGTTGTCTTGAGTTTTAGTTTTCATTGGACACCTCGCGGCACTCACCCCGTCCAGATACAATTAAACCCCCTTCTTCGAAACACGTCCCTGGGCATGGCTCTTCAGAAAATCTCTGGCATTGTTGAGTTTCCGCGCACCATTGGTATGAGGAGGAGGCATCACAACCATGCTCATCAAGTGAACCTACCACCAAAACTACCAAAATTAGTAGTATCCCTATGAGTATTTTAGATTTCATGTTTCAATGGCATTTTGGATTATTGTTGGTAGATAACATGAAGACGAAATAGAATCATAAAAAGCGCGAGGATTTCTTCGCAAGAAATCTTCGTTTTCAGATTCGATAGCTTCTTTTACCATTGTCTGTGCTGAATCGCAAAGATTCAAATCATTTTGTGCAGCACCCATGTTATAGTAGCATTGAAATTCTAGATCTTCATCAGATTTAGAAATAGGGATTGGAGAGTACATCTCTTTTAAAAAACTCTTGCATGAAGACACATCTTCAAAAAACTTATACCTGCAATCCATATAATTTTGTTCTATGTCACCTATGTAAATATTATTAAGAACAGCTGTAATATTTAGCGCATCATTAAGAATTTGATCACAATCTGACGCACTCTTTGCTTTTTCTATAATACACTTGTACCTTAAGAAATCTGAAGGGACAACTCCGTAAGGATCTGACGCATAATAGGCTGAAGCATTACAGTAAGCTATATCATTTGAATCAAAATCCACAAAACAAGGCCGGTCTGAGTAAATACAAATATTATCCTTGGAAATTAGATAATTGCAATAGCCAACAAAATCATTGTTAATGTAATAGGTGTGTGCCTCTGAATCCACCCATTCAACGTCAGGTTCGTATTTATGGGCCTTACCACTAATTACAGAATGATCATCAAGATAAGCTTCATCAACGCTTTTTTCCGTGAAGAGCGAACAAGCTTCTTTGTTTCCTGACAAAATTATTCTTTGAAGAACATCCTGAAGGCAATAACGACGATCAAAAAGGTCCGAGTATTCCTCACACATCCGAGGGTCTTCTTTTATAACTGCCAAAACACCAAGGCAATTGTATGTGTTTGCTACTGTTGCATAAGACCCAGATTTTAATTTATCCCCATAGTACTCAACACAAATAGACTCGTCCTTTTGTTTTACCGCTATTTCTCGTATATATGTCGCAAAATCTCTTTCACAGGAAAATATTGGAATATCCTTTTTAAGACTATTACAAAGACTTAAATCTTCCCGTATAATTGCCTCACACCCCATTTTATTATCAATATCCTCGAGTCTATCACAAATGTCTGAAAACACTATACCTTTCTCTTTCTCAGGCTCTTTCTCGGGTTCTTTCTCCACTTCAGGTGCGCAGAGCTTTTTCACTAGCAAATCAGCGTAAGTTTCAAGGTAATCTTCTTCTACCGCAGTCCGGGGGTTTCCGTGCCCTGCTGAAATCTCCTCTTGGATTACTAAATTCTCAGCCCTGTAATACGCAAATGTTGTTAAGTAGGGATCTCCATTCCCATCCATCCCAAGGCTTGAATAGATAAAACCCTCGTCGCCAAAATCAAATTCACTGACTTCTATTCTGCTGCCGTCTATATTCGAGCTGTATCCTGCAATTTCTTTCTTGTTCTTGTAGTAATTGTCAGCATCATTTTTATTTGTGAACTTTTCTATGGTAACTGTTAAATCTGCTACAACGCCTTCCGATGCAACACGTTCGGGAGTATTTATTGATGACATTTCAACATAGGGAGCAAAACCATCTGACCTCTCAATGTCGCTTTCATAGTTAACTGTACTTTCCGTTTTATAGGTTGTTTTTGTTGCAGTTCTTAATTCGTATTTATGATAACCCTCAAGGTAGGTCCAGCCTGATGGCAGATCTTCCTGTATAAGAACTAAGTCGCCAGATTTTTCACTAAGATGGCATTTGACACCAGAAACTGCCACGTTGCTTGAGCCGCCGCCAGTTTCTCCATTGCCGCCACCTCCACCGACGCAGCCGGCGACGAGTATTACTAAAAGCAGAGAAAATAAAACAATGAGTTGTTTTTTCATACTTTGACGTAAGTGAAAGGACTTTATAAAAGTTTCACCCCTCGCAATAGCACTTGTAGCCTTCCTGCTTTATGTACGCAAAACCTTTGCTTTTGCACCATTTATAGCAACAGTCATAATCGCTTGAACAGGTGAACGGCATGTTTCTCGCACTGCATTTGATAAATGAACTGGCAGGGTTGGGGTATTGATCATTGCAGCCATTCCCAAGCTTATTTTGCACAAGAGCAGTTGAAGAGGCAGAGCTCCCATAGCAACAAGCCCTTACATTATTGTAGGAGGTGCCCTCGCTCTCAGGCTCGGAATCGGACTCAACAGCTTCGGGCTCCGGCTCTTCTGCCCCTCCGGATTCAATTTTGGATTCAGACTTGGTTTCACCCGCTTCATCTGTAGTGCCCCCCTCGGTGTCAAGGTAGTGCTTGGGCTGGCCGCCAAGGCATTCAACGTAGATGTCAGCCAGGTCTGTAATGCAGGAATTGTCCTTGGGCAGGACAGCTGCAGATGGATCTTGGTTTGAAAAAATAAGCAAGGCATCCCCGGTACGGACTACCATTAAAAATACTATGTTTTTAGAAGCGAAAATTTTGGTTTCGTCGCCGTAGACAAATTGAGGGGTTCCTGCAGGGGAAGGGGGCTCTGCGAAAGCTTCTTTTGCTCCATCTTCAGATGAGAACTCCGTCAATAGTAGACCATAATACTCACCCCCATCTTCTGTACACGTAAATTTTACAGTCTCCATATGAGCAGCACCTGGAGTATATGAAAGCTCTTCCTGAGTCATAGATGCTACTGACTTCAGCTTGAACTTTGACTCAAGCTCAGGCTCACATATTGGGGAATACTTCGGCTCTGAGCTGTAGCCGGCCTCCACGCCGACGCGGGCCGCAATGCTTGGGTTGCTACTGGCCGAACCCTTGCTAAAACTGTCAAATGGCACAAGTGCCATGGCAACAACAGCGACTACAACTGCTATTATTAGAATTATAAAAAAGAGCATTTTCTTGTTCAGCGGGAAATGCACGGGCGTAGCTTTCTCGCTTTTTGGCTTTGCCTTGCTTTGCTTTGGGACTGACTCAGAAATCTTTGATGCTGCAGTGGCTGCCTTTACTTGTATCTTTTTGAGGACAGAGTCCTTTGGCGGAGTTTCTGCAGCTGGCTTTCCCTTGCCCAAAAAACGAGCAATGAAGCTGGACGATATTATTGACACCCATCCTAAGAGCAGGAACAGGTAAAAGGCTGACTTTCCAATAAAGAGGAATGAAAAACAGCCCAACAGCATTAGCACCAAGCCGGCAGCAAGAACAAGCCTTTGTAGTTTTAAGGGGTCCATAAAAAGTATAAGGAGCTACTAGTTATAAAGGTATTTGATAAAATGGCTGAGGCTATTTAATCCTAATTCCGTCCAGCTTAAAATGCGTCCTTGTCGCCTTATGCTCTTTCAAAACTACTTCAAGTTTGGGAATTTCTTTGTAAAGCTCGCGCGTGGTGTAAAACAAAGGCTTGCCCTCTGCTTCAGCTTTCATAAAAACAAGAATCTTTGAAAGCTCCTTGTCTTCTGTATTTAATTTGTTCAAGAACACATAATCCCAGAGTTTTCCAATCCACAATCGGCCGGCGTGCTTGAATGCTGTGCCGCATTTGCACTTGATTTTCTTTTGAGCTGAAACAGAACGCGCGCCGCACTTGAAGCAGTGATTCACATACCCGAGCTCTTTTGTTCCAGTTGGTTTCACAAAGACCCTGAGGTAGTGCCTGTTACTCAGGCTGAGCAAAGGAGTTATTCCATTCTCTGATTTCTGCGCGATGAGACCAAGCAGAATCCGAATCGCAATTTCGTGAACATACTCGCACTTCAGCGTTGTTGCATCATTGTATTTCACCATAGGAGTTCCTGCAGGCGGAGCTGCGCCGCACAGCGCTCTTGTGTCAGTCGCAGTAATCCCAAGCAAACCGTTCTTCTTGCAGCCCTTGAGCGCTGAGTCAATGAAATCCGCAGGGCTTCCGAACGGGTCAAGGTCAATTAAGTCATACTTGCGTTTCTCAAGAAGCTCGCACGCGTCGCTGTGGAACACTTGAACATTCTCAAGCTCGTTGAGCGCAATGTTCTTTTCAAGAATTTCAACCGCGGTTTTGCGTATGTCCCCTGCGTAAACTTGGGTGTTCAGCACTTCTTTGGCATATCTTAAAGCGCGGACTCCTGTTGCTGAGAGCGGTTCGCAAACTGAAACAGCTTTTCGTGTTTTAAAAAACTCCTGGGCCACAAGAATACTTAAGTCGCGGTTAAGCTTCATTTCCGGATTGTAGAACGCTTCGGATTCCTTTGGGCTACTGGGCTGAGCAGGTATGCTGATTTGAACTGAGCCTTCGGATATCGTTTCCATAAACAAAGCTTAAATATACTCAAACCTATTTAAAAGCACACATGGATGTTAACACCCTGCTTGACTTTGTGGAAGAGCTTCTAAACATGTACGGGTACGAGACCCGCAGGAATGTTGGGATTAAGGGGCACGAGATTCACACAACTCCGCTTGAGCGCGAGACCGGAACCCTTGACGAGCACAAGAAAATGCCTGTAAAACACGAGCCAGGCATCGCATACAAGGTTGATATTCTCGCTGAGAAGAAGGATATTGAACGACCTTTTGGAAGATTAATCGTAAGGTACAAGAGAGGCCAGGGGCCTGTAACACGGCAGGATGTTGAGCACCTTGGGCACATCAAGGAGTACGCGGACGCGCACTCAGCAATTCTGTTAACAACCACAGGCTTTGACCACGAGGCAGAGCATGCTTCACACTTCATGCACGTTACCCTAATGACCCCTGAGAAGATACAGAGTTTACTTGGGAAAGCAATGGTCAAGGACAAGTGGTGGTTCAACGCTCCAGCTTACCCGGTCAAGTGGGACTATGAGAAGGTCAAATGGAAGCTCAAGTGGTTCTTTGAGAAAATTATGATGATTAACTTTGACTGCATCTGGTTCTGGAACAAGGAGCTTGCGTATGAGCCGCACTGGAAGTTCTCGTACCACATTGCACCAAAGGTCAAAAGCGAGGGGATGAAAGAAGGTTATTTCTCAATCAATGCCCATACAGGAGAGATTGACACCTGGATTGACCAGGTGCCTGAAGTGGCAGCAGGAGGCGATTCAGGAACAACTTTGAAAGACGCCTGGTTCGGCAGGGAAGCAGTGCACACCGTGGAAGCAATACATATGGTCTCGCGCACCAAGATAAAGAAGCCGAAACTGCCGAAGGGCGTGAACTTCGTTGTGTTCAAGCCATCAATGGAGAAGCACGAGGCAAAGCTTGCGGCAATCCAGTGGATTTCATATGTTGAGAATGTACTACCTGAAGATGTTGTAATAACCAGCAGGGAACTTGTTTATTACCCGTGGTGGAAATTCTTCTATTTCTACCGGCCGATTGTAAAGAACTCCTGGCAGGATACTGAGTATTTCGGCATCAAGATGTCCGGTGTGTACGGCGATATATTCAACCAGTACAGGGCTTATTCAATGAAGCGTGATGTCATCTATTATTATATGGAAAAGTCCCTCATCAAGATGCTCGGCAGGGACCGCTACGTGAAGATGATGCGAAAAGTCACGCTTGGGATAAGCGTGCTTTGGTGGAACTACCACTTGGTAATAAAGCCTAACTACATTTGGGCATTCTTGCTCCTGCTCACGGGTGGAACCATATACGCGTTCATCACAGCATCATTTGGCCTGAGCATTGTGCTGGGCATACTGCTCGCGCTCATATTCATGGGGCCGGGTTATGCTTTCCTGTACATCCTACAGGACTACCTGAAGCGCTACCCAGTAGCTAGCTACCAGCACCCGGTACTCACAAAGAAGAAGTATGAGAAACTCACAAAGCCAGTGGTTGAGGCAAACATAGCATTTGCTCAGCTGGAGAAACTGGAGATTGAAGACAAGCTCAATAGCAAGGAGAAGAAGGCGCTTGAAAAAATCAGGAATAAGAGAACAAAAGGCCTAGTGAAGAAAGTAAAGAAGGCGAACTAAATGGGAATAGACAAAATTTATACAAACAAACTTGCAGACCTGAAAAAACAGGATGCAAAAGCCGTGAGTAATCACCTCAATAAGGTTGCTGAAGCACTGAACAGGAAGAAGGACATATTGGATGGCAATATTGAAGAACTGCTTGAGAACATAACAAACCCGCGTGAGGAAGTCACGCAGATTATGGCACTAATTGACGAGGTTGAAAGCACGGTGAAAGCAGACCTGCTTGCAGAGCTCCTTGCGCTTGAAGTTAGCGCGCGCGAACTCGTGGAATCAATAGACAGGGAATATGCAATGGTCATAGGGCTTGAAGCCAGTAACGACACCAGCCAGACTGGCATTGAAAAAGAGATTGCTGATGAGATGGAAGTGGTGCACAACATTGAGCACCAGTTGAACAGAGCAGTTGAGATTCACGCGCTCACCAAAGGAATCATAGAAAAAGCCGCAGCACACGAGAACGAAGAGCAGAGAAACAAGATAAGTGAAAGCGCAGTCAACATAAATGACATTGTTAGCTACATATCAAATATCATACTCAGGGAAGAGCTTCCAAACCTGAAGATAGTATACAGCCTGCTCCGGCTGGCGGATTGGCCGGATGCAATGGATAGAATCTTAACACTAGAGAAGAAATTTGAAGAAATTGAGCCAAAACTTCTCTAACGTAAAGAATATATAAGGGTAAGGCAGCTATATATGAGAACTGGTTTTGAGGCCAGCTTATTTGTTTCATGGGAATATCATGGCAGAAAAGAGACAGCACACAATCATACGAGTGGCAGGGAAAGATTTAGCCGGGGCTGAAACCGTAGAGAACTCACTGAGAGGAATTCGCGGAGTCAGTTTTATGACAGCCCGGGCGATACTAATCAGAAGCGGCATAGACAGAAGCATAAAGCTGGGCGACCTGCCTGATGCTGACATCAAGAAGCTTGAGAGGATAATGGAGAACCCGCAGGACTTTGATTTCCCGCACTGGCTCCTGAACAAGAGGAAGGATTACGAGACAGGCGTTGACACTCATTTAGTTGAAACAGACTTGATGCTAAAGAACCGTGAAGAGCTTGAAAGGATGAAGAAGCTTAGGACATACCGCGGAATAAGGCACATGTTCGGCCTCAAGGTGCGCGGCCAGAGGACGCGCTCAACAGGCAGGAAAAACAAGATGGTCACCACAAGGCGAAAGGTATCAAAACCAGCAGCAATCGGAGGCAAGAGATAATGGGCGACCCTGGCGTTTCAAGGAAACAATATAATACTCCGTCGCATCCTTGGCAGGGCGACAGAATAAAGGCAGAGGGCAAAGTCGTAAGCGAATACGGGCTGAAGAACAGGAAAGAAATTTGGAAGAGTGAGTCCGACGTCAGAAACTTCAGGAGGCAGGCCCGCGACCTTATTGGGAAAACAGACGCATATGCAGAAGAGCGAAAGAAAGAACTTATGGCAAAACTTATTCGCAATGGGATTCTTGCAAAAAGCGGAACACTTGATGACATTCTTGCACTAGAGTTACGCGACCTTTTAGAGCGCAGACTGCAGACAATTGTTTATAAGAAAGGAATTGGCAGCAGTTCAAGGGATGCGCGACAGCTCATACTTCACGGACACATCACAGTCAAAGGCAGGAAATGCACAGCTCCGAGCATGATTCTAACTCAGGAAGAAGAAGAAACACTCGCATACATCGGGCCTTCAAGAGAGCCGCCAAAACCAGTAGCTCCAAAGAAAGAGAAGAAAGCTGAGAGCGACACCGCATCTGGGGCGAAGAAAGATGAAGTTGTTAAGGCGCCAAAAGATGCAAAACCTGCAGAAGATAAGATTATAGAGGCGAAAAAATGAGCCCAGAAAAAGTTGAGGAAAAAAAAGTAGAAGCTGCAAAGCCTGAAGCGAAAAAGGCAGAGGCTTCTCCAAAGGAGAACGCCACTGCTCAGCCTCCACGAGCAGGCGGGTTTCAAAAGCACGAGTATGCACCAAGGTATGAAAGGCCAAAGGACAGCAAGAGAGCAGTCGCTCACATATATTCATCCTTTAATAACACCATAATAAACATAACTGACATAACCGGGGCAGAGACCATTGCAAATTACTCCGGCGGGATGGTAGTCCGAAGCGGCCGAGAGAAACCATCGCCAATAGCGGCGATGCAGGTTGCGAACCAGGCTGCAGAAGAGGCAAAAGGCAAGGGGTTCTATGAAATTGACGTAAAGATTCGCGCACCAGGCGGAACTGACGCAAGGTCACACGGCCCAGGCGCTCAGGCAGCCATCAGAGCGTTTACAAGAGCGGGAATGAAAATTGGAAAGATAGAGGATGTAACCCCACTGCCGCACGGCAACATGAGAAAACCAGGCGGAAGGCGGGGCAGGAGGGTATAATGAAAATTCGCATTCTTAACAAAAGCAACTCAAAACTCAGATTTGTACTGGAAGATTCTGATGTTGGCTTCGCAAACGCGCTGAGGCGCACAATGCTCTCGGAGCTTCCAACGCTCGCAATAGAGGATGTTACTTTCTTTGAGAACACTTCCGCACTCTACAATGAGCTCGTTGCGCACAGGCTCGGCTTGATACCACTCACAACAGACCTCAAGACGTTCAAGCTTCCAGGGAGTTGCGGCTGCAAGGGCAAGGGTTGCCCGAAATGCCAGCTCATCTTCACTCTCGTTAGGAAAGGCCCAGGGATGGTTTATTCTGGTGACCTAAAGTCAAGCGACCCCAAGATAAAAGTCGCTGACGACAAGATACCAATCGTAAAGCTTCTTGAGCACCAGAACATCAAGCTTGAGGCAACAGCCATACTAGGCCAGGGCAAGACACACGCCAAGTGGCAGCCGGGAATTATTGCTTATCAATATTACCCAAATATTGACGTGAAAAAGCAGACGTGCATAAAGAGCGCGAAAGAAGTCTGCCCAAAAGATGTATTTGATGACAAGGGCGTTGCAGCGCTTGAGAAGTGCGACCTGTGCAGGGAGTGCGTTGACGTGTGCGGTAAGGATGCAATTGAAGTTACTGGCATTAACACCAAGTTCCTATTTAACATTGAGACCAACGGCAGCCACAAGCCGGAGAGCATTGTAATTGAGAGCGCAAAGTATCTTGGCGAAAAGGCGAAAGAGTTTGAGAAAGAGTTGAAGTAACTACTTCCTGCTCTCTTCAATCGCTTCTTCTATTTGTTTCTGCATAACCAGCTTGGGCAGGTATACTATTCCGAGAACGCAAAAGAATGTTATTAAGAGAGCGACGAAAACCTGGTAAGACACGCCACTGCCGGAGATTCCTGCGCTGATTAGGAAAGAGTCAAAGAGTGAACGGATAGTGTCAACCCAAGTCAAAGCTATGACAAAGCCGAACGCGGTTGTGATTGCGTTTATCGCAGTATGCTCAAGCTGCTCAATGCTACGCTGAGCCTTCTTGACCGGCTCCTTGTCCTTCATATGGCTCAGGTGCGCGAGCTTTTCAAATTCCTCTATTGATGGCATACACAGGAATAGGGGCAGGGTATTAAAAAGGGTTTGGGAAAGAGAAATAATGCAGGAGAAGGGATTTAGGAACCTCCGCCTGCTTGCGGAGAATAAGCTACGAGCGAAGCGAGTTTTTGATCAAACTTTTTGGACAAATTTCATAAATAAAAAGTTTGGTGCGGGAGAAGGGATTTGAACCCTCGTATCCACTAAGGAACTAGGCCCTCAACCTAGCACGTTTTCCAGGCTCCGCCACCCCCGCAATTTTCGTCGTACATTTGTCTGCTAGGTAAAGTAGCATAAGTATAATTAAAGTGGTTAAAAAGGTTATCTATTAACACACTCCCCTTTATATACTATAACAACCATCAATTATGAAAACTAAACAAGGAGGTGAAAAATTGAACATATATATTGGAAACATTTCCTGGGATACTACCGACAGCGGCCTGAAGGCAGCTTTCGAAGCATTCGGGCAAGTTGAATCCGCGACCATCATAAAGGATCGCGCAACTGGAAGGTCAAAGGGATTCGCTTTTGTTGAAATGCCAAACGATGAAGAGGCTAAGGCAGCCATCACAGGCATGACCGGCAAGGAACTTGACGGACGAGAACTCAGAGTGAATGAAGCAAAGCCACGCGACGACGCGCCGGCACGAAGCTCATCTACAGCATCTTCAGAAGATGAAGAGCCGGTTTATGAGAACACACCAGAAGACGATTCCGCTTAAGGTTGATTCTATTTGTAAGTTGATTTAGATTTACAGATTTTGTCTTGATTAGCGTGAGCCACAAATTTATTTTTGTGTTTTTTATACCATAGCGTGAGCTTTAGGGGAAAACTTATTAAAGGAGTAGACAGAAAGGGACGGTCTAAAAGAGGTATTTCAAATGAAAATAAATGAACTACAAGACAAAACAGCTGTTGACGAAATAACGCTTAAGATTACTGCGAAGGACGAACCACGCGCAGTGAGAGGCGGAACTTTGCAGGTATGCAACTGCACTGGCGAAGACGACACCGGAACCATTACGATTACGTTGTGGAACGACGACATTTTCGGGGTCAAGGTAGGCGACACCATAAAGATTACAAAGGGTTGGGCCGCGGTCTATCAGGACAATATGCAGATTTCATCCGGCAAGTTCGGCAAGATTGAGGTTCTCGGCAAGGACGGCGAAGCTGCTCCTGCTGAAGACGCTGCTGAGGCTTAATATTTAGAACAACAGAATTTGCACTGCGTTGAACATATAGCCAGTCAAGATTATAGCAGCCGCAACCACGCCAAAGAAGATTGCGATTAATTTTAGTTTCATTACCCTGCGCAGTATGACTGCCTCAGGCAGGCTTAATGCAGAGGTGGCCATCATGAACGCGAGCGCTGTGCCAAGTGGAACTCCTTTTCTGAACAGCACAACAGCAATCGGCACTATTGCCGCGCAGCTGCCATACATCGGAACGCCGAGCGCGGTTGCAATTGGCACTGCTCCGAGGCCTGCCTTGCTCACAACTGCCTGGATGATTTCCGCAGGTATGTAATTGTGAATCCACGCGCCTATTCCAACACCAACCAGAATCCAGAGCCACAGCTTTTTTAGTATTGATTTTGCCTCGCTGAAGCCGAAAAGCGCCCGCGCCTTGAGATTTTTGAACTGCATTTCTTTTGGAGCTTTATTAACATTGAAATCTTTGGATAGGTATTTCTCAAGCCCAAGCCTGCCGAGGATATTGCCTGCGATTGTACCTATTAGTATTCCGCTGATTACGTAAAGCGCGGTGATTTTCCAGCCGAAGAACGCGAGCATCAGCACGACAAGGTACTCGTTGACTATAGGTGATGTGATTAGGAAAGAGAATGCAACACCTAGAGGCACTCTTGCCTCAATGAAGCCTATGAAGAGAGGAATTGATGAGCAGGAGCAGAATGGAGTTACTGCGCCGAATGTGGACGCGAGCAGGTTGCCGGAGCCAAACCGCCTGTTAGTCACCCACTGCTTTATCTTGCCAGGGGGCAGGTAAGACCTGAAAAATCCTATTAGGAAAATCATCACGAACAAGAGCGCAATGATTTTTATTGAGTCATAGATAAAAAAGTTCAGCGACTGAGCTGCCCTGGATGCAGGATCCAGATTCACAAGGCTGTACAATATCCAATCAACAATTGATTGCAGCATTTAGCTATCCGCAGCAGGAGCAAGGCTTTTTCTTTGATTTCGCTTCAAGCTTCTTGTCCAGCTTCTCAGCTGCTCGCTTTAGGAATCCTTTCTTTTTCATTAGTCAATTAGTCCTGTGCATCGCCAGTTTATCTCAGCTGTCTTGCTGTTCACGTCCACGACGCACGCCGGGCTGCAGCCGCTTAAAGGCTCTGCGGGCTCAAGCTCAATCCACCAAGTGCCTGTGTTCTCGTTGCACGTGTAATCCTCCGCAAGCTCGCCTTGCGCGTAGCACTCGCTGTCAAGCGCGATTATCCAGGCCTCAGAAATTGTGAGGTATTCCCCAGTCTCTGTGTCCGTGCACTTCTCCGCGCGCTCTGCCGCAAGATCCTGCTCAGTCACCAGGATGCAGCCGCTGGACAGCACAACAAGGACTAGCATAAGAACTGCTATAATTTTCATAAAATTCAATAAGAACTTGCCGTATTTAAGGTTTTCAAACGCCGCTCACAACTTACTTCTTTCCGTAACCAAACACCCTGTCATAGAATTTGTGGTTTATTAAGTCCAGGACAAAGCATATGATTTCAATTTGGTCGCCTTTTATTGTGTAAAGCATTCTCCAGAAATTACTCAGTTCAACTCTCCACAAATTTGTTGCGTTATATTTTGTTGGAATTTGACTTTTCTTAATGCTGTTGCCGTAAAATGGATTCTGCTTAATCAACTCAACTTTTTGGTTTATTGACCTTAAGAGGCTGCTTTCGTCAGTATTTTCTTTCCCTTCTGCAATTTGAGCCCCGACTAGCCCGTTCAGTTTTTTGTATGCTATTTCTGCATCCCCTAAAAGTATTACTCTTGCCGGCTTGTTCACAATTCTGTTCCTGCGGCGGCCATTGCTTCAAGTTCTGCCCTTGGCGTAAAGACCCAGAGGATTCCCTTTGTCCCGATGAGTATTTTTCCGCTGAGCTGGAGATAGTCCAAAATGCTCAGTAACGTATTGTGCATTACCTGCCTTGGGAGTTTGCGCTTCAACTCGGCAACGCTCATCGTGGCTTCTGCATTTTTCAATGTTTCTTCAACCATTAGCACTGTGTTTAGCGTGGGGGAATGTTCTGGTTTTTGGATTGTTTGCTGCATTTTAGTATAAATATATACCAATAAAGTATATACTTATATATAAAGCTTCCCTTGGCCGCTCGCAGAATAATAAGCGGATTAAGAGTTTATAAATTTAATTTAACTCGCGCGAGTTTGGTGAGTTAAACACCGCTCACGAGTTCACTCTTCATCTTAACCACGAACGCTGCGCCGATTAAGATTAATCCTGAGCCAACGAGCTGCAGCATTGGCGCTGGCTCGCCGAACCAGTAGATTCCGGCAATGAGCGAGATTACAGGGGCGAGCAGGAGAATCATCGCGGCTTTTGAAACATTGATGAACTTCAGGCTACCAAACCAGAAGAGCACGTAGAGCGTTAAAATGCCTGTTGAAATGAACAAATTCCTCAGCTGAATTGCAGAGAGCTCAAGAATCAAGTCCCACCTGCCGAGCACAATCACAGCGCCCCATAGGACCAGCGCGCCAAAGAACATTCTGCCGAACACAACTACGAAATTGCTCTCGCCGTCTTTCATTACCTTGCGCGCGATTATGGCTTCAACTGCCCAGAGAATTGTGCCAAGGATTATGAGCACGTCGCCGAGCCCGGGGTTCGCCCACATTGCGCCAGGCGCGATTTGGGTGTAGTAAATTGCAGCTGTGCCTGCGAGCATTGCAACGAGCGCTAGTGATTGTTTAAGGTCAAATTTCTCGCGCAGGAACACGTATGCGAGCACTGCGACGTAGAGTGGGAGAGTCTTGTGAAGGAATGCACCGCGGCCTGAGGTTGTTAGTTGTAGACCGGAGAAGTATAATAGGAATGCTAATCCACCACCTATGACACCAATCAAAAGCAACCAGGACCACTGGGTCTGCTTGAACTTTTTAAAATCAAACTTGCACTGCGCGCTGGCGATTATGAAAAAGACCACGCCGATTATTAATGCCCGGACTGCGGTGAAAACAACTGGATCAAGCCCGACGAGAAACATCTTGTTTATCGGAATTGCGAAACCAGAGACTACTGCAGTAAGAACTGCTAATAATGTGCCCAATGCTTCCTTGTTCATTTTTGCTCACTAAGTTTTTCTATTATATAATTGTAATGCAACACAACCTTATCCCCTGATTTCGCATCCGGGCAGAACTCCTTGTTAAAGCTTTCATCAAACTCAACAACCCGAGTTTTGCATGCTTCCTTATCAAAGTCCTGCTTGAGCAGCCAGCGCTGTTCCACTGCCTCGTCGTGCCGATTTATGAAATACTCTCGAATCACTTCAGCGTCAATCTCAGCTTTGCCTAAATCATCAGCAGCCACGCAGCACATCACTGACGCGACCTTGAAAATATCGTGGAGCTCCTGTGAAGTTGGTTCACTGGGCTCGCTAAGCTGCCCAGCGGACTGGTTGGTTAATACCCACTCGCGAAGCTCATCAATCCGCGCCTGCTTGACATCTCCGCGCCTGACCAGAGTGCTTGAGCACGGTATTGCGTATTTCAAGAAGAGTTTCTTGTCTGTAATGTCTGGTTTAACCATGATACAGAATAAACTCACTTGAGTTAATAAAGGTTTATAAAAGGTGTAATCTCCAGCCATGGCATGAATTATGATAGGTATAACTGGATAAAATATCTCATATTGAGAAGAATGCTGAGGGACCATATATGGGATGGTGCATACCGACCACTGCAGAAGTTTTTAGGAAGCATAAAAGGCCATGAAAAAGGTTTTGCGCTGGAGATTTTAAACGACCTGATTAAAGAAGGTATACTGCTGAGCCATAAAGGCAGTGCTTGCATCTCATTATCAACGCAGAAAAAGAGAGAAATTGAGGAATTCATTGTATGGATGAAAAATGAATGATTGTATAATTTTTATACAATACTGCATAAAGTTTATATAGTACTTAAATTAAGCATTCACCATGGACCAAAGCATTTTCCTAAAAGTGGTGGGGAATAACCCGGAAACAAGGGTGCTTGACTTCTTTCTAGACAACGAGATATACGATTATTCAAAGTCTCACATAGCGAGATCAGCAAACATTTCAAGGGTAACACTTGAGCCAATTCTCAAAAGAATTCTTAAGATAGGCATTGTCAAACAAACCAGGAATTCTGGGGCGTCCAAGATGTACCAGATTGACCGCAAAAATGAAATCGCCAAGAAACTAATTGACTTTGACATAGAACTTAGTTTTTTGTTCGCCCCTAAAATTCCTGTTGAAGTTACGGCAAAAACTAAATGAGTTTCTCAATCACATAATTCCCAAAGCACTTCACTTTGTCCCCAACTTTAACCTCAACATAAGGAGTCCGGACTTCCTGCTGCGTTCCACCTATGTCAACTATCGCGGTCTTTTCCCTGACCTCTACAACTGTGGCTTCGAGTGATATGCACATAATAAAACAATAGCGCGGCTGCTTAATAAATTAATCGAAAATATTCCTGGTTATGTCAAGAGCCACGAAAATCGGGATTATAAACAGCGCGTTGGCCAGCAGAAAGTCAGTAACCCCAGAGTCAGGAAAGCTGTAAATGGCCTTCATCATGATTAGCGCTGAAAAAGTGATTATAAGCATCAGAACGTAGCCAATCGGGTTCTTGATACCGAACATGAGGTGAATAAACTGCGACGCGAACAATATGATTGCAAAGATAAAGAAATACATTGTAGGGAACGCCGCACTCATTAGCAGGTAAGTGAAGTAGATGCCGCTCACTATGACAGCCCCCTGTATTCCGAGGCAGAGCGGATTCATGTGCGCTTTTCTGTTTCTTAGCATAAAGCATATATTAACAATTGTTAAATTTATATAGATTTTGAACCGCAAGCTTTAAATAGAGTTATGAATATATATTCATAACTATGGTAAGGTCAAGGCGATGTAGGTGGATACAGAACGAACCAAATGTTACATATTTCAAGCCAGCAGGAGCAAGAATATCACATAGCGAAATTATTGAACTGCAGATGGACGAATACGAGGCGCTGCGGCTTAAGCATATTAAAAAACTGGACCAGGAGAAAGCGGCAGAAAAGATGAACATATCACAGCCGACTTTTCACAGGCTGCTGGAGAGCGCACATGAGAAAATTACCATTGCGCTAACAAAAGGCATTGCGATAAAAATTAAAGGAGGTGATTATATGACTGAAGAAGAGAGAAAAGGAGTTGCCAAGAGGGACGGCTCTGGAGAAGGAAGGCGCGCAAACAGGGGAAGAGGTGGATGCGAGCCTCCACAGGACAAGGGAACAGATTTTGGACCAGGCAGGCGCTGCCCACGAGGGCGTGGAAGAAGGCGCGGACCGCCGGCATAGAAAGGTAAATAAAAGCCGAATTCAAAAGTGAGCAGATGAGAAAAGCAGCCCTTTTGGTTTTAATTCTTGCACTCAGTTTAATTAGCCCTGCTCTTGCCCAGATTGAAGAGCCACACTGCGCGGTCTACTTCACTGGAATTGGCTGCCCGCATTGTGCAAACGCAGACCCTGTTGTTTTCGGCGAGCTCCTTGACAGCTGCGACGACTTGGTCGTGATTGAGTACGAGGTGTACCAGGACAGCGGGAACGCGGGGCTCATGTTCTACTATGACCAAGAGTTCAGCAGTGGCCTCAGCATCCCGCTTTTGATATTCGGCAAGGACAATATGATTGCCGGCGACAACCCGATAATCACTGAGTGCATCGCAGGAACAAATGCAAGGCACCAGAGAATTTGCCCTGTAATAAATGGGGAAACTGAGTTTGAGAACCTTGACATCACAAAGCTCAGCGGCAAACCGAAAATCTGGACTAGCAGCGGAATACTTCTTAGCTACGGAGACAAGGAAGGAGATTCTGAGCTTTTAAAATCACTCGTGCTTGGCGGGGATGTTGAAACACTCCTGAACGGCGAGGACTACAAAGTGGTTGAGCCGGTTGAAGTTGAACTCTCTGGCAGTTCTGTGGAGTTTGAGAACGCTGTGCAGATTGAGGACTGGGTGTTCCAGTGGAACGCAGGAGGTGCTGAAGGGGAAACTGGAGAGATAAATGACACTGGCGGCGGAGCAGGAGAAACTAAAGACCTCTCGCTCGCAACCATTTTCGCACTTGCCGCAGTTGACGCCATAAACCCGTGCGCGCTCGCTGTGCTCACGCTTATGCTCATCGCGATAATCACTTACAACCCGAAGCGCAGGGAGAAGATACTCCACGCAGGGCTTGCGTTCGTGTTTTCAGTTTTTGTAATGTACTTGTTCTATGGCTTGGTGATAATCCGCTTCTTCCAGCTCGTTGACGCGCTCACTTCAGTCCGCTTAATGCTTTACACAATCCTTGGCATAGTCGCGATTGCGCTCGGCCTGCTCAACATTAAGGACTATTTCAAATACAAGCCCGGCGGGCTCGCCACAGAAATGCCGATGAAGCTCAGGCCAATGGTCAAGAAGCTTACAGAGGGCGTGACATCTGCAAAGGGCGCTGCGCTCGTTGGCGTGTTTGTTACACTCTTCCTCCTGCCATGCACAATCGGGCCTTATGTAATCGCGGGCGGGATGCTCTCCGCGCTTGAGCTTTTAAAAACCCTGCCGTGGCTCCTGATTTACAATTTCATATTCGTCCTTCCAATGCTCGTGATAACACTTATTATCTACAGTGGAATAAAGAAAGTTGATGACGTTTCAGAGTGGAAGGACAATAATATAAAGAAACTGCACTTAATCGCAGGTATTGTAATGCTCCTGCTGGGCATTGGAATGATTGGAGGATTCATATAAGGAGGTAAGAAAAATGGGTAATAATCCAATAACATTAAGGCACGTGGCAGGCGGAATTATCGGAGTGCTTGGAATTCTATTGATAGTTATACCAGGGATATTGACAAGCTGGAGCTGGTGGAACGAGACAATCGGGGTGCTTTTGCTGCTCTCGGCGTTTTTTGTATTGATTGGCGGAAGGTAATATTTCTCTCGAGCTGATTGTGGGGAATAAAACTAGCTAATTTCTTCGCCCGCTCTTCTCGCTCTCAAGGTCGTCGTAAACATCCTTGATTGAGACCTCATCCCAGCCGTACTTGATTAGGTGCTGGCGTATCTTTTCAGGGTGGTGGCCTTGTGCCATATAAGTTTTAACATAATTCTTTAGCCGGGTGTGCTTCTCCGAGCCGGCCTCTTTTGGAATCTTATGCTCCTTGTTGAACCTGAAAATGTCCATTGATTTGTGGAACTTCTTCCTCGCGTTCTCGTTAAGCAGAATTACTGAAAAAAATCCTAAAACCCCAACTGCTGAGAAAATTGCGATTAAAAAAACAGGGTTTAGTTCAAGCCCTGGTGGCATCGTAGTAGTGTTTGTGGTATTGTTGCTTGTGTTCTGCACTACAACCGACTCAGGTGGATTCTCTGAAACAGTAACTGCGTCAATTGTCAGTTCGCGCGAAGCGGATGTGTAATTATGAGCAGTAATATCAGAACATCGAACCCACCATTCCCAAACACCGTTTGACAACTCAACATCATCAAACTTATTGTCCGTGTCCTTTGTAATGGACTTATCAGTTTCACGGGTACTGCCATTGGTTATAAGCTCACAATAGTCTACTGAAGCGGCAGAGGTGTATACCTCATACTCAAAATCGTTCGCGCGTGAAGTGCTGCGGCTGTTGTCTGCGGGAGATGTTAGCTTGATGTCCAGGAATGTGCTAGCCAGGGCAATTGTGTTCACAGTCATCATTCTATTATCCGCCCACCCGTGATATCCCTCGCTGTCCGTGCAGTTCACAGTCCAGTTCCAGTAGCCGTCCGCGATTGACACGTACTTGAACGCATTGTAAGAATTGTTGATTATGTTGTTATCGCTTTGGTTCACTGAACCATTTATGAGTAGCGCGCAGGATATCAGTTTGTTTGGAGAGGCTGGTGTGTAGTTGAAAGTGATTTGGCGGCTTGGGATTATAGCACCCGATATTGGACTATTGAGTGCAACAATTGGCTTAGATGACGAAGTTATTACGTCAACTAGGGACTGGCTGCTAACAGCGTAGTTGCCGCGCCTATCACTGCAATTAACATACCAGGTATAGTAACCAGATGTCAGAGTCTTTGAGAACTGGTTGGTGTTGTTATTTGAGATGGTGCTGTCATTCTCCATAAGCTCGCCGCCGATGTAAAGGAGACAGAACTCTATGCCGGTGTGCACGTCAACAGGCAGGTATGAGAAGTTGACGTTGCCGGCGCTGTTGCTCGTTATGTTCGCCGAGTTCAGCGAAATCACTGGCTTTGTTATATCCAGGTCAATGATTACGCTCCAATTTGAAGAGTACCCTATGTTATGTGTCGGCGTGGCGTTGTCCTCGCACTTCACGTACCAAGTCCAAGTACCGTTGGTGATGTTGCGGTAGAACAAGTTGTCAGTATTGTTACCAGGCGATGACTCCCCAATTATGATATTACTGACAGAGTTGTTCGCAAAGAGAGTACAGCTTATGAATCCTGTGTCGTCAACCGGCTTGTACTTGAACGTGATATTGTCATAATAACTTGTTGCGGCGTTCGCAGGAGCGACCAGCGTTATCACAGGAGCGTTCGCTTCATCCGCGAGCGCGCAGTGAGCAAATGCTAAAAAGAACAAGAAAGTTGTGAATAGGGCAACGGATTTTCGCATAGCTAGAGTAAAGTGGGAGAATATAAAAAGGTAACGTGGCAGCGGGAAGAAGCCTTTTATTGTGTTTTAGTTCACTAAATTCACCTAGAAAAGTTAAGAAAGCTATTTAAGTCAAATTTCCCGGAGATAAGCTGAGGTGGGAAAATGAATGGGAAAATTTGGATGTTTGTGGTACTATTTCTTCTCAGCGGAATTTCAGGGGGTTTTGCTGAAGGCGTAATTGAAACGGCTGCTGCGCCAGTTGTAACAGTCTGCCCGAGCGGTTGTGATTTTACTACGCTACAGGTAGCGGTTGATGCGGTTTCAGAAGGTGGGAAGGTTGAGGTTAGCAGCGGAGTTTACGTGGAGAATATTAGCATTACAAAGGGCATAAACATTACTGGAACGTTCTTGCCAAGTATCACAGGAGGTTTCAACATAAATGCGAACAACACCATTATCCAGGGGTTCAGCATTTCACAGGGAACTGCCTCGGGAACCTTCTGGCCGCCAAATACACTCAGCCCTGGCATTTCCCACGCTGGCATAATCGTTGAGGGCGACAATATCACTATTCACAGCAACAGCATCTCAAGTATACAAGGGACTGGCGGTGCGTCTGATTGCAACAACAACTTTGTTGGCGGCGGAGTAGGCGGAGAGGCATTCGGAATAAAAGTAAAGAACTCCAATAATGTTACAATCACCTCAAATTATATCATATCCATAACAGGCGGCAACGGCGGGATTACTTCTGCCGGCGGCGGCACAGGAGGAATGGCATCTGGCATATACCTTGATTCAGCCAGCGGGGTTGTGCAGGAGAATACACTAGTAGGCCTGACTGGAGGCCCTGGCGGGTCAGGAGGGGCTTGCTACAGCCACGCTGGAGGCGGCACAGGAGCAATCGCCACGGGCATATACACTATTAATTCACCAAACGTCAACGTCTCCTTAAATGATTTGAAAAATGTGAAGGGCGGTCCTGCGGGTCTTGGGGGAAATTATAATACCGGAGGAGGCTCAGGCGGGAAAGGCGCTGGTATTCATGTAAAATCTTCCAGCGAGCCCATCGCATTGTCAAATAGTGTTGAGAACTGTAGTGGCGGGGCGGGGCGCTGTGGAACGATTTATTGCGGAGCGGATGGCATCGGCGCCGGGCTTCTGGTTGAGGGGTCTAGCAATGGAGTGTTCCATTCAAACAACTTCACGTTAAGTGAGTATGGCGCGAGATTGGAGTCTGCTACTGGGAATATCCTCCACTGGAATAACTTCACTTCAAATACAGTGAACGCGTGGGACAATGGAGTTAATCACTGGAACAGCAGTTACGAGGTTGGCGGGAACTACTGGGACGATTACGCGGGCGCTGACGATGGTTCTGGGGAGCCGCCGTACCACCAAGCAGGAGACGGCATTGGGGACACACTCATACCTTATAACTCATCAGGCAACATAACCAAAGGAGGAGACTACCTGCCATTGCTTGGAGGAAATCGGCCGCCGGTGATAAATAACATGTACAAAGCTCCGGCAAACCCTGCGCTTGGCAACACTTATTGGACAGTTGCCGAGATAGTGGACCCTGAGGGGGACGCCATAAATCTGGCTCAGTTTGCTCTGGTCAACCCGAGCGAAGTAACTGTGCTGAACAGCACGCAAAGCACAAACTGGAACACTAACACATGGAATTCCACTAGCCACCAGCTCAATGCAGGCGGGACGTGGAAAGTCTATGTGTACGCCAGATCGGACGGGAACTCCAAGATCATCACAAAAACATTCAACTTCTCGATTGCAGGGGACGCCACCATAAGCCCAATGTCCCGCAATGTAACAGATATGCACCTCGGCAGCTATGAGGTGTTTGAACTGAATATTTCACACAGCTCCGCAGAGAGCCTGCAGTATGATTTGAGCACAAACCTGAACAGCACCTGGTTTGATGTAAAATTTGACCAGAATCCGGTGACTGTTCCTGGCAGCAACAACATTAAAACAGTCGAGGTCAATATAAGCAATAAATACGGAACGCCACTCCAGTCATACACAGGGAATATAACAATAAACAGGACATTGGACGGCTTAATCCAACCCCTTTCGCTTAATTATACCATAACTGACACTGCTCCAACAATAGACTCAATATCGCCAATGGATATAGATGTGAACGAGGGTGAAACAGCTTACATAACACCGGAAGTATCAGATCCTGACGGCGACCCAGTAATGATTACAGTTATCAATAATAATACCAACTTCACAAAAAACGGCAACAAATGGGAATGGCAAACCAGTATAGGCAATATGGGCAATTATAACATCACTATAATAGCAAATGACTCTGTCTTAACAGACATATTAAAAGTCAATATAATTGTGAACAAAACCCAAACCGCACCTATCATTACAATCCTCTCGCCAATAAATAACACCAATTACAACACCACAGAAATTGACCTGAACTGGAGCGTGAATCAGGAGCTGGACTGGGCTGCATTCTCGCTCAACGGAGCAGAAAACAACACTTCAATCTATGATGGCGGGCAGAAGAACGTGACGCTTTACCCTCTGGAGGGACTGAACCAAATCATACTTTACGCCAACAACAGCTACGGGAATATGAGCAGCAGTAGCGCAGAGTTCCGAATTGACAGGACCGGTCCGAGCATAACTAAAGTGACACGGCCTGACACTGCAAGACCGGGAATTAGCTACAACATAACAGCGACCATAGAGGATGCCACTACAAATGTTTCAGGAGTTAATTTAACAATAAGGAATGAGAATGGCAATAACACAACCGCAGCTATAGTCAATACAGAGAACACTATGCAGTGGCAGTACGAATTCAACGGAAGCAATACAACCAACGGGGATAAATATTATTTCGGGATAACCGCTGTCGACGCACTTGGCAACAAAAACGTTCACGAGGACAATTTTATTGTAGAAACATATGTTGAACCACCACCAGATCCGAGTGGAGGTCCTAGCGGCGGAGGACCAAGCAGCACGCCAAAAGAAATCTGCGACGATGGCAAGGACAATGACGGGGACAAAGACATTGACTGCGCGGACTCTAACTGCTTGCTAGATGATGCCTGTGCTGTGAAGCTTGAAGAGCCGGTAAGCGCTCCAATCCCGCCGCCACCAGAAACCGTGAAGCCGGCGCAGGAAACGCAGCAGGCGCCCACCGGGCTTTCAATATATCAAAGAATGAAAAATCCGCTTCTCGCAGTTTTGCTTGGATGCCTGGTTATAGCAGCCCTGGTTGGGTACTCAATGCGAGAAAGAGAAATTGTGTATATTCCAAAAGAGACACAAGTTCAAGTTAAGCCAAAAGTTGAACCAGCACCAGTCCAGGCACCTGTTGAAAAACCAACCTTGGTTGAAAAGCGAATTGAGCTCCCAGAACACTCAAGCTCAATTATGCAGGGGCTCTCCCTGCGCGAGCAGGAAATCATGAACTCGTTGATTGAGCACGGCGGCGAAACTACCCAGGCAAGAATTTATCACCACACCGGCTTGAGCACAAGCGCACTGTCCCGCTGGGTAAACGCGCTTGAGCAAAAAGGACTTATTGAGAGCCATTACGTGGGAAAGTTAAGAAAGGTGAAGCTGGGTAAAAAGTTTATTGAAAATGGGAAGAGCGGGGTTTGAGAAAACTGGGAAGGAGGAACTTCTAGTTATTGATTTCCACCACATCCTTCCCACCCCTTTTCCCGCCGAGTTTTAATATAAGTTCCCAGTCGCAGTTGTTCCTGAGGTGATATGAATGGATGAAATCGTTCACTACATGCAGAAACTCGGATTGAACCTTTACCAGAGCAGGGCAATGGTTGTTCTGCTCGCAACAGGCGAGGCAGAAGCGAAGCAGATATGCGAGTGCTCAGGAGTTCCGTACACCAAGATATACCAAATATTGAAACAGCTGGAAGACAAAGGACTGATTGAGTATAAACTCAACAGCCCGAGGACTTACAAGCCGCGCGGGAGAAAAGCCGTGCTGAACAAGCTCGTGAGAAAAGAGGCAAGGCGCGTGACATATTTGGAGAATGAAAAAGAGCGCCAACTTCAAAAGATAGGAAGGCTTAAGCTTGGGGCAACAAAAGGAATTGAGCAAGTACACCCAGTGTTTAATTCAGAACCAGGATTCTAGAAAACCTTGCTCAGGAACCACTCAGCATCAAATGACTTCATGTCCGCGTAGCCCTGCCCAGTGCCGAAGTAGAGGATTGGAGCGTCTGTAACGTATGAGACCGAAATGCACGAGCCGCCCTTTGGGTCGCAGTCAACCTTTGTTAAGACCGAGCCGTCTATTCCGACTGCCTCGTGGAATGCCTTTGCCTGGTCTGCTGCGTCGTTTCCTGTGAGAGCGTCGCCAACGAAGATTTTGAGGTCAGGCTTGTTAACGCGCACGACCTTCTTGAGCTCGTCCATTAGGTTTATGTTGGTTCCTGAGCGGCCTGCGGTGTCTGCGAGAACGACGTCAATCTTTCTTGCCTTTGCGTGCGCTATCGCGTCGTAAATCACAGCTGCTGAGTCAGAGCCGCGCACCTGCTTGATGATTGGAACATTAAGGTTCTTTGCGTGAACGTCTAGCTGCTCAATTGCCGCGGCGCGGAACGTGTCCCCTGCCGCCATAACAACTGAAAGCCCAGCGTCCTGGAGCATTTTCGCGAACTTGCCTATGGTCATTGTCTTGCCAGTGCCGTTGAAGCCGAAAAAGACAATCACATAGGGTTTGTCCTTCTTGGCCTTGATGAGCTTGATTATGTCCGGCTGCTCCTTGGTGAGTATTTTTTGCAGCGAGTCCTTGATTGCAGATTCAATCATTTGCTCAGGGCTCTTGCTTGAGGTCTCCTCTTCCATCAGGCGCGCCTTGGTTTCGGCGGTTATTGCCTCTGTGACTTCTTTTGCAATGTCGTTCTCAAGCAGGAGTAGTTCAAGCTCCCAGAGTATTTTATCAAGATTTTTCTCTGAGATTTTTTTGCGGGTGATGGAAAGAAAACGCTTTTTTGGCTTTTCAGGTTCTTTATCAGGCTCTTTTGGCTTCCTGAATCTTCCGAAGAAACCTTTCTTTTTTGGTTCTCCGCCTGCTCGCGGAGGTAGAGCGGAGGCATTCGCCCCTGGCGAAGCCTCTATCTTGGTTTCTTCTTTTACTTCGGGTTCAATTTCAGGTTCTGGAGTTGGTTCCTCTTCAACAATTGGTTCTGGCTCGGGTTCTTCTTCAGATTCCTCCTCTACCTCTGGTTCAGGCTCATCCTCAATTTCAGGTTCAGGCTTGGACTCCGACTCGGATTCAGGTTCAGCAACTGGCTCTAGCTCTTCAGGTTTTTCAGGTTCTGGCTCAAGCTCGACCTTAACTTCAGGCTTGGGTTCTTCAACCACCAGCTCAAGTTCCGGCTCAACCTGCCCCGGCTCAAGCTCGGCTTCAACCTCTTTTAGAATTTCGTCTTCAACCGCAGCCGCCTTTTTCTTTTCTTTCTTCGACTTCGTTTCCTTCTTCTTGGCTATTGGCGGTTGGCTCTTGGCTTTTGGCGCTTTAGGAACTTCCTCAACAACTTCGTCTACTGGCTCCTTTACCTCAACCTCAACTTCAGCTGAGGCCTTGGACAAAAAGCCCTTGAGCTTCTTCTTGAGATTTTCAAACATAGAATATGATTAGAACTCAGGCGTTAATAACTATTTCTTCTTCGCCTGCATCGTCTGTAGGTATGCCTGAAGCTCCGGCTCAAGCGCGCCAAGGCGCTCGCCCATCTTCTTTATCTGCCCCTCAAGCTTTGCCCTGCCGTCTGTAAGTGTCTCCAGCTGCGTTCCGATTGACTCCACAGCGTCGCTGACCTTTTTCTCAACCACAACACCAGCGCCGACGCCAGTTAAAACATAGCCCTTGTCCTTGAGGTCTGCCATAACAAATGAGTTGCCGCCAAGCGGCACCATAATCTCAGAGTCCTTTGCGCCCTTCAGGCTCTCTATGGTGTTCTTCGCAGCCAGAAGCTCCATCTCGACTCCGCCCATCGCGTTTAGTTCCTGAATAAGACTTTCGATTTGGGTTTTTAAAATAGTGTATTCAGCGTACTTTTGTTGGAATTCTTCTTCCTTCATTCTCCGGCTGCTCCCGGAGGGTGAGCGGAGGCATTCGCATCCGGCGAAGCCGCTTTATTATCTCCTTTTTCCTTAGGCGCACCTTCGTGCGCTGCTTCTTTTTCCCTGACTGAGGTGCCTTCTGCTTTTAACATCCCTTTCTTTGCCTTTGCCGGCAGAACTTTCTTTGCTTCTGGCTTGAACTCCTCAACTTTCTCAATCTTTATTTGAGCTCGCTTTATCCCGTGATTTGAGCCAACCAATGAATAGACCTTGTCAAGCGCGCGTGCTTCTTTAAGTTCGGTAACTTCCTTGGTAAAAATCTGCTTATTTCCACGCTGTACAAAACTTCCTATGATTCTAAAATGTTTAACACTCATTTTGAATTTTCCTCCACTTCATCAGCTTTAAAATAAACACGAAGCTGATTGACCTGCGTTATTGCTTTGCGTCTCATTATATTTACCTGAGCTTGATCACTGCTCTGCCGTTTTCATCTTCGCCAATCACAACTCGAAGCTGATATGGCGGTTTCTTGCGGCCGCGCTCCCAGATTTTCTCGTTTACTTCCTTTGTGATTACGACTTTGTCCGCCTTGGTGTGCTTCTTTGCGAACGCCTTGAGCATAGAAATTGTGTATCGCGCTTTCTTGCCCCTTACTGCGTTATTCCTAAGCGGGATTGTGTAAAGGTGGTCAGTGCCCTTGAGCCTGGTTGGCTTGACATTCTTCGGCGCAGCCTTGGATTCCTTGAGCTCGCTGATGGTGTCCATTGCGCGCTCCACAACCGTGCCCTTCTTCTTTGGCTGCGGCTTTGCCTTTGCCTCTTTCTTATCCTTGACTGCTGGCTCTTCCTTTGAGGCAGCCTTTGGCTTAGCCTTCTCTTCTTCTGCCGCTGCAGACTGACGCTTCGCGTCAGTTGCACGCTTGACTTCGTCAAGCTGTGCCTCTGCCTGAGCTTCTTTCAGAATTTCATCTTCTACACTTGCTTTATCTTTAGCCATTTCAAAGTCTCCTAATCTTCATCTGCTTTGAAACTTCGGACGCGGGGCGTCCGAGGCACACACACTTCGTGTGTGATGTGCAGACGAAGCTGAAATTATTTAACATGCTTTGTCTCGTCATGATTATTCACCGATGTCTGACGCGCGCCAGTACCTTCTTTGTGGATGCGTCCTAACCTTGCGGTTGGTCTTCATTATCACCCACAGTGGAACTATCCTGTTCTGTCGCCCTTTCTTGGCGAGGCGCGTTTTTGTTGATATGTGTTTTATTGAACTCATTTTTTGTACCCTTTTACTATTGTATGATAATGGTTCTCTGGGAATATATCCTTTTCCAAGCCATCTCCGCGAGCCCTGAGTGTGGCGCGTATCTCAGTTTCATACTCAGAAGTCGGTATAGAACCTGCCTGGACTGACTCTGTTAAGAAGATAGCGTCGGTTAAATACTTTATGGTCTTGTATGAAAGCCCGCAAAGAATTGGGCTGTATTCTATTTTGTGCCTGTCCTCCAGGGACTGCATTTCCGCAAGGGTTAGGCGCGGGGTTTTGTCATCCCGGCGCGTGCCATCGGTTATCAGCTTGTACGTGTCCTTATATTTTGCGCAAATTCCTTCCAAAGCGGCATGGTGTGCAATGTTTATCGCGTTGAGCGGGAACCCGTCCTTCTGCGCCTGGTCTGCTGCTTCCTCAATTGTTTTTGAATCAAGCGTGATTGGCTCAAATGGGAAACCGATTGACTCCGCTGCTTTCTGCGCGGTTTCAATGCACTCCGGCATTACCCCGAAGTTCGCCGTGACTAAAAGGACTTCGTATCCCCATTGCTTCAGGAAGTGCGCAACGAGCGAGGAGTCCTTGCCGCCTGAGTAGAGGACTATTGCTTTCATACCCGCCTAATCTTAAACTCCCTATGCGTTTGACTTGAAACTGCACCCAGAACTATCTTGAGCTGCTCAAGAGTGATTTTGCCCTTGATTTGCCCGGATTCAACCGCTTTCACAAGAGTTATCGCAGCTGCGTAGGCGTTGTTCTCGTTGGCCATCCGCGCAGTGCTCCATTGCGCCCAGGCTTCCTGTGTCAAAATCTGCCTTAGAACCTGCTGAACTTGCTTCTTTGCATTTGTCTCAGCCTGGTGCATTTGAGCCTCTTGCTCCTGCTCCTGCTGGAGCTCAGCCATCTTACGCTGCCTAATTGCCTCAAGTTCTGCGTCGTCGTTCATGAGAATAAGTTACTTCTTTTCCGATTTTGCCGCTGCCGGCTTTGACTCTTCTTTCTTTCCTTCGGCTTTTGGCTGATGGGACTTTGCCCTCTGCTCTTGCTTGAACTTTTCATGACCAGGGAGTGCTATCTTCTCCTTTCTCGGAGCTTCCTTATAAACCGCCTCTTTCTTTACTTTCGGCGTTTTGTAAACCACATAAGCCACATTGTCCAAGAGCTTCTGCCCCTGCGGGGTGATGCTCCTGCCTTTCTTGGAGTTTTTCACGTAGCCTGCGAGCTCAAGCTGCTTCATAAGCGCCCTGATAATTGAGCCTGACGCTTTTCTGTGCTCTTCCGGCTTTACCCCGCGGTTCCTTGCCCCGCCGTATTCTGTCCTTAGCCTTGAAACACCAACAGGACCTCTTACGTAAATCTTGCGCAGCATTGAAGCGGCGCGGATATACCAAAAGTCCGGCTGCTCAGGCGGCCTCTCGCAGTGCGCTCCGCTCTTGGCGAACTGCGCCCACTCCGGCGGCTTTATCTGCTCGTTCTTCTTCAGCTCTTCTTTTACCGCATTGATTAAGTCCAATGCGTCAACATCGTTTACATTTACCATTTTTATTCCTGTAACCCTAATTAACTGGAAATCGTGCTTTATGAAATGGGTTAAGTAATATATAAAAGCATCTTTGAATAATCAAACAAAGATGGAGATTAAGAAGTTTAGTAAAAAAGGCATAGAGAAGCGTTTTGCTAAACTTTCAGAGGATTACATAAAATTTCTCAAAGAAGCCGGGGAATTCACGAATAAATTTAACGCAAAGGAGAGCATACGGGACTCAAGCGTCATTTTTGCAGCGTATTGGTTTGGTGACATAATTGGGTGGGTTACTTTAATAGAGAAAGACAGTCCATTATATGAAAGATACTATGCGGAAGTCAAAGCGGAAAAGTTTCTCCCTAAGAAAGATATTGCATTTGGAGCGGACCTTTTAGTCCATCCAAAACACAGAGAAGGGAAATTGGAGATAGAACTCTATCAAAAACACGTCAAGGATGCCATAAAGAGAAATCTTGTTTTTGTTGATATTGTAAATTTTGACAAAGTTGAAATGTACACTAAAGCAGTGAATGAGAAAGACATGACTCTGGATTATACAGGGTTAGTATCAAATAGGAGCATTTTAAAAGAGGAAGAAGTGCTTATTTGCATAAAGAAGAAGATTAAACGAAAAAGAAAGAAGCGGAAATAATTATTTCTTATACGGAATCCGCATTACTTCACCGCATTCCTCGCAGTGAATTACAAGATGAGGGAAGCGGTTTTGGTTCAGCCTGACCTTGCAGTTCTTGCCCATTTTCAGGTACGCGTGGCAGTGCTTGCAGTATTTGCGCTTGTATTCCTTTGAGATTCGCACGCGGTATTTCATCCCGATTTTTCTTGCCAGCTCAACATAGCGGTTGGCGTGCTCTGAGCTTCCCTCAGCTTCCTTGAATAAAATTTCAATCCGCTCAGCTGCGATAGACTTCTGCGCAGGGGATTTCTTGAATCTTCGTTTCATCTCAGGAGTTCGCAACAGCCATCAGGTCGCGCTCTTGCTTGGTGACTTTCTTCCAGCACTTCTTGCAGTAGCGCTCGTTCTTCCACTGGCGCGAGCAGGACTTGTGCATTGGTTTTTCGCAGTTTTTGCACACGAGGTCCGGGTTTGCTCCTGCGCAGGTCACGCAATTTGAGCTTTCGCTCGGCTGTTCAGATTCCTCTGCTTCTTTTTTCTTGAATAGGTTTAGAGCCATAAGATAGAATAGATTAGCAGGATATTAAAGCTTAGCATTGAGCGCCCGATAGAAAACATATAAATCACCTAATAGAAAAGAACCAGAGGTTAAAATGAAAGTAAAAGAACTAATGGACAGAATCCCTGTGGACGAGATAACGCTGAAGATAACTGACAAGCAGGAGCCGCGCAAAATACCAGGCAAAACGCTCACGGTCTGCGAGTGCACAGGCGAGGACGACACAGGCAAGGTTATAGTGACGCTTTGGAACGACGAGATTCGCCTGATTGACATAGATGACACTGTAAAAATCACCAAGGGCTGGGCGTCCAGGTATGATGACGAGTTAACGGTTTCAGCCGGCAAGTTTGGGAAGATTGAAGTTGTGGATGAGTAGAGAAAAGATATTAAAAAAATAAACCCACAATAGTTAAGAAAAGTATAAAAGAACAGCAATAAATAAACAGATAAGGGGTAGGCAAAAGAATGATGGAATCATACTACGAAAAACCAGGATTTAAGCTATATCACTCGGATTCGTTTGAACTTTTGAAGGATTTGCCAGAGAATTCTGTAGATATGATTTTTGCCGATCCACCATATTTCCTTTCAAACGGCAGTTTCACATGTCAAAATGGAAAAATGGTTAGCGTAAAGAAAGGAAATTGGGACATGGGCAATGGCACAAAACAAGATTTTGATTTTCATTTGGATTGGCTAAACGCTTGCAGGAGAGTCCTAAAGCCAAATGGAACAATTTGGATTAGCGGAACATACCACTCAATTTACCAGTGCGGCTTTGCACTACAAATGAATAATTTCCACATTTTGAATGATATTGCCTGGTTTAAGCCTAACGCCTCACCTAATTTGAGCTGCAGATTCTTTACCGCTAGCCACGAAACCCTAATTTGGGCTCGCAAGAATAAGGAAGCAAAGCACACTTTTAATTATGATATTACTAAAACCGGAAACTGGCCTGAAGACCAGTTAAAAAAAGAGGGGTTACAGATGCGCTCTGTTTGGTCAATACCAACGCCCAAGCCACAGGAGAAAACCTTCGGCAAACACCCAACGCAAAAGTCATTGGATCTGCTGAGAAGAATTGTATTAGCAAGCACTAACAAGGGCGATTTGATTCTTGATCCTTTTACAGGAAGCTCCACAACAGGTCTGGCTGCCCATATGTATGGAAGGGATTTTATTGGAATTGACAATGAACAAAAATATCTAGATCTATCCATTAAACGCTTTGAAGAACTGGAAAATAATCTAAAAAAAGAGAAAACCACCGGCGGTTTGATATGAAAAAAATTGAATTTTATGAAAAGACGCTAAAATGCAACACAGCGGATGAAGTTTTTAACCACATTATTTCAACTTTTAAACCAAGCATACTTACATGGTCTTATTTTGTGAATTGGGATAAGGTTTTTCAGAACACGAAAGATATTGAGATAGGGCTTAACAAACTAAATTATCTAATCGGCAAAGAGGATTTTGATAAAGAATTCAGATATCTAATAAAAAAAGAGGCAGAGCTTCTAAAAATCATTCCAGCACTGGTTGTGAGGGATGGTCAGAACACTTTAAAATTCAAAATTTTGGTTGATTACAGTCAAAAAAAGATGGTGTATGAAGAATATGACTTTAACAAAGATACTTTAACAGACGAGAATATTGAAAAGTGCCTGACTTTTGTTAAGGAAACTGGCTTGAAAAAATTGATTACCTCCGGAAGTATCAAAAATTTAGTGGATTATATGATTGGGGTTGAGGCAGGATTGGACAGCAATGGACGAAAAAACCGTTCCGGCAGTGCAATGGAAAACATTGTTGAAATGTTCATAAAAGACATTTGCAACAGGAAGAACTTCAGATATTTAAGGCAGGCAGATGCAAAAAAGATCAAAGAAGAGTTTGGATACGATGTCCCGGTTGACAAGTCATCAAGAAGGTATGATTTTGTAATTGACACTGGAAAAGAGCTTGTCCTTTTTGAAACAAACTTTTACGGCGGCGGTGGCTCAAAACTAAAATCAACAGCAGGCGAGTACAGAAATCTGTTTGACATACTTGAAGACAAATACAAATTTATTTGGATTACAGACGGACTTGGCTGGAAAACAACTCAAAAACCGTTGCGAGAAACATTTGAGCATAATGATTATCTGTTTAATTTGGATATGCTGGAAAAAAAGGTATTAGATGTAGTGTTGTAGGAGAGTAAGAGTGGACCCGGCCCGGATTGAACGGGCGACCTCTGCCATGTGAGGGCAGTGTCATACCACTAGACCACGGGTCCAACGGCATACAAATCAGCTAGAATCTATTTAAACCTTAGTTAGCTCAGCAAAATTCTTAAAAATCTCCGCCCCGTGCTCTGTGTGCTGGACTTCAGGGTGGAATTGCACGCCGAATATTGGTTTTGACACGTGCCTGATTGCCTCGTAGGGGCAGTCCTTTGAATGCGCCAGAGCCTTGAGCTGGTCAGAGATTGCGGTTACTTCGTCATTGTGCGAGTTCCATACCTTTATTGTGCTCGGCAGGCCTTTGAAGAGCTCGTCGGGCTCGTCGATTATTAGTTCTGTAATGCCGTACTCAGGAGTTCCCGCGGGTTTTGCCTCCCCGCCGAAGTGCTTTGCGATTAACTGGTGTCCTGCGCACATGCCGAGTATTGGGCCGTTGAACTTGTCCAGGTATAACTCGCAGTTGCCCATGCCGAATTCTTCACCGCCGCCAACGCTCAACCCAGAGCCGGAGAACGCGACTGCATCCGCGCTGAGCTCTTCAATCGGAGTTGTGTTCGGCAGGATTTCGGAGTCGTACTCTAAGTCCTGAAAAGTGCGCATAATGCGATGCGTGTACTGCCCTCCGTTGTCGATAACTGCGATGTTCATTTTATTATTCCCACTCAATAGTCCCCGGCGGCTTGTTCGTGATGTCATAAACCACGCGGTTCACGTCCTTCTTCAGCGTGTTCGTGATTCTTGTTGAAATACGCTCCATCAATTCAGGCGGAAACCTTGAAAAGTTCGCAGTCATCCCGTCCGCGCTCGCGACTGCGCGCAGGCCAATCACGTAGCCGTATGTCCTCAAATCACCCTGCACCCCAACAGTCCGCACTGGAAGCAGAACCGCGAAGTACTGCCACGGTTCTTCAATCTCGCCGCGCTCTACTGCCTGTTTGATTTCATCTCGGTAAATATAATCTGCTTCCTGAAGAACTGCGGCTTTTTCAGGCGTAACCTCGCCCAAAATTCGTACTCCAAGCCCTGGACCTGGAAATGGCTGTTTCTCGTAAAGCTCTTTCGGAACTCCGAGAGCTTCGCAGACCTGCCGCACCTCGTCCTTGTAAAGGTCGCGTAGCGGTTCTACGAGTTTAAGATTCATTTTTTCAGGGAGTCCACCCACGTTGTGATGCGATTTAATATTGTCGCGCAGTCCACCCCCAGATTCAATCCAGTCAGGCGCGATTGTGCCTTGAACTAAGTACTCAGCACCCACTGCTTTTGCCTTTTTCTCAAAAACTTCAATGAATTTGTTCCCGATAATCTTGCGCTTCTCTTCCGGCTCTGTTGCGCCCTTGAGCGCTGTGAAGAATAAATCTTTCTCATCCGCGAGCTCTGCGTTAACACCCATCATTTTGAGCGCTTCAACAACTTCAATGCTCTCGTTTTTCCTCATTAAGCCAGTGTCAACGTGAACTGCGTGCAATCTGTCACCAAGAGCTTTGGCGCACAATGCCGTGGCTGCTGTAGAATCAACCCCGCCTGAGACTGCGATTATTGCCTTGCCTGGAGCTGGGATGTCCTGCTTGAGCTTGTTTATTGCTTTTTGAATAAATGCGTTTGGGTCTTTCATTAGTATACCGTGCCCTTGAACTTAACGTGATTTCCGTTCACTGCCTTGCCCAAAATCATTGGCTGGTCTTTCTCAAGCAATCTGAGCGTTGGCTCAACATTACTCTCTGAAACCACTACGCAGAAGCCGATGCCCATGTTGAATGTCTTGTACATTTCGTCTTCAGGAATATTACCGCCGCGCTGGATTTTCTCAAATATCAGGTGCGGGTTGGGCCAGTTCTTTACGTCAAAACCGATTTCCTTGTTTAATCTTTTCAGGTTCATCAGCCCACCACCGGTCATATGAGCCAATCCCTTTACCGGGACGTGGTTGAGCAGGTGGAGTATTTGTTTGACGTAAATCTTGGTTGGTGTCAAAAGTTCCGCGAGAATAGCTGTGTCATTCATGTCAAGAACTTTGCGCGCAAGCGTCAGCCCGTTTGAATGAACCCCTGAGCTCTTCAGGCCGATGAGCACGTCGCCTTCCTTGATGTGCTCGCCTGTGATGACTTTGTCCTTGTCAATTATGCCGAGCGCGGTTCCTGCCAAATCATAGCCCTTGAGCATATCCGGCAGAGTCGCGGTTTCCCCGCCGATTACAGCAACCCCTGCCTGGTTCGCGCCGTCGCATATTCCGCGCATCAATTGTTCAATTACAGCAGGCTCGTGCTTCTCCACCGCGAGATAGTCAACCATGGCAATTGGAGTTGCGCCAAGGCAGATTAAGTCGTTCACGTTCATCGCGACCATGTCTATGCCAACTGTGTCAAACTTGCCAAGCGCTTCAGCAACTAGCATTTTTGAGCCTACTCCGTCAGTGCACATCACAACTGCCTGGCCGTGGCCAACATCAACCAAATTAGCATAATGCCCCATTGAGGCCATCACCTTGTCAGGCTGGTTCTCAAAAGTGCTGGACAGCATCGCGGTTATCCTGCCGACTGAATCGTCCTCCTGTTTCCGGTCAACCCCTGCGTTCGCGTAGGTCCAGAAGTCGGTCAAAACCAATCACCTCTTCGCTCTTTCTTTTTTGGCTTTGGCGCTTCTTCAGTTGTTGAGCTTTCCTCGCTTCCGAAAAAGCCTCCAATATTAACTGGCTCGTCAGGCTTTGTGGAGCGCATGAAATCTGGAACATAGTCCGCGCTTGAGCTGGTTGAGCTTTCGTAAGAACGAGGACTCTCGTCAGAGTCAGATGACCGCTCTCTGAGAACCTCAGGATACTTTATCGCGAGTATGCGTATTGCAAGATACGCTGCGTTCTTGCCGTTGTCAATGCCTACTGTTGCAGTCGGGACACCTGGAGGCATTTGAACAATTGACAAAAGCGCGTCAAGCCCGCCGAGCTTGGAATCAACAGGCACTCCGATTACAGGCTTCGCGGTCATTGAAGCAACAACACCCGGCAACGCAGCTGCGAGGCCAGCGATGCATATGAAAACATCAGACTCAGCGCTTCGCACAATATCCTTGACCTTATCTGGGTTGCGGTGCGCGGACGCGACCTGAAGGTCGTAGGGGATTGAATACTTCTCAAGAACCTCAACAGCTTTGTCAGCGATGTGCTTGTCGCTTTCAGAGCCCATTAGGATTGTTACGTGTTTCATAGGTTAGTCTATGCCTCCGTACTTATTAATATTATCCACGCAGCTCTTTCATATGGTCAATGCGCTTCTGCACCAGCTCTGGCTTGCCAATGTCAGGCCTGTAGAACAATTTGTCGCACTGCACGGATGAGATTGCAGACTCTGCGATTTTCTCAGCTTCTTCAATCGTGTCTGCGAAGCCTGTGATTCCAAATGAGCGCGATGTGCTTGTGTAAAGCTCGCCATCTTTCAGGTCAACTGAGGCGTAGTAGAGCTTTGCGCCGAGCCGCGTGATTTCTTCCTCGTCAATTGAGACCTTTGCGCCTGACTCAGGGCTCTCAGGGTAGCCTGTTGGGACAAGGTACTTGCAGACCGAGGCAAGATTTTCAAACTCAATAACTTTTGGCAAACTACCCTCAAGCATTGACTGGCACAGGAAGCTGAAATCGGTCTTGAGTAATGGGAGAATGTTCATCGCTTCCGGGTCGCCGAAGCGCACGTTGTATTCAATAATTTTTGGTCCGTCCTTTGTGAGCATAAACTGCCCGTAGAGAACGCCCTTGTAAATTGTTCCGGTTCTTTTCTTCAGCGCAGCGATTGTGCGCTTCATAATGTCAAGCGCTTCGTCAACATCTTTCTGCTCAAGAAAAGGCAATAGGTGATTTGCGTCAGAGTATGAGCCCATTCCGCCTGTCATCGGTCCTGTGTCGCCCTCGTGCGCCTGCTTGTGGTCCTGCACAAGTGGAAGCGGAACAACTTCTGTGCCGTCTGTGAAAACATGGAGCGTGAACTCCTCCCCAACGAGTTTTTCCTCAATTACCACAACGCCTGAGCCGCCAATTTGGTTCTCAACAACCTCAAGCGCGTAGTCCCGCGCCTCATACAAGTCCCTGAGCTGCTGACCCATGACCTTGACGCCCTTGCCGCCGGTGAGCCCTGCGGGCTTGATGACTATTTCTGTGTCAAATTCCTGAATCGCTTTGAGAACATCCTCGCGGTTGGAGCACACGCGGAACTTGGGGTAGCCGCCGTCAAGATGCTCCTGCATCAGGTCGCGGCAGAACGCCTTGTCAGACTCAAGCCGGGCTGCAGCGCTTGTCGGACCAACCACGCCAAAGCCGTTCTTCTGCAATTCATCCCCAACGCCTTTAGCAAGCGGGTCCTCAGGGCCGATGAAAATGTAGTCAGGCTTCACGTGGAGCGCGTATTTCAAAACTGCTTTTGAATTATTAATGTCGCCGAGTTCGTGACCTTTTGCAAGCGCCATTATGCCAGGGTTGCGGGCCTTCATAAACGCGTAGAGCTCTGAGCCCTTTGCCATCTGCTCAGCAAGCGCGTGTTCACGCGCTCCGTTGCCTATTAGGAGGGATTTCAAAGCTTCACCGCCCTTAACAGCTTTGAAATAAACGCGAAGCTGTATAACAAATTTCTTGCTTTGCGTTTCACTTCAATTGTCCTCCCCGCGCTCGCACTTCCTGCACTTGTCAAGAAGGTCTGCGTATTTTTTAATATCAGTTGGGTATTCCCCGTTTAGGCAGGCAAGGCAGAGGTTTTCCTTTGGCATTCCGGTTGACTCCACGAGGCCGTCAATTGTCTGGTAAGTGAGGGAGTCTGCTCCGATTTTCTTTGCGATTTCATCAACCGACAGCCCAGAAGCTATGAGCTCATCCTTAGTTGGGAAGTCAACGCCGTAGTAGCACGGCTCTGTGAGCGGCGGGCAGGAGCTGAGGAAGTGTACTTCCTTTGCGCCGACTTCGCGGAGCATTTGGATTATGCGCTTTGAAGTTGTGCCGCGGACAATGCTGTCGTCAACGAGCGCAACGCGCTTCCCGCTGATTTCTTTGATTACAGGATTGAGCTTTGTGCGCACAGCGCTTTCCCTGTTTTTCTGAGTAGGCATTAAGAATGTTCTCCCCACGTAGCGGTTCTTGATAAGGCCTTCGCGATATGGGACTCCGATTTCAGTTGCAAAAGTTAGCGCAGCTGTTCGGGAAGTGTCTGGCGCAGGTATTACAACATCAACTTCAATCTTCTTTTTCATCCACTCCTTGGCAAGCATCCTGCCGAGCTCAAGCCGAGCTTCGTAAACGCCGTGCTTTTCTATAACAGAGTCAGGCCGTGCGAAGTAGACCCATTCAAACATGCAGTGCCTGCGCTGTTCTTTTTTTATGCTTTTTGTAGTGACTACTCCGTCCTTGGAAATGAACACTGCTTCGCCGGGCTCTAAATCTTTAACAACCTTGTAGCCGAGTACGTCAAGCACAACGGTTTCGGATGCAAATATGTGTTGATCTTTTCCATCAACCACGCGCTTGCCCCAGATGATTGGCCTTATGCCGTGCGGGTCGCGGAAAGCGAGCAGGCCTTCGCGCGCGATAAGCGTTACTACAGAATAGCTACCGTTCAGGCGCTCCATTGTTTTTGAAATTGCGTCAAATATGATTTCAGGGTTGAGGCCGTTGCCGTTTGCTTTTGAAAGCTCGGTCGCGAAGAGCTTGAGTATGAGTTCAGCATCGCAGTTAGTGCGTATCTGCCTGTGGCACTCACCCATCAGGTGCTTGCGGAGCTCGTCGTAGTTCACTGTGTTTCCGTTGTGCGCCATCCCAATGCCATATGGGTAGCCGGTCTGGATTGGCTGGGCGTCCCTGCGCACGTCAGAGCCGATGGTGGGGTAGCGCACGTGGCCGATGCCAATATTGCCTTTGAGTTCGTGCAGGTTCACGCTGTTGAAGCATTCTGATACAAGCCCTGGGCCTTTCTTCATGTGAAGCGCATCACCATCAAAAGTTAGAATTCCACAGCCATCCTGCCCGCGGTGCTGTATCTGCAGCAATCCATTGAATAGCTCAAATGCAACATTTTCCGGGCCAATGATTCCTATAAATCCGCACATGCCATTTCTCCGTGTTGTATTTTGATTCGTGGGTTATATATGTTGTTATAATAATTGTTTTTCAGCATACTCAACCGCATTCTTGAATATTTTAATTCCTTCAGGCTCTTTAACATCCTCGCGGGTCCACCTTGGGTGGTTGGTCCTGTGGATGAACGCTTCAGGGTGCGGCATAAGACCAAAGATTCTTCCTGATTTGCCGCAGAAACCTGCAATTCCATCTACTGAGCCGTTCGGATTAAATGGATAAGGAGGATTTAGGTTTCCTTCTGAATCTGTGTAGCGCATCACGAGCTGCTTGTTCTTCTGCATTTCTTTGAGCACTGAATCGTCTTTTGGAACGAATTTGCCTTCGCCGTGCCTCACTGGGAGATACATTTTTTCAATTCCTTTTGTCCAGATGCACGGCGAGTCCTGCTCAACTTTCAGATAGGTCCAGCGGTCTTCAAGCCGCGCAGAATCGTTGTGCGTCAAGGTGAAAGATTGCTCGTCAGGAGTTGGGAGAAGCGGGTATTTCATAAGCACTTGGAAGCCGTTGCAGATTCCGATTATGAGCTTCTGGTCAGAAACGAACTGCTGAATCTGCTCATCCAGGTTGTTCTTCATCTTGAGCATCAGCACTTTGCCGCCGCCGAGGTTGTCCGCGAATGAGAACCCACCGGGCAGTGCGAGGATTTGGTAGTCCTCAAGCTTCTTCGCGCCGTTGATTAATTCATTAATGTGAACTTTTTCAGCTTCAGCACCGGCTAGCTCAAACACGTGCTGCGTTTCGTAGTCGCAGTTTATTCCATAGCCGGTTAGGATGAGTGCTTTAACGTCCATTTTAGAATCCTCCAAACGTGCTTTGCCACGCCCCCTTGAGCTCTGCAATGCTCTTATTGATTAGTTCGTTTCCGCCCTGAGTTATTTTGAGAATTGGTTCTTTTGTTACAACCCCAACCTCTGCAAATGGAATACCTTCCATTAGTTTTTCAAACTCTGCTTTTTTCTCTGGGTTGATTGTAACCACAAACCTGCCCGGGCTTTCTGAGTATAAAATCCGGGTTTCGTCATCCATATCAGCTGGGACTTTTGCCAGGTCAATTTCCAAGCCAAGCCCGCCGCCGAACGCAACCTCTGCGAGCGAAACCGCTAAGCCGCCGAGGTAAACTCCGTGACAAGATTGAATCAAGCTGTTTGAAATTGCAGATGAAACCGCTTTGTAAGTGTCAAGCGCGATTTCCTTGTCAAGTGTTGGAACATTTTTCCCAACTTTGTTGTGCATTTCGTAAAACTCAGAAGCTCCTAATTCATCTCGTGTTCCGCCAATCACATAAACCAAATCACCTTGGCTTTTCGCGTCCATTGAAACGCACTTCTCAACATCCTCAACTTTCGCAATTGCAGTGAAGTGGAGAGCAGGAAGCCCTGAGACTTTGTGCATCTTGCCTTTTGAGTCTTCAATGTTGCCGTCCACGAACATGCTGTCTTTTCCAGAAATACACGGCGTGTTGAAATGAGTTGTGTAATCGTAGAGCGCTTTGTTCGCACGGACTAGCTGGGCAAGCTTGTGCTTGCCGTCAGGGTTATGCTTTTTGTCATAGATTGAGTTCGGCCAACAGAAGTTGTCGTTGAGCGCGATTTGCTCAAGTGAGCCTCCGACTGCAATTACGCGGCGGATTGCTTCATCCAAAACGCACGCAGTCATGTGATAAGCGTCAATTTTTGAATACCGCGGGTTTATGGCAGACGCAGTTGCAAGCCCTTCGTTTGAATCCAGCAGAGGTTTCACAACTGCTGCATCTCCGCGCGCATCGTTCTCCGCGCCGATGAACATCTTCAGGGCGCTGCCTGCTTGAACTTCGTGGTCGTATTGCCGCTGGATGAACTCCTTGCTCGCGATGTTCTCGCGGGCAAGCATCTTGAGAAGTGTTTCGTTGTGATCTTTTACTTTAATTTTTGGCTCAGCCTCAGATTTTGGATTGAACTCTGCCTCAAGCTCCAGTCTTGGAAAGCCGGAGTGCAGGAACTCCATATCAAGATACGCTGCTGTTTTGCCATCGTAGAGCAGGTGCAGTTTGCCAGTGCTCTTATACTCGCCAACAACAGCCATTTCAACATCATGCACTTTTGCAAGTGCCTCAAGCTCCCTGAGTTTGCCTGGCTTTGTTGCGATTATCATTCTTTCCTGTGATTCTGAAATCCAAATTTCCCACGGCGCTAAGCCGGCATATTTTGACTTGACTTTATCCAAGTGCACTTCGCACCCGTTTGAGTAGCGCGCGGTTTCTCCAATCGCTGAAGACAAACCCCCACCGCCGCAGTCGGTTATGCAGTTGTACATTCCTTTGTCCCTTGCTTCAAGCAAAAAGTCGTGCACTTTCTTCTGCGTGTAAGGGTCTCCAATTTGCACGTGGCCTGCGGTTATTTTCTCACTCAGCTCAAGCGAGGATTCTGTAACTCCGTGTATGCCGTCCTTCCCAACTCTGCCGCCGAGAATTATTATCAAGTCGCCGTTGTCTATGCTTTTCTCGTGCGCTGGAGCTCCGTTCACTTCTTTTGGCATCATCCCGAGCGCAGTAACATAAACAAGCGGTTTTCCAATGTAAGAGTTATCAAAGAATGTCAAGCCGAAAGAAGTTGGAATTCCAGAGTTGTTACCGCCGTCTTTCACGCCTTCAATTATTCCTTCCAGCAGTCTGCGCGGTGGCATCTTCGGTTTTAAATCTCCAGTGTAAAAAGGGCTTCCTGTGCAGTAGCCGTACATTCCTGCGATGATTTTTGAGCCAAGTCCTGTGCCCATTGGATCCCTGTAAACTCCAACTATTCCAGTGAGCGCGCCGCCGTAGGGGTCCATTGCCGAAGGGCTGTTGTGCGTCTCGCACTTCACAACATAGTTCCAAGCGTCATTGAATTTTGCCACACCTGCGTTGTCCCAGAACATTGAAACAATCCAAGGCACTTTTTTCCTGATTTCCTCTGCGGATTTTTTTATGTAAGTGTCAAACAGGCTGTCAATCTGCCAGCCCTCATAGTTTATCAAGCCGTTGAAAATTCTGTGCTTGCAGTGCTCGCTCTGGGTCTGCCCAATCATTTCAAGCTCTACATCTGTTGGTTTCTCGCTGAGTCCTGCTTTTTTTCTCGCTTCCTGCACCTCGGGTTTTTCGTAATATGATTTTACCACGTGCATGTCCGCCAAGCTTAAAGCAAGCGACCTGGACTCGCTGAGTTTTAAAAGCTCCTTGTCATTGCCAAGCTCAAGCTCTTTCACTTCTGGCTCGTGCTTGAGCTCAACTTTAGGGATTTTGAATTCCGGCTTGAACTCAGATTTTGAAAAAATGCTCCACCGCTCAATCATGTCGTTTCCGAGCAGCTCGCCAGCGATTTGCTCAGCCTGCTTTTTCGTGATTTTGCCCTTGAGCAGGTACTGCGCCGCGGTGTAAACGTGCTCCCCGCCCTTGAGCTTGAATTTCAGAACATCTTCAATCGCTCTTGCAGCCACGTCGCCTGTGTTGTCCTTCACACCCGGCAGATAGCCAACTTCAACAATGTAGTCCAAATCCTCTGCGAGCGAGTCGTAAGAGGAGGTTTGCGTGATTTGGTCTGTGAAAACTTCATTCTTAACTTTCTCAAGCTGCTCATCGCTCAGCACAGCATCAATCAAAAACAAGTCAATCTTCTGCACTGAGTCCAGCGCGATGCCAAAATAGTCCCTGACGCGCTTTTTGACATAGTCTCCCTTAGAGTCCGTGAACTCCGGCTTGAACATTACAGATAAGCGGTGCGCCATTCTAAAGCTTATTAGGCGCGGCAATATATAAAAACTTTGAGGATGAAAAGAATAAATTAATTATGAACGAACACAGTAAAAAATTCTGTGCATTTGAGCATGAAAGGTATGGGCATATTTTTAACGGGTACTGCATGCGGCCGAACTCGCCAGCAACAAAACTAAGAGCTGATATAGGCGAGATTAGGGTTGTGGGAACTGACTTTAAAGTACTACAGGAATTTCTGCTGAAACATGGAACCCGCTATTACCCTAAGGGTCTGCTGGGGAATGACTGGATTGGGGACATTAACATTTTATGGTTTTACGAAGCTGTGAATGCTGAAAGCGGCTACAGGAAAGAGCTGGATAGAAAGGTAATAAGCGCGCTTGGGGATGAAAGAAAAACACTGGCTGAGATAAGCAAGGAATTGGAACTGCAGACGAGAGCTACATGGGATTGCATGCGCGAAGCTTTAAGAATAAATATCATAGTAAAAGAGCACGATACAATAAAAGGGACTGTCTACAGAGTTAATTATGAATTCTTAAAGGCAGTGCTGGAGTATCACAATAGCCATGCTGAGCGCTTTGTTAAAATCATGGAAGCAGCCCTGAAAGATGACATGGAAAAAAGAAAGATTGGAAGTTTGCAGGGCTTGGCAATAAAATCCAATATTATAAGAGATAAATATGAAAACGCAGAGAGAATCACAATGCACGTCAAGACCAATACGAGGAAGCATAAAAGGAAATTAGAGCTAAAGATTGCATTTTTTGCAAACCCGATACTGGTAAATCTGGATGAGGGGGGAATACCCTTGGAAAAATTGGAATAATCAACCCAAACACGCTTTAATGAAACTCTTAAACAGCGGCGCCGGCTTCTCAACCCTAGACTTGAACTCCGGGTGGAACTGCGACGCGATGAAGAACGGATGCTCTTTCTTTGGCAGTTCAAGTATCTCCATTATTTCACCATCCGGCGACCTGCCTGAGAATACCAATCCTGCTTTCTCCAGAGTCTTGACATACTTTGGATTGAACTCATACCGGTGCCTGTGCCTCTCGTCAATCCTGTCCTTGTTGTAAATTGAATGCGCGAGTGTTCCTTTCTTCAGCCTGCACGGCCACGTGCCCAATCTCATTGTCGCGCCCATATCAATTCCCTTGTATTGCGTGGGCAGGATGAATATGACCGGGTGCTTTGTTTTTGGATCAACTTCAGTGCTGTTCGCTCCTTTCAACCCAGCGGCATCTCTTGCAAACCCCACACTCGCCAATTGGAACCCATAGCACAACCCGAGGAATGGAATCTTGTTCTTCCTTGCGTAGTTAATCGCTGCGATTTTGCCCTCTACCCCGCGACCGCCGAACCCGCCAGGCACAATTAAACCGTCAATATCATCAAGAACCTTAAGCTTTTTTGGGTCATTCTCAAAGTCAGTCATCTCAAGCCATTTTATCTCAACCTTGCAGTTGTTCGCGCCTGCCGCGTGCTTGAGCGACTCGGTTATGCTCACATAAGAATCGTTAAGCGCGGTGTATTTGCCTGCCATTGCGATTTTCACAGTTTTCTTCGCGTTGTTCATATCCTGCACGACTTTCTTCCAGCTCTTGAAATCATTCTTTCGTTTCTTCAAACCCAGCTTCTTCAGGATTTTTTCCCCGATTCGTTCTTCCTGCAGGACAAGCGGGACCTCATACAGGTTTGAAACATCCGGGTCTGAGATTATGTATTTCTCGTCAACATTGCAGAACAGGGAAATTTTCTCCTTGGTCTTCTTTAACAGCTTGTTCGGCGAGCGCGCCAGTATGAAATCCGGCTGTACCCCGGCTTCCTGCAGTCTTTGAATTGAGTGCTGTGTCGGCTTGGTCTTCTGCTCCCCGACAACTGAAATCTCCGGCACAAGCGTTACGTGGAGAAACAGGACATTCTCAGGCCCTGCCTCCCTGTGCAACTGCCTCGCTGCCTCCAGAAATGGCATGCTCTCTATGTCCCCGACTGTTCCGCCAATTTCAACTATCACAAAATCCGTGCCTTTTGAAACTGCTTTTATCTGATTCTTGATTTCGTCTATGACGTGCGGGATAATTTGAACGGTTTTTCCAAGGTAGTCGCCCTTGCGCTCCTTGTCAATAACGGCCTTGTAAACCTTGCCGGTCGTTATGTTATTTTTCCGCTCCAGATTCAAGTTTAAGAACCGCTCGTAATTGCCAAGGTCCATGTCCACTTCGCCGCCATCGTCCAAAACGAAGACCTCGCCGTGCTCAAATGGATTCATTGTGCCGGCGTCAACATTCAAGTAGGGGTCAACCTTGACCATATTAACCTTAAAACCGTAGCACTGCAGAATCTTGCCAATAGAAGAAGATACGATGCCCTTGCCTAATCCTGAAAGAACTCCACCTGTTGTGATTATGTACTTGGTTTGCATAATTATTGATGGTCGAGGTTATATAAAAGGATTTCTTTGAGATAGGGGCTTCGCCGAAGGTGAATGCCCCAGCTTTACCTCCGCAAGCAGGCGGAGATATAAAAGACTTACTCAGCCCTTATGAACGCGCAGCTCGTGGTGACCTCAACAAAGTGGTGCGTTTCGCCGTTTATGAAAGACTCGCACTGGTTCTCAGCCAAGTCATCAACTGCCTGCCGCGGTGAGTGCGCGATGTCGCAGACCCAGTCCTCAGCAATTTCCTGGTTTAAACATGGTCCTGCCTCGGTTAAAGTGCCGTCAGCCATTGAGCGAATGCACGCGGTTATGCAGAACTGCTTGGCGTCTTCAACTGGCGCGGGAATTTTTTCCTTAGCGCTGATGCAGCCGCTCATAAGAATTACAAGAATAAGAACAATTGCAAATGTCTTAAGCTTCATGATTGCACAAAGGGCTCTGCGTTTATAAGGGTTACGCTACGCTACAAATTCAAGCAGTTTTGGGGCGAGCAGAATCGCAAAATAATAATTTATAACAAAGCAGGTCATGTTTGAGACTCCGACTTTTATAGGGGGTATTTGACCCACTATCAAAAGAGCCATTTTCATAGAACGGCCTGCTGCAAATGCAATCATGTAAACCAGCAGAAAATTTGCAAGCACAAAATTCATGCCAAAGAATGACAAGAACACCCAAAGAACCGTGGACGATGTCATTAAATTAAGAAAATTTGACAAGTTGTGAAGGAAGCTCTTCTCAATAAATGCATCCAGTGGGGTTTCATATAATTCAAGGAGGAATGTAACCATTGCTGCAGCAAGCGCAGTGATAAACCCCACAGTTGGACCAAAGGTTATAGTTATCACAAACAGCATGAGAAATGCCATTTCCAAACCGTTTCTATTCATTTGCGCCGCGCTTGAAAACGCAAATATAGGGAACAATAAGAACAGCATTAGATAGGAAGGTCCGCTTGAAGGGCTGGAAATACCTGAAGTGAAGAGACCAAGCAAGATTAAAAACGTAAGAACTCCAAGCAAGATGATAATAAGGAGAATAGCCCATGCTGGAAGTCTGAAAATGAGGTCCTTGACCTTCTGAAATGGACCAGATCGCTTTCCATAGGTCATGAACAACTAATAGATTAAGAGTTTAATAAGCTATTGCATATAGGTTAGAACAGCTCTTCGCCGACTAGGCGGACATATGCCTCAAGGTACTTGTCGCTCGTGTTCTTCACAACTTCAGGGGGTAGTTTTGGCACAGGCGGCGCCTTGTTCCAGTTCTGACTTACTAGGTAATCGCGTACGTACTGCTTGTCAAAGCTCGGCTGGTCCGCGCCTGGCACATAATTATCAAACGGCCAGAAGCGCGAAGAGTCTGGTGTTAAAACTTCGTCAATGATTATGACTTCATTGCCGAATTTGCCGAACTCAAATTTGGTGTCCGCGAGAATTATGTTCTTTGTGAGCGCGTATTCAGCCGCCTTGTTGTAAATTGCGATTGACTTTTCCTGAAGCTCGTAAATCACGTCACCAACTTGTTTTGCCGCTTCGTCAATGCTGGTATTAACATCGTGACCGCCAACCGCCGCCTTGGTTGAGGGAGTGAATATTGGCTGGGGCAACTGCTCTCCGTTCGTGAGGCCGCCAGGCAATTCCTGCCCGCAGACCTTGCCTGTTTTTTGGTATTCTTTCCAGCCAGAGCCAGCAAGATAGCCACGCACAATGCACTCAATCGGGAACGGCTTGGCCTTTTTTACTATAAGCGAGCGGTCCTGAAGCTCAATGTGCTGTCTCAACTCCTCTGGGAATTGCGCAAAGTCCCACTGAACCACATGATTTGGAACTATGTCCTTGATGAGATCAAACCAGAATACTGAGAGCTTTGTTAGAACAACGCCCTTGTAGGGAATGCCATTTGGCAGTATGTGGTCAAACGCGGAAATCCTGTCAGTCGCTACCATCAGGTAGTTGTCGCCAAGGTCGTACATCTCGCGCACCTTGCCAGAGTTCACGTGCTTGAAAGGGAGGTTTAGTTTTGTTACAACATTCATTTTAGTGCCTGAAAGCCCTCACCCCTGTGAAAGCCATTGCAATTCCGTGTTCGTCAGCAGCCTTTATTACCTCTTCGTCCCGAACTGAGCCGCCCGGCTGCACGATTGCGATTACTCCGCCCTTTGCAACCTCGTCAATCCCGTCGCGGAACGGGAAGAATCCGTCAGAGGCGAGAACCGCGCCCTTTGAAAGTTCACCCGCCTTCTTGGTCGCGAGCATTGAGGAATCCACGCGAGACATCTGCCCTGCGCCTACGCCGACTGTTTTTTTATCCTTAACTAATAGAATTGCGTTTGACTTCACGTATTTTATCACATTGTACGCGAAGAGCATGTCCGCAATTTGCTCTTTTGTCGGCTTTTTCTTGGTGACAACCTTGAGGTCTTTCTCAGTTATAGTCGGGGTGTTGTTCTCGCGCACGAGTATGCCGCCGCCAACTGAAGTAATGAAATGCTCGCGGGTGCGCTCAAGCCCAGGATCCTTCAGCCGGATGATTCGAATATTCTTTTTCCCCTTTAGGATTTCAAGCGCCTCTGGCTCAAAGTCAGGGGCATAAACAACTTCCATGAAGATTTCCGCAATCTGGTTCGCGACTTCAGCGCAGCAGGTCCTGTTAAGCCCGACAACGCCGCCGAAAGCTGAAACCGGGTCGCAGTCCAGCGCGTTCCTGAACGCGTCAACTATGTTCGTTGCTGATGCCACGCCGCATGGAGTGACGTGCTTGAGTATTATAGCTGTCGGCTCTGTGAAGTCGTGAGCCATTTCAATCGCAGTGTCTATGTCTAATATATTATTATAGGAGAGCTCTTTGCCGTGGAGCTGCTCAGCATTGGGGAAGCACGCACCCTGCGGGTTCTTCTTCGCGTAGAACGCTGCGCCCTCGTGCGGGTTTTCGCCGTAGCGCAGGTTTTCCACTTTTGAATAGGAGCCCAGAAGCTGGGCTGGGAATTTTTCCTTCTCAAGGTAATTTGAAATCGCAACATCGTAATTCGCAGTGTGCTGGAACGCTTCTTTAGCAAGTTCGTATCTGAACCCGGAGTCAATTTTTCCTTTTTTAAGCTCTGCCAGGACCCTGCTGTATCTTGAAGGGTCAACCACCACAAGAACATTCTCGTGGTTCTTCGCTGCAGCGCGAATCATTGTGGGCCCGCCGATGTCAATGTTCTCTATTGCGTCCTCAAACGTGTGTTCGCCTGAGATTACACTTTCAAATGGATAGAGGTTAACAACAACAATGTCAATCGGCTCAATGCCGTGCTCTTTCATCTCCTTTATGTGGCCATTGTCATTTCTGTTTGCAAGTATGCCGCCGTGGATTTTCGGGTGCAGGGTCTTCATGCGACCGCCGAGCATATGCGGGTATTCTGTGAGCTCTGAAACTTCTGTGACTGCGATTCCAGCTCCTTGTAGGTGCTTAGCTGTGCCGCTGGAGGAAATTATTTCATAGCCGAGCTCAGTGAGCCCTTTGCAAAATTCAGCAATGCCTTCCTTGTCATAAACGCTAATAAGCGCTAGTTTTTTTGCCATTCTCTACCTCAGGTTCTGCTAAGCCGCGTGACTATTTAATTCTTGCGCCGCGCAACATTTATAACCCCTCTGCACTTACGATTTTTCATGGTTGTACCAATAATTGAATTACTCGCAGGCGGCGAAGGAACTGTTGGGCTCATCAGGACTCTCGTACTGCTTTTAGTAGTTTTGATATCCATCCTCTCGCTTTACTTCTCGCGGCTCCAGGGCGCAAAGCTCAAACTAATTGACATTCGGGAGCAGGTCCCTCTGAGCGCGGCACACCACACAATCATATTCACGAACTATGGGAACAAGACTGGTGTTGTCATAGGTCCGAAAGTGATTGCAGGCGAGGATGCCGAGTGCGAGGACATCAACGCTGACAAAGACGTTCTTGCAATAGAGCCGCACAGCACGCTGGTCCGCAACGTGGAAGTTCACTCAGAAGTGGAGAAGAACTTTGACTACCACATAGAATACACAACGCACAAGGGCAAAATCTTGAAGCTTCCGAAGAGCACCTATCTTGGTAGCTCAAAGGGCCTGGGCGACGCAGGCAGTAGTCAGTAAAAGCTATAAAAACTATAGCTTACATAGTTTTGTTGCATCCTTTCCGAAAGGGGAAGGGATGCTGTTCAAAAGTTAATTTCGCAAAACGGTGACCAAAGGCAACCAGATTGCTTTTGTAAGGTGGCTTCGCGAACGCAGTGAGCGAATGCCGCCTAAAGTGTCAACTGCTTTTGCAGTTGTGTCGGGGTGGCACAACCTGGTACTGCGTAGGGTTGCTAACCCTATTGGACGTAAGTCCTTCGCGAGTTCAAATCTCGTCCCCGACGCCATACTCACATGAGCAATGACATAACAATACGTCAAATTAGAATTCAGGATGAGATTCCGCTCTTGAATTCCTTGTATTGGGGAGAATATGAAAAGGGAACATTGGGTGGTGTTTTGCCTCCAATGTCTGAGAAAGAGATAGTTGACAATAAGTACTATTTTATTCAGAAAAAAGAGCAAATAATAGGAGCTTTTGCATTTCTATCATTCCCAGCTCTTCCAATACAGTTTACTGACCAGCCACATTTTATGAGACTCATACTAAAAGAGGAGTTCCGAGGGAAAAAAATATTTAGAAAAGTGCATGAGCTTGCATTAATAGAAGCAAAAAAGCTTGGTTACACAGCAATATACACTAGAATAAATCCATCCAATAGCCAAATGTTGTGGGTAATACAAAAGTATGGATGGGAAAAAATTGCAGATGATTCTGTAGATTCTTCACAACTTGACAAAAAGCAGATGTATAAACGTGTTTTGTCACTTATTTTAGAAAAATCTGGGAAAGAGCAAGTATACGAGGATATAATTTTTAAGAAAGAATTATAAGTATAGACAAATAGATATTACAATCTTGGGCCCGTGGTCTAGTGGCTATGACGTCTCCCTTACAACCCTTTTGCTTCGCAAAAGCGTTGACGGAAAAGAAACCGTCTTCGCGGCGATTGGAGCACGAGGGAAAGAACGGAGAAGTTCACAGGTTCGACTCCTGTTGGGCCCACCAATCTTTATAGTGGCAAGAAACATAGCCACTTCGCGACTTGATGGCGCGAATGTGGCTAGACCTACGTCCGCGGTCAGGCGGACGTTTGAGTCCTGTTGGACCCACTAATACTCAAATGACAAGAATACAGCACGAAGTAATCGGAGGGCAGGACTATCTCAAGATAGGCGATGATTATGCACTTGTGGTATTTGACCATAAAGACCCACAAAGGATACTCGCTGAGCTGAGGACGCTACACGTTTTTGATGAGGGGCAGGGACACGGCAGAGCGCTCGTGGAAGCTGCAGTTGAATTTGCAGAAGGTAAACACGCGAAAGTTATATGGGGAACAATTGCGGCAATGCCTCAAAACCACCACGCCAAAGTAATTCGCATACTCACAGGATTAGGATTTAAAGTTGAGCCGGGTGGCGACTTCTCAAAGAATCTTTAGACTACCAATCTTTTTATATAATCATTAGAGCATAGAATACTCGGCACGGGCTCGTCCGCAACCTTTTTCTATGCTCTGTTGAAGTGATTACTCTGGTTAAAAAAGCTTGACCAAAAACACAGTCCCGCGCCAAGAGCTTGATGCAGCGGGACTACCAGGCAAATTGAGCGCCACCATACTTTTATATAATTGGGAACAGAAGAATTACCCGGTACAGGCTAGGCCGGGAGAGTAGCAGTCTCCCTTTCTCAAATCTGCTTTAGGAGGGCTGAATGCCGGTGTGAGTTGCAGTATTGGGGGAGTCGTCTTGGGCTCTGGCGTCGAAGCCTCGTCCTGCGGGACTGACTGCCCTGCTAACCGGGTCAGATGGGGAACCAAGCAGCCCTACACAGGGCGCGTTGGTGCTCGCGGGTTCGCGGGGTGGAGCCTCTGCTCAAGGTCAGCGGCTTTCTTAGTATTGCAGCGAGCTCCGGATGCCTGTGCCACAAACTTTTTATTGATTATATTTGTGAAAAAAGCTTGACCAAAAAACTCGCTTCAGCACACAGCGCTTACGCGCCGTGTGTCTCTACATGCTTCGCATGTAGACCGCTCGGCAGTTTAAATTTCTTCCAAAGTCGCACAATACTTGCAAATTTTAGCAGGAGTTCTTTCTCCGCACTCTGGGCAGTTGTTCAATTTGGGATTGTCAAACTTGCCCTCAAGCAATGGCATAAGATTGTTAACGCCCTTGAGAATCTGGAACTTTGTACCAGGGTGCGCTGCCTCTAATTCATTGAGCTTGTTCCTGATTGAGCAGCGCAGGGACTGCTGGACATATGGGCACTCGTCGTTGTGGAATGGAAAACCCTGCACGATTGTGTACAACCCAATTTCCTTTTCAGGCACTTCGCGTAGCGGCTTCACGCGCGGCACATAGCCCTTTTGAGTTGGAGTTTTTGCACCAATGCGGGACATTCTTGCGAAGTCCCCGCGGAAATAATTCATCACTGTGCTCTGCACTTCATCGTCCAAATTGTGCCCTGTTGCGACAACATCAGCTTTTAATTCTTTCGCCGCGTTGTTCATGATTCGCCTGCGGATTACGCCGCAGTAGGTGCACGGAATTTTGTCGCCCTTCTTCGCAATCTGATCCATTGTCTTCCCGACTTCGTCCTTGAAATTGTAAATCACTGCAGGCACGTCAAGCTCTTCAAAATTCTTAATCGCGATTTTGACACTTTCGTCACGGTAGCCCTTGATGCCCTCGTCAACCACAATGCCTGTGAGCCTGAGTGGCATTTGCTTTGCGAACTTGTGCATAAACCTGAGCAGTGTGACTGAGTCCTTGCCGCCGGAGATGCCCATCACAACGTGGTCGTTGCGTTTGAAAAGTTTGTTCTTGCTGATGTTCTTTCTGATTCTGTCATCGGTCAATTTGATAAAATGGTCTGTGCAGAGCTTGCGATTCATATAGCGCAGGTAGGCCACGGCTTTCTTGGAACAGCGGTCGCATTTCATCTCGAAGCACCTCCGCTTTGAGATGAGCCCGGTCTCAAATTGCAAGGTCTGGGCCTCATTCTATCCCCCGCTCACCACTCGAATCAACTCAACCTCGTCGCCTGATTTGAGCTTTTCAATTTCAATCGCTACTTCGCTGTTGCGCTTTACAACATAGGACTCCGAGCACTCGCCGAGCTCGTTGAATAAGTCAAGAATTGTAGAGTTTGGCTTGAGCTCAACGGTCTTGGATTTGCCAGGGAGTTTGACGCGGATTTTCATTTTGGCTTGCTGTTGAGACTAACAAATTTTGTAGCATACTGCTCTAATTGTGCCTCTGTAAGCCGATTAAACATGCGGTTATGATAACGACACAGTATATCGCGATTAACTCCATAAATCTCGCTCAGCGTAATCTCCCCATCAAACCTCTTATAGGATCCTGCCTTTTTTAGGATGTCCTCCTCTGATACAAGACCATTCTTGCTCTTGCCAACAAGCTCCAGCCCAAGCTTGACAAAAAATAGGAGGGTCGCCCGTGTCCGTGCTATCACAGTCATAGTCAACAGCACCCTGTACAGTTTTCGTATGCCCTGTTTGTCAATTGTGTCCAGCCTGTACATTTCAAATATTTCCTGCAGTTCAGGGGCAATTATTGTGTAATTGATGATTGCCTCGTAGAGGCCTGACTCTACGTTGACCTCGTTGAAATTCACCTTTTTAAGGCGCGGAGCAACGTGATTAACAAAGAGCTCCATCTGGAAGAATATGAACTTCAATTGGTCAGAGGTGGGCTTAAAATTTTCCATTTTAATTAGGTCAGCCCCCTGGGCTAGATAAGCGTAAGAGAAACCACGCACAGGTGCTACCTGTGCATCATCGGATGTATCGCCTTTTGGCGCAGCACTGACATCTAATTCCTTCTTCAATTGCTCAAGTGCAGCTTGGTTATACACACCCATTTTTCTTCACCTCTTTTCCGTTTTCCTTGGGACTTATATGCTGTTTCGCGTTCTTAAACTTTGGCTTGGTTGAGATGTTTTCAAGCAGAACAGCGAGCGCGGCAATCTCTGAGTGCGGCTGGTTCGTAACTCCGATGTTGTAATCAGCAATTTGGTAAACATCCGCGGGAACTTTCTGCCCGCCGACTATGATGAGCTTGTCTTTTGCGCTGAGCTTCCTGATCGTTTCTTCATACGGCAGACCATACATTGTCAGGTGGATTGTCTCGCCTTTGAAGTTCTTGATAAAGCTTGCGTAACCCTTGATGTGTTCAATTGTGAAAGGTCCGCCCCAGGACTCTACAATCTTCCGAACGCTCAGCTCAAGCTCAGAGTCCTTGTCTCCGGTGTAGTAAATCTTCTCAGCGCCGAAAGCTCGACCTACCAGAGCGCAGTGCGTTGAAACTCGCTTGTCGCGGGCTGTGCGGTGGCCTAAACGCAGTATTGAGATTGCCATGATAACACATATAAAAGAGGGCGCACACATATAATGATTGCTATGAAAAACAGCCACTTTGAACTTACGTTTATACCAAATAATAACTCAGCAATGGAATTGCTCGAGGTCAGCCTGAACGCGAACAACCTCAAGAAAGTAAAGGAAGGAACAGGCAAAAAGGACTCAATTTTTGAGGGCTTTGACTTTAAGAGGTATGAGGGCAAGGGGTTCAGCATACACCTGCTCTCCAGCAAAACTCGCAACGGGATAATGTTCAAGAGCGCGAGCGAAAAAGCAAAGGAAACCGGGCTTGAGGTTTACACCGAGCTCGTGAACTCAATCCGCGCGGAAATCGGAGCTGTGCCGTGGAACGAAATGGTCCGGATAGGTCCGAGCAACGTGGCGAGCGGGTTCAAGACCATGGGCGGCAAGGCTGCGCAACAACTGCCGGGTGGCTGGGCAACTGACTCGTTCTAAAGCCTGACCATCCCCGCAAAGTTTTAAAAGTTAAATTAGCTTAGCTTATAGCATAATCATAAATTTAGCCCCGTAGTGTAGCGGCCAAGCACTCCGGCCTTTGACCTGTGTTTGATAAAAACTCAGGAAGACAGCCGGTAACGGCAGTTCGAATCTGCCCGGGGCTACTCAAAATTTAGTGGTTAGTATTTTTTGCTTTTTTGCATAGAGAGTGATAAGAAAGTTTAATTTTTGTTTCCATTTATGTGATTTAAAATCAGCAGGGTATATTTCTATAAGTTTGCTTTGAAACCCTAGTTTTTGATACAGAGGTAACTTAACCTCAATAGTTTTGATGTCATAAAATTCCTTTCCAGCAAGCCCCCAAATTTCAACCCAGTGCTGTCCTATTTTAAAATCCGTACGAGATTTTGGGTCTGTTTTAGATTTGGATATTCTCACCCCAACTTGATGGGAAATGCCATTATAAAATAGCCAATTGTCAACAACACGCTCATAAGTAGAATTAACCATATGGCCATCTTTACATACTAATTTCTCTGTGTAACCGAATAGAGAGGCTCGTATAGGGATATTATATTCTTTTAGCCACCTTATTACAGAAGTAGAAGCAACTCCACAGGATAATGCAATCTCATAAGAAGATAGTTTATCATTTAAATACCATCCAATAAGCTCAGTTCTAGTAGGCTTATATGAATTAAATAATCGGGTCTCACTAGAGGTTCTTGATTCAACCCTATATCTTTTTAATAAGTTTGAAATGGACACATCACTAATGTTGTACATATTTGCTATCTGGCATATAGAGAATCCCTTTTTAACATATAGGTCTTGCAATTCTTGTTTAATGGGGAACTTTGCGTCTTTTTTGAGATTTCGGGAACCCCCTTTTCGGATAGGTATACCATATTTTTTTAACCATCTAGCAACACTGCCCTTGGTAACTCTGCAGATTTTTGCAATTTTAATAGTTGATTGATGTTCATCTAGATACCACTGTTCTAATTCTTTTTTTGAAGGCACATACGATTTAAAAAGACGAGTTTCAATACCTTTTCTTGCTGTTATCCCATATTTTTTCAGATAATCGGCAATCGTAGATGGATCGATATTACATAGTTTTCCTATCTTCAAAACAGATAAACCTTGAACTAAATACCAATCTTGAAGTTCTTCTTGAGTAGGCATATGAGCATTTGATTTAAGATTTGCTTCAGAAGCAGAACGGATAGAGACTTTGTATTTTTTTAATAGGCGTCCAATAACTGAACGGGATACACCATATTTTTTTGCTATTATTAGAGGATGTACTCTTTGTGTCAGATACATTGCCTCTAATTCACTTTTGGACGGAAGAACAACCCCTTCGTTTAAACGTGCCTCAGAGGGCGTCCTTACTAAATTTCTTTTTTTTAGAAATTGCCAAACAAAACCCTGAGAAACATTTAAGATTTTTGCAATCTCGTGTGTTGTTTTTCTTTTAGTTATATATAAGTCGATAATTTGTTTCTCATCAATTTCCATACTAAATACTCCACTTAGTTTTCAAACCTTATTAATCCAATTCAACCCCAAACCCTTTCAAATCCTCTTTGAGCTTTTCTGAATTTTCAAACAAAACCGCATTCATACCCAAAGATTTCGCAATATCAACAAACGCCTGAATATCGTCAATAAACAAAACCTCTTCTGGTTTAAGATTCAACTTGTCCAGCGCGAATTTGAAAAACTCAGGGTTGTCCTTGGTCATCTTCGCGTCAACTGATGCAATGATTCCCTCTAGAAAATCAAACCAGCCCTGCTGAACCACGATGTCTTTGTGCTTCTGTATCGCGTTTGTGAGCGCGACAATTTTGTAATTCTTTTTGAGCTCAAGCGCGATTTCTTTAACCGACTCGTTCACCTTGACCATTTCAGCATAGTTCCAAACGAAGATTGCCTTGAGCAAGTCCAAATTCACGTCCTTGCCCATGCGCTCGTTGAGCTTTTTCAAGAACTCTGTGCCGCTCATCTCGCCCCTGCACGCAGGGAGCGATTCCATGTTTATTATTTTCCAGAACTCAGGCTTGCCCTCTCCCTTTACCCCGTAGAACTCCGCGGCTTTTTCAAGAATCGGGCGCATGTCAAGCAATACACCGCCGATATCAAACATAATTGTAGTAATCATTTAAACCCCAGGAGAATGTCCCGCGCGGTCTTTCCAACCTTTTTCAAATTTTCCTCCTTGCAGTAAACTCCAACATTCCAGTAGGCCCATTGCTCGTCCTTGAGCGACTTGAGCAGGAGCGACACATCCGTGAGCTTTACAGGCTTGCCCTTCTGCATTATGGTTGCCTCAGCCTCTTTTGGGTAGAGTGGCGGCGGAATGTCCAGGAGAACTTCGCCATCAGCCAACCCGCAGGTGTCTGTGAGCTCAATCTCAAGCGCGCGGAGCTTTTTTGACGTCAGGCTGATGAGCTTTTTGGGCGGTATTCCAAAATCAGAAATCTCCAGCACTGCGGCGCGCTTGTAGAGCCGCCTTGATTCTATTCGCTCTATCATTTCGTTGTCAAGCGACCTGAGCTTTGCGATTATACCAATGTCGTCCATTGCATAGAGCTCATCAACTGTGAATAAATTCTCGCGCAGGCAGGAAAGCACTGCGCTCGTGAACATTGAGTTTATTATACGCACTGTGTGATGCTCGTAGACATTCGGGTACATCAAGTACCTGCCCTGCACAAGCGACTCAGCTGCGGAGAGTCCGCCCTCTGCAAGCACTAGCTTGCGGTTGTAGAGCTTCAAGACGCTGAGCAGGCGGTCAATGTCAATCATCCCGTACGCAGCGCCTGTGTAATATGAATCGCGAACAAGATAGTCCATCCGGTCTATGTCAATCTCACCAGAAAGGATTTCGCCGAGCTGGGTTTCTCCAGATACAATTTTTGCAATCTCGTCCGGCTTGAAACCGAGCTTTTTTATTAAATCCGCGAGCCTGCTCTTTTTTATCAGGTTAATGGTTTTCCCCTCGTGCTTGCCCTCGTCTCCGATATGCGCCTTTATGACATCCTCTGAAGTATGCGAAAGCGGGCCGTGGCCAACGTCGTGCAGGAGAGCGGCGAGCTTTATTTTCTCAGCAGCGTCCGTTTCAAGCTCAATGTTTTCCGCGAGCCTGCCCGCAAGATAGAAAGTTCCAAGAGAATGCTCAAAGCGGGTGTGCGTCGCTGTTGGGTAAACAAGGTATGTGAACCCGAGCTGCTTGATGTTCCGAAGGCGCTGCATCTGAGGCGAGTCCAGCATTTCAATCTCACCATCTGAGACTTTTATGTTGCCATGCACTGCGTCGCGTATCGTTTTCATGGTAAAAAGTAGTGTATTTGCTTATTTATACCCTCCTAGAAAAACAAAAAGCTTAAAAACAATCAAGTATAGACATACTGCGTTAGGACACTTTTTCTCAAAGTTAGTCCACTGAGCGGGAGAATAATCAAATGGCACAACAAAGCCTGACAAGGCACACCAGCTTTGTGTGGATTTCAAAGCTGGATAAAAAGGAGGAACTTTGAAATGGCAGAAAAGATACAGGAAGGGGATTTCATCACAATAGATTACATTGGGCGTGTCAAGGACACGGGAATGATTTTTGACCTCACGAATGAGGAGATTGCGAAAAAGGAAGGCCTGAACACAGAGGGTACGGTTTACGGCCCTGTCACGGTTGTTGTAGGAGCTAGGCATGTTGTGCCTGGGCTTGACAAACAGCTCAGCTCGCTCAGCGTGGGGGAGAAGAAAAAGATTGACATTGAATCAGCTGATGCATTCGGCAGCAAGGACGCTGAACTCGTGAAGCTCGTTCCAATGAATGTTTTCAAGAGGCAGAAGGTGAACCCGATTCCGGGAATGCCTGTTGAGCTTGAAAGGCAGAAGGGAATTGTGAAATCAGTGAGCGGCGGCCGCGTTAAAGTGGATTTCAATCACCCGCTTGCTGGAAAAACACTGGAATATGAGGTTGAGGTCAAGGGAAAAATAATCAAGGCTGAGGAGCAGGTTAGAAGCATACTCAAACTGCACGTGCCAAGTGTTGAAATTAAGGACGTCAAGATAGCGGTTACGGAAAAAGAAGTTGAAATTAGCACGCCGAATGAGATGCAAACCAGAAGGTATATAAACCTAACAGAGGAAATAACTGCACGAGATATACTTAAGTACGTCAAGGGGGCAAATCGCGTGCGGTTTGTTGATGTATTTGAAAAGGGAGAATCTAATATTAAAAACTCTTAGAGGGAGGAAAAAATGAAGCTTATGAAACATGAAGAGGGCACTGGTAAACTTTATCAGATGCCGTCAAATCCTAACTTGGAAGACCTTGTAAGGACAAAGAGAACTTCCATAAAAGTTATAGGAGCAGGCGGAGCAGGAAACAACACAATCAACCGATTGATGGACATTGGTGTGGAAGGAGCAGACTGCATCGCAATCAACACAGACGCGCAGGACCTGCTTTACACCAACGCACACAGCAAGGTACTCATAGGCAAAGAGATTACCGGCGGGCTTGGAGCTGGAAGCGACCCACAGGTTGGCGCTGAAGCGGCCAAGGAAGATGAGAAGGAACTTAAGGAAGTTCTTCATGGCGCAGACCTTGTTTTTGTCACATGCGGTCTTGGCGGCGGAACCGGAACAGGCAGCGCGCCAATTATCGCAGAGCTTGCAAAGAAGACCAAGGCGCTCACAATTGGAATCGTAACACTGCCGTTCAGCATTGAAGGCGCTGTCCGATGGGAAAACGCACAGGCAGGACTCAGCGCGCTGCGCGAGAACACAGACACAGTTATTGTAATACCAAACGACAAGCTTCTTGAAATTGTCCCTGAACTTCCACTCAATGCAGCCTTCAAGGTTGCGGATGAGATTCTTGTGAACGCAGTGCGCGGAATCACTGAACTCGTCACTAAGGAAGGACTCGTGAACTTGGACTTCGCTGACATAAGGACAATAATGAGAGACGGCGGAACCGCGATGATAGGCCTTGGCGAGTCAGATACCGAGGAGAAAGCAAGGGACGCTGTTGAGAAAGCACTTACAAACCCGCTTCTGGACATTGACATCACTGGCGCAAAGGGCGCACTGATAAATGTCATCGGCGGCTCTGACATGACCCTGCAGGATGCGCGGGTTGTGATGGAAGCAGTTTCAGACAAGCTTGACTCGAATGCACGGATAATCTGGGGCGCACGAATTGACCCAGATCTTCAGAACCTTATGCGAGTCATGCTGGTTGTCACAGGACTGAAACAGCAGAAGCAGATTCTCGGCCCAGAGGGCGTTGAGGAAAAAAAGGTTTACAGAAGCAAGATGGAGAAGGAATACGGCATCGAGTTCGTCGGATAAAGCCGCACTCGTTCCCTGACCCTTTTTGAGACCAGATGAGGAAAATAAGAGATTATCTGCGCATATTGAAAGTGGCAAAGAAGCCCACGTTTACCGAGTACAAAACAATCCTGAAGGTTACGGGCATCGGCGTCATAATCATAGGCGCAATCGGCTTTGCAGTAAGAATGCTGGCCAATCTCATAAAATAGGTGATTTCTTTGGGAATATACGCGATACGAACAACTGCAAACAAGGAAAAGAATGTTGCGAGCAAGCTAGTTGACCGTATCGAGAGGGATAAGTTCCCGATTAGTTCAATAATCGTGCCTGGCTTGAAGGGCTACGTCCTCGTTGAGGGGGACAAGCAGGATATTGACAAGGCATACCGCGGAGTTGCGCACGCGCGCGGCCTCGTGGAAGGCGAGACAAGTGTCAACGAAATTGAGCACTTCCTAGCGCCAAAACCGGCTGCAACATCGCTTGAGGAGGGCTACACCATTGAAGTAACGTCCGGGCCGTTCAAGGGTGAGAAGGCAAAGATAATCAAGGTGGACAACACCAAGAATGAAGTCACTATTGAACTGCTTGAGGCAACAGTTCCGATTCCAATCACAGTCCCTGCTGAATCCGTGCGAGTGCTTGAGAGAGAGGGAAAAGAGAAGAAAGACGGCGCAGAGGAAGCAGAAGAGAAAAAAGGAAAAGCTGATAAAGAAGAAAAGACAGAGGAGATAGAACCTGAGACGATTGATCCGTTTAAACTTTAGAAATGGTAGAAAAAATTAAGTCACTTGTTGAGGGAGGCAAGGCATCCGCCGGACCTCCGCTTGGCCCTGCGCTGGGACCTCTAGGAGTGCCCATAAACAAGGTGATTGAAGCCATTAACGAGAAGACCAAAGACTACAAGGGGATGCAGGTTCCTGTTACTGTTTCTGTTGACCCGAAGACAAAGGCTTTTGAAATTGAAGTCGGCTCACCTCCTGTTTCAGCATTGATAAAAAAAGAACTCAACCTGGATAAGGGCTCAGGAAGCCCGAAGAGCGAGAAGGTCGCGAACATGGCTATTGAGCAGGCAATCAAGATTGCAAAGATGAAGGAAGACGCGATTCTTGCAAAGGACCTAAAAGCCCGCGTCAAATGCGTTATTGGCACTTGCGTTTCAATGGGAGTACTTGTTGAAGGGAAAACCCCGCAGGAAACTACTGCAGATATCAACGCGGGAATTTATGATCAACCAATTTCTGAGGTAAGGACTGAAGCGAGCGCAGAGAAGCTGGCAAAGCTTGAAGCACAGAAGAAGGAGCTCGCTGCGGCAGCTGCAAAGGCACATGAGGAAGAGGAAAAGAAGGGCAAGGATATTCTGGAGAGCATGAAGAACAAGGACAAGGCAGATATCCGCGCTGCGATGAAGGCAGAAGGACTAAGCACTGCGATAGTAATGAAGCTCGTGCCGGAAGATGTGGTTGTAGCCGAGGGTGCAGAAGGCGCGGCAGCCGAGGGCGAGAAGAAGGAAGGAGCAGCAGCTCCGGCAAAAGAAGAGAAGAAGAAAGAAGAATAATTATAAATACTTCTCAGGATTATTCGGTTCTATGGCAGAATTACTTGGACTTGCTTGGGACGCCTGGCTTATGGGCATTATAGTTATCGTATTGTCAGTCGTGACTGCGTACATTTTCATATGGAAAGTCGTGGGCGCGCTGAGGCAGTACCTTGACCGCTATATTGGCGACCACAAGCTGAGCGATGCGCTGATAAGGCTGCTCGGACTCTCAATACTGTTCAGCGCGCTTGACATTGGCTTTAACAATCTGCAGATACAATATATTTCAACCGTGCTTGAGCCCATCATAGACGTTGCGCTGATGGCACTGAGCATGCTCCGCTGGGGCGTTTACATAGCCGCCCTGCTGTTCATTGGGTTTGCAATATACCACGCGTCCACTAAAACAAAGGGAGCAGAACCAGCAGCTCAACAGCAGTACCAGCAACCACAGCAATAGAATTTGTGGACAAAGAGCCTACTTTATGGACTGACTCCTTTTATTCATAAAGATTAAATAAGCATATTTGTTATGTAAGGATATGAAAAAGTTATCAAAAATTCTATTGATAATAGGTATTATATTACTTATTCTTTCTATTGGAGCTATACTTCAAGCAACAAAATTTGTTTCTGAAGCAAAATCTATGCTTGAATCTAGAGACGCACAAGAAATTGAGTTATATTCTCCGGGGGAGATAGCAGAAGCGGAACTGAGCTGTTCATGGAGTGCAGATACAATGTTTAAACAACCGAACGAGGTAGTTAATATTATTACTGAAGAAGAAGCTAAAGATTATCTAGAATCTTATTATGCAAATACTATTTCTAGGGTTAAAAGTCAACCATTACTTCAATATTTCTCTTCGATTACCCTACTTGAAAGAGATAGTGATATCTTTGTCAAGATTGATAACAATCTTTGTTCAAAATTATTTCCAATAACTGGTTTCAAATTTGAAGGAAAGTATGGTAATAGCATTGTAAATAGTTATTTAGTCACTAAAGCCGGAGAAGTATATCAGTATAATCTAAATAAAGATAATTGTGTTGAATCTTACTTAGAACATTGTTTATCTAACACTGAAAATGAAAAGCTAGAACCTCTCGTTCCTTTAATCTCTACAGTGATTATAGAAGAAGATGTAATTCGAGATGTAGAAACTAGAATCGCTCCTAGCAAAACAGCAGTAGATAATAATTGTATGTTTATAGATTATTCAGATATTCAAAAAGAGATTGCAGAAATAAGGGAGTCTAAAGGTTACATTGTAACTTTAACTATACGAGGAGACATAGAAAAAAGGGTTTATGATTGGGGCTCATGCCAACCTGTTGAAATAAGGTCAATTTGCGGAGCTCATGAATGGCAGTGTATTAATGTTAAAGAAGTTATAGGTGTCGTATAATCTATCTTATACTCCCCCCATAGCGCAACAGGGCAAAAGGAATGCTTAACTAATTCTGTTTAAAAAGTGACACTTGTTTTCGACTTATTAAACAAAGCTGTAGCAATAGAAACCTTTAAAAAGGTCTTGCTACATTAGAATAGCTCACCACTAACTGCTTCGGCAGTAGGACAACATGGAAGTTAAAGAAATCGTTGAATCCGTAAAGGCAGCCCGTGACGGCGCCAAAAAGCGAGGTTTTATCCAATCCTTCGACCTAGCCCTGAATCTAAAAGGCTTGGACTTGAAGAAGCCAGAGGGCAAGATTAAGGAAGAGGTTGTTCTCCCGCACGGCCGCGGAAAAAATATTACTGTTGCAGCTTTTGTTGAGGGTGAAGTCGCTGAAAGCGCGAAGAAAGCTGGCATTGAAACGCTCATAAACAAGGCAAAACTCTCTGAGCTCGGCGCGAACAAGAAGGAAGCAAAGAAGTTGTGCTCAAATTTTGATTTTCTCATAGCCCAGCCAGACCTAATGGCTGAGGTAGGCAAGAACCTTGGCGCTATTCTCGCGCCGAGGGGAAAAATGCCAAAACCAGTCCCGCCAAAAGGAGACCTGAAACCAGTTCTTGAAAGGCTCAAGCGGCTCGTGAACCTTCAGAATAAGGGTCAGCCTGTAGTTCACTGCCTGGTCGGAATTGAAACAATGGAAGATATGCAGATTGCGCAGAACATTGAGGCGGTTTACAATGCAGTCACCAAAAAGCTTCCGCGTGGCGATGCCAACATAAAGTCCGCGCACGTCAAGCTCACAATGGGCCACGCAGCCAGAATTGGCGGCGAAACCGCAATGAGCAAGGCAGGCGCAGAGGAGTCAAAAACTATTAACCACGAACTACCAACTACAAACTCCAAAAAGGATGGTGATTTAAAATGAGAGACGGCACAGTACCAGAGTGGAAAATAAAGGCCGTGTCCGACCTCGCCAACCTAATCAAGGAGTACCCAGTGGTGTGCGCGATAAACCTGCAGGGGCTTCCAGCAAAGCAGTTAGTCAAGATAAAGCAGAGCTTTGGCGAAGACGCGACTGTAAAGATGGCCAAGAAGAGCATACTCATCCGTGCGCTTGCCAATGTAAAGATGGATGAGCTAACTGATTATTTCAAGGACCAGCCAGCACTCTTGCTTTCAAAGGTTGGCCCTTTCAAGCTCTCAAGGAAAATTCAGGACTCCAAGGTCAGCGCGGCTGCAAAAGCAGGCGACATCGCACCGAAAGACATTATAATTCCAGCAGGCGAAACCAGCTTTGCACCAGGACCAATAGTCAGCGAGCTCAACAAAGCAGGAATCGCTGCATCAATTGAGGGTGGAAAAGTTGTTATCAAGAAAGAATCCGTGATTGCAAAGAAGGGCGCCAAGATTACCAAGCTGCAGGCTAATACTATGACCAAAATGCAGATTGAGCCAATGGAAATTGGGCTTGACCTGGTTGCTGCTTATGAAGACGGAAGGATATACAATTCAGACGTGCTCGCGATTAACACCGAGCAGGTGCTGGGTAACATGCAGCTTGCGAAGATTAGCGCGTTCAATTTGGCTTTCTACATTACGTACCCGACAAAAGACAACATTGAGATGTTCATTGCAAAAGCTTTCAGGGAGGCGAAGTCGCTTGCAACTGAGGCGAACTTTATGTGCCCTGCAACAGCAAAGGATCTGCTTGCCAAGGCCAATGCGCAGGCAAATAATTTGAAGGCGAAATTGCCGGATGTTCCGGCAGCTCCAGCTGAAGAAAAGAAAGAGGAAACTGCTGAAGAGCCTAAAACCGAAGAAGTGAAGGAAGAAGCAAAGCCTGAAGAAGAGAAACCCGCAGAAGAGAAGAAATAAATACATAAAGACCTATTTTTAGGATATGGCTTATGATTTACACTCAATAGAACCAGATCAAGATTTAAGATATGACAACAGACCGAGTTATTTTAAAATGCGAGATAACTCACTATTAAAAATATATAGCGAAACATATTTTAAAAAACTCAAAAAGTTCCCGGATGAAGCGGTTTTGTTCAGGCTGGAGCTGTCAGCAAATTTAAATATCTATAAAGAGACACACTGGGAACGTTCATTTTGGGAGATTCCAAAAAATAAACCGAAAAAAATTGAGAGCTATATACAATTTGTCGATAAGATGTATAATTGCTGGAGGTCAGTTATTGACTGGTATTCTTGGTATGAGTATAAGAAATATTTTCTGGGCGGTACTTTGTGGGATAAGTTAAAAACAGAAACTGGGAAAAAAGATGCAGAGATTAAAGAGAGGGTTTATGGAAAACACTTTTTAACAGAACAGAAAGTAATCAATATTTTTAAGATGTCAGCAAAACAAATGTTTATGCCGACCTGGTTGATTCCAGAAGACATTAAAAAAATAGAAGGTTTTTGGGGTGGCGGAGACTGGAAAAAGGATAAAAAAATATGCTCATTTAATAGGAAGAATCATGAGGAATGGAGAAATATAAAAGTTTTTGATATTCTCTTCTGTAGATTTTTTGACAATGTGGTTGAAAAAAAGATGCTTGGTGATGACATATAGAAGGAAGAGGCTCCTGCGACAGAGGGAGAAGCTCCAGCTGAGGAGAAGAACGAAGAAGCTGAAGCTCCAAAGGAAGAGCCTGCGGTTGAAGGCGCCGAGAAAAAGAGTAAATAGAACTATTTTTGCACGTTAGAACAATTGTTGTCGCTGACCATATCACTTTTGCGGCGGCAGGGTAACGTTATACCCGTCAACCTCGTTTGCCAGTATCGTAAATGTAGCGGTGTTTGTGCCAAAAGGGGACAGCGTGGTCGTGATGATGTGCAGGTATAGTGGAACGACTCTAGTGTAGCCGCCGGGCGCGAACTCCTCGTATTCGTAGTCAATGTTCCACGGCCAGGAGTCAGACGTCCTGCCGCTTGAGCCAGTTGTTGCGTTCCAGGACGGGCTGCCGACAAAGTCAATAGAGGATACTGAGGCGCCGGACAGGTTTGTCCCGTTCGTGTGAATTGCCCTGACAACGCTGTACCAGCCGCGCCTGATTGTGGACGTGTCTTTGAGGATAGTCTTGGACGTGTTATAAGTGGTGTTCACGAGCCGGACTGTGCTGTTGAGCTCCGCCGATGCATGGAACGCCACATTTGAGGAGTCAAGCTTAGTGTCGTAGATGAACAGGACTGAGTTCTTGCTGGAATAAAACGCTGACGTGCGGGAATTCGTGATTTTGTTGCTCCTGATGTAAAGCCCGTTCGAGTCAGAGGTATCGTACATGTCAACTGCATAGCTGCAGTTCTTCAGCGTGTTGCCCTCAAAGAAGTTGTTCGCCCCTGCGTTGTTGTTTATGCGCAGGCAGGACTGGCCGCCAAGGAAGGTGTTGTTGGATATGGTGTTGTTTTCGTTAAAGTATGACAAGGGATTGGTGGTCTCAAACCAGAAGCCGTAGTTGCTGAACTTAACATAATTGTCGTGGATGGAATTTTGGTGCGCCATGTCATAGACATTAATCCCGTTGTTAACGTCCAGCAAATTTTTGTAGACCTCGTTGTTGGTTGAGTTCAGGACGGCTATGCCAACATTGGTGAGGTTGTTGAGCATTGTGTTGTAGCGGATTGTTATGTTGAATGACTCGGACTGAAGGAGTATGCCAACCAGGCTGTTCTTGTAAAAAACATTATTCTCAACAGTGCTGCTGTCCGTGCCTCTGAGGCTTATGCCATAGCGCGAACTTGCAAACGTATTGTTCGCGAAGCTGCTGCCGGTGCACCTTGTAGCGATTAGTGAATAACCGGCGTTCGTGAAGGTTGAGTTGAACAAGTTGCCAATGACACTGAGATTGCTGCAGTCAGTTGCGATTATGGATACAGAGTAATAGCTCATTGTCGGGGTAAAATTGTTGAAGCCCACAACACAGTCGTTGCAATTGTCCAGCCCAAAGCCGCTGAACCTGTGGTCAAGGACGCTATTGCCGCTGATTTGCAGGCCGGACGACACGTTGGAATATATCTCGCCGAAGTCAACGTACAAGAGAGTTTTGTTGGTGTTGTTCAGGAAAACATTGTCGGATATGCTGGTATAGTTGGAGTTGTTGTTGTAAATACCGTACAAGAGATTCAGGAGAATCTTGTTGCCGGTAATTTGGGCAGAGTTTGAGCCCGCTGATGCGAACACACCATAGTTGTTCCCAGTGATTGTGTTTTCCTTGACCACGGCAGAGGAGGACGCCTCAAGAAACACGCCGCGCTTGGAACTATAGAGCGTGTTGTTCTCCACAACAACGCCGTCCGCCGAACTGGAGTATATGTTATACCTGTAGCCGTGCAAAATGCAGTTCTTAACCGTGGACCCGCTGAAATTAGTGTAGATGCCGTCCACGGACGTGCTGCCAGTAATGTTTGCGCCGCTACAGTCAAGGGTTATGTTTGTTGCGTTGAACACGAGGACTCCTTTTGCAGGCTTTGCAACAAAAACGTAGTTCCCGGCACACAGGGTTGTGTCGTTGTTAAGGTAGTATGGAGCTGTGACGCTGGACAGGTTGACGCACGCAACGCCGGCATTTGCCGCCTTCTTTGCCAAGCCGGGCGGCATGGCATTTTCCTTGTCGCTGCGGGCGACGCACGGGGCTGATATGAGGAGAAATCCTAGAAAAATTAGGAGCAGTATGGGTCCAATTGCAACTGATTTTGTAGTATTGATTTGCGCCATTATAGTTTCCTACTGAAGTGCATACTATTTAAAGTTTACACCAGCCACGCGAAGACAAAAGTCAGGTAAGTGAATATAAAGAAATTCAGCACAGGCTCAAGCAGGACTTCCATATAGCGCTTAGCCATGTTCCGGCCAAACATAAATCCAGTTAGGATTGCAGCGCCCCACTTTACCAGACCGAGCAGAGCGCCGTATATGCCCCAGCCAAACATGTCTATAGTCCCGGCTCCGAGGAACGTGGCGAACGCGACCATTGGCACAAGAGTGAATATGTCAGGCATGAAGAGCGAAATGTCTTTTCTTAAGACGAAGTGCGCGGCGAGGATTGCGAACAGGCTGATTACGAAAACCGGCACGAAGCCGAACGCGATTGCAGTCATTCCAATTAAGAGCGACGACAGTGAAACACCGGGAATGAGATAAAACACGAGCTCAACAAGGAACAAGAGCACGGCTATGATTATGAAAGTCATAATGTCGCCGCCCAGAACACTGTGCGGCAGTAAGTTGATTGCCATAAATAATTTATCGCAGATAAGGTTTATTTAGTTTAGGGTTCAAATGATTGGATATGCAAGCGCTGAACAAGCCGAAACTTGAGGAAGCCGAGCCGATTGTATCGCGGAGCCTGGCGAACAAGGAACTTCTGTTGATTATTGGCTCGTGCAGCGTGGATTACAGAGGCAGGGCGAGCTCAAAAATGGGAGAGGGCGAGCGCATTGTAATGGTCAAGGAGGATTCTTCTTTGACTGTGCACAAGAAGGACAGGCACGCGCCAGTAAATTACCAGACTGCTGGGTGCGAGATGAAAGCTTATTTGGAGGATGATAAACTTGTTCTTGAGTCCTACAAGCGAAAAGTGCAGGACCACATCACGATTAAATTCTCAAGCCTGAATTTTGTTGGGAACTTCAAGCTCAAAGACGAGGAGGACATCACAGTCGCAGGGAAGGAGAAGGACTGGGTCAAGATGGTCTTGGCACAGCCGGAGCTCGTTGAAGAAGGTCTGAGGACTGAGAAAGTTGAGAAACGAATCAGTACGGGTGGAATTGACATTTACTGCAAGGATAAAGATGGAAATTACGTAATCGTTGAGATGAAGCGGCGCACTGCAGGACTTAACGAAGTTAATCAACTTAAGCGCTACGTGGATGAGATGAACAGGACTAAAAAGGAGAAAGTGCGCGGCATACTCTGCGCTCCGCGCTTGAGCCCGAACGCGAAGGATATGCTGCACAGAAATGGCTTGGAATTCGTTAAGCTTGACCCGAGCATTGAGAAATTTGAAGAGGGTGTTGTGGATTTGAGGAAAGACCAGAAGAGTTTGGGCGAATTTGTCAAGTAACCCGCTTGGAAGAGTTTGCTAAGCTCAGCCAAAACAAACTCCATCCAGTTAAATTAACTTTTTAAACACCAAAGAGCCCCCCTAGTTTGTGAAAAGAATAATATTGCGCGACGGCGAGGCAGAGCATTTTCTTGATTTGGGCGAGCTGTGCCTGGAATTTAACTCAGAATGGGAGCTGATTGGGATTGAATTTAGCAAGGGAAAATGTTGCATATGAAATCCACTCCGCGCTAGAACAAAACAAAAAACAAATAAAAAAAAATAGTAAGGGGACCCTGCGTTGGGTACCGCCTTACTCGTATTCGCCAGATAGCAAGCCTGTTTCAGTGTGGTTTATGCTGCTACCAGCTATGGTATAAGCTATCGATACCTCAATGCCCGTGTATGGATTTCCTGCGGTTCCAGCCGTTGCAGTGCCTGTGCATGTTTTTGAAGCGCCAACTATTGCGGCACCTGTTGCACCGTTGCAAGCGTTATCATCAACAGTTATACTGCTAATAGTTACAGTTCGGCTCTGCTTGTCTGCGTTTTCGAAGTTAACGGTGACTGCACCCGCTGCAGTTATCGTGTAGTCTGTTACCTGAAATTCTTCGAATCCACTGGCCACTGTCCCTGCGCTCGGCGTGAAGACACCAAGTCTCCAAAGAGCGACTCCAACTATCACTACGATAATTATGGCCCATCCATAGGTCATGAGGTATTCCATTGCTGTTTGTCCTTTTTTGTTACCCATTTAAGATCACCTCTGAGTGTGGCATACGGAACCGTGCTATATAAAGGTTTTGTAAGTGGAGAGAAGCGTTACATAACCATCATGCTGCCAAACATTTGGGTTATAAAGTACCGCACAAGGAAGAAAATAGTAACCCCGCAGATTACGAAAATTGGAGCGTACTGGAGGCCTTTCTTCTCGTCGCCATTCTTGATTAAACCATAGAGGAGCGAAGCAAAGAACGTAATTATGATGATTGCAGTCAGTGCAAAGTAGAATAGGAAGTCAGGACCAATTGAGGATGTAAAGCCCATAAGCCCCATGCCGCTAGCCGATGCGTCTGTAGACATATCACCAAACCCAATTGCCTCAGTCATCTTGGTAATCATTTCAACGAAGAATGTGGATATGCCAAGCAAAAGCGGGGCACCTCCGAGTGATGCAAACGCAACGAACATAGTGTACATAGAGGTGTTGGTTGCCATCTCTTTTTCAAGAATTAATAGTGATTGTATTTCTTCAGCGGTTTCGTCCAGCAATTTTGCAAGCTCTCCGCCGGATTCCATTCCCTCTACTATCAGGCGAACGGTTCTCCCGAGTATAGGGGAGCGAACGTGCTCACTCATTATGAGAAACGCCTCTGTGAGAGGAGTTCCACCCAGAGATTCTGAACCGACCTTTTTTATTTCCTTTGCGAACTCGCCAAATTCTTCGCGGGCAGACATCCATATGGCGCGGTCAGGCGTCATTCCCGCCCGTATGTTTGCAGCTATGAGCTGCAGGGCGCTCGGGAGTATTTTTTCAATCTCAATTGCCCGCTTGTTTACTTTTAGGGAGAGCATTGTAAACGAGCCGCCGAATATGCTGACAAACACAATGGGAACAGCGATTAGTGCGTAGAACATTGGGAGATATCCCAACATAAAAAGAGCCAACGGCAATGCAATTGCCATCACTATGGCTAGGATTATGCGCTTTGCAACCCAGATAGAGCCTGAACCTGAGAGCCCAGCGTACACCAGTAGCTTGGAAGCACTAACACCCCATTTTGTTGGGAGCATGCGGCTAAATTTCTTGTAGCGATTCTTGGTTTTTTCCGCGTTCTTCACCTTTGGCATTTCCTTTGAGGCTTCCTTTAGGATTTCCTTTGAGGCTTCCTTGGGCATTTCCTTCAGCACCCTCTTTAGAATTTCCTTTGATTTTTCCTTGGGCATTTCCTTCAGAGCCCCCTTTAGGATTTCCTTTGCTTTTTCCTTTGGCGGTTCCTTGGAGATTTTCTTTGCTTTTTTCATCACGCACCTATTATTGGCCTCTTAGTCTTCATGAAACTCAGATAGAACACCTGGAAGAAGAGGATGAATATGAGTATTAAATAAAACACTGATGCTCCTGCGCCAACACCCATAAACGCGCTCATCACAATGAGGAACGTTATTCCGAGAGAGGGCATTATAATGCCGCCCATCATGTACATCATGGTCCACGGATTCATTTCCTGCCCATACTTCTTGATTGTAAGCATCTGCTCTTTCTCAAGGTCCTTGACAAGCGATTTGAGGGTTTCCCCGATATCAGAACCAGCCTTGAGGGCGTTTGAAATTTGCCAGATAACTTTTCTCAATGGGAGGGATGGATTTTCAAACGCTGCCTTCTCAAGCGCTTGCTCCTCAGGCATTCCAACGTTCACGTCCTTGATAACGCTGCGGAACTCATCAGATACAGTTCCATAGCCCCCTTTTGCAACACTTGCTATCCCATTGAACAGCGTAACGCCGGAGCGCACTTCAATGAGAATGTGCCTTATCGCGAAAAGCAGGTCGCGCTCAAGAAATTTCATCCTGCGCTTGGCTTGCACAAGCGGGAACGCAAGCAAGTAAAAGAAGCACATCACTGTAAGAGGGATTGAAACCATAAATATTATGTCAATTGATGCCAGCAAACTTTCCCCGCCAGCGAGTATGGTGCCGACCATTAAAAGCGACGAGAGCACAAACCAGAAAATCGTGCTGTAAATTGTAATCGCAAGGTACTCCTCTGCCTTTATGTCAATGCGGCCCTGGATAAGGTTTGAAGAAAGATTTGGAAACTTTAGGAGCAGCTTCGTGGCAATACCCCTGAATCGCTTCGCCTTCTGCTTCGCCGTTTCTATTGGAAATGGAACAAATGGAATTCTCATTTTATCATTGATTGTTGACAATCTTGAACGGGTCCTCGTTTTTCTTCAGTGCTGTGAGCACTTTATCCGGATCAATGTAATAGGTGCTGACCAGCTTGCCAACATCGTTTATGTTTCGCAGGTTGTGCTTAAGCATCCAGTTAAGCAGATTCTCCTTATCCACCAGGTCTTGCCCTATTTCCTTGGCGTTCATTCCTGTGCGGATTTCAAGCTCGTTTATGATTCGCGTACTCGGATTGACCGAAAGCTGTGCATCATCCTTGGCTGTCCACTTGTAGAGTATGTTGAACTTGACCTTGAGCTCGCCCGCGTACTCCTCTGGGAGCTCAACCTCTGCAACTTGGAATGTTCTTCTTATGTTCAACTGCCTCTGCCTGAATTGGACGAGTATCAAGTGCAGTGACTCAAGCATTTCCATTGGCACGTTTATTGGCGGGTTGACAAGGCGCCGGTAGGTCTGTGAGACCGTGTCCGCGTGGAGCGTTGCATAGACCGCGTGGCCCGTGTGCATTGCCTCAAAGAGAACCTCAGCCTGCTCTGCTCGCCTCACCTCACCCACGATTATCCTGTCAGGCCTCTGCCTGAGCGAGTTTACCATCAGGTCCAGCATGCTTATCTCACCCTTACCTTCTGGGTTGGGCGAGCGCGTTACCATTGGAACCCAGTGCAAGAAATCTGGAAGCTGGAGCTCGCGGGTGTCTTCTATGCTCACTATGCGCTGATTCGGCGGTATGAACGGGGTGAGAGCGTTGAGCATTGAGGTTTTTCCAGAGCCTGTGCCGCCAGCGATGAGCATATTCATCTCATTTTGGATTGCCATCCAGAGCATAGCTGCAACCTTGCTGTTCAGCGTGTTCACTTTTGGGTCAAGAAAGTCAATCATTGTCCACGGCTTGCGCGCGAACTTTCTTATCGTGATTGTGTTTCCGTGAGTGGAAATCGGGGAGAGTGTTGCGTTGACACGGTCCCCTGAGGATAGGCGAGCGTCCATTAACGGGTGCAGGCTCGTTATTTCTCGGCCAACCCTGCGGCCTATGAGAGATGAGTAATTGTGGATTTGCTCCTCACTGTCAAGCGAGATATTGCTCTTGAGCCAGCCATACTTCTTGTGATACACCCAAGTTGGCTCCTCCGCGTTGTTGATAACTATTTCTTCAAGGTCGTCGTCCGCGAAGAGAAGCTCAAGCTTGCCCAGCCCAAGCATCCGGTGAATTAGGTAGTTCAGGAGAACGTCCTTCTGCTCGCCCTGCAGCTGCTTGAACTCATTTGTTATGACCTTGTTTGCAGTGTCCTTGTAGCGCTTCTTGAGCTCGTTGAAAGCGTGGGGATTAACTATTTCCTCAACTTCAACCTTGACCTCTTCTATGAGGCGTTCGCGAATGTCCTCCATCAAGAGCTGTGTTGCTGGCGGCACTCGGGGGTACTCGCAATTGTAGAGCAGCACGAATTCCTGGGGGTCCTTGATTATCTGAACCTTGGTAGTGAGCTCGTCTGACTTCACGTCGTAGGCGCAAAGAACTTTTGCACCCGATGAAACCACGAAGCTGGAATGATTTTTCAGGCTCTCTGCCTTTGTGAGAGACCGCAGAAGTTCTTTGGTGTCACTTGCAGGGATTAGTTTTTTTTCTTCTTTTTTTGTAGGAGGCTTTTTTAGTATTGCCCGCTCAAACTCCAGCTCAAGCTTCTTTACTTGTTCATTCGTATCCACCTGCTTTTTCGCGTGTTTTTTCACTTTTTACGACCCCACCGCTTCTTGGAATTCATCTTGACCTGCGCCTTGTCAACTGTTTTTGCCTTTTTTTCAATGTCCTTAAGCTCCTTTTCAAGCTTCTTAAGTTCAAACTCTATCGCGTTTATGCTTTCTGGGCTTGATTTCTTGAGCTTCTTGAGTTCGTCCAAGTGCGAAGTTACGTCCTTTGCCTGTGATAATTTTTGAAGCAGGGATCCCACCAAAGAGTTTAGGTGATTTTTTGTTTCCACCAGTGTTATTCGCGCGTGGTCTGTCTTTTCTATGAGTTCCTTCTCTTCCTGCTCTGTCTTTTTCAAAGCAGACTCAACAGCCTCACATTCCTTCTTGATGCCAATGAATTCCTTTTCAAGGCCTTCCATCAGCTTCACCTTGTCTGTGAGTTCCTTAACGAGATGAATTAAATCCTGCTTCTCTGGGAGAGGTTCCTTTGCGGTTTTCTTCGCGAGCTCTGCACCTTCCTCAACTGCCTTTGAAAGCTTTTCCTCCGCGAGCTTTATCTCAGATACCTTGTCCTTGATGGTGCGTGTATCCTCGGTCTCGTCTTCAAAGAGTGCTTCGCCCTCTTCAAGTTTTTTAGGCACTTCAGTCTTTTCCTCAGTTAGCTTTGTCCCCTTCTTCTGATTTTTAAGATCCGCGACCTTTTCGTTTATTTCCTCTTTTTTCTTCTCAATGGTCGAGACTATTATAGGGTCGCCCATTCTAGGGTATTGTATTTCAATGTGAGTTTCATTCTTGTGTTTTGAGAGCAGATTTGCCCATTCCTCTACCTGCCCCTCGGATATTCCAAGAATCGAGGCAGCCTCTGGGAAAGTCATCTTGCCGCGCTTCATAATTTCATCTACAAACCTGTCCATTTGAGTTTCAAGTTGTTCTGTTGTCATTTCATATCACCTCTTAATCGTATAGCGCCCCATCAACATTGTAATATGACGCGTGGTCGTTAGTCCCTGCCTGATCATCTATCCTAAACCAGCTGTACTGGGCGGTCACGTTTATCACTTTCCTGCCCCCAACTGGCGAGCCGAAATACACGTGGTCAACACAGCTCTGGTTCTCCTTGATTATTGTGGACTGGAGCCCGCTTGGTATTCTGGACTGCAATTCGGAGACGCTAACGAACGTTTCCAGGCCTATGGTAACGTTAGCTTTGGGTATATTTAACCCTTCTTCTACAAACATGTCGTGAGCCATCGTCACGTAATAATCGTGCCGCGTGGCGTCGTCCAAGTCGCCGAGCTTGCCCTCAAGCCGCTCAAAAAAGCACGGGCCGTCTATGCTCTCGTAGTAAGTCTTGTTGTATATTGCGTCAATCATCAGGTCAGTATTGCCAAGCTCACCTGGGCTGTGCGAGCCTTGCGAGATGACCCTGCTCACGTGGCCGTAGGTTTCCAGCGTGTACAGGGGGTCTTCTGTGCCGGTTATGCCAACCTCGCCGTTTATCCAGTTGTCAGCTCTTGGCAAGGAGCCGTTAAAAGTGCAGTAGCCGTAATTGTCAACAAGCGTGAAATTTTCAACCCGGATTCTAACCCGGAATTCCCAGGGGGTGTAGGGCACGACATCTATGGTGAATTGTGAAAGCTCCATGTTTGAGGTGAACGCGCGCTGCTCTGCAAGCGAATTTATCTTTGGAATCCAGTCTGCAAGAGTCTGATTTTCCAACTGGTAAACCGCCTCCCCGTCCAGGGTTCCGTTGCGCACCATAACCTCAATGCGCTCGGTGGCATTTCCAAATGGATTGCCCTCGGTTACCACAAGGTCAACCGCATGGATCGCTGACCTCTTTCCAGAAATCACCGCAGCCCTGTCAAGGTCGCGCTCCATATCGTCAAGGAATGATATCATTTCATCACACCTTACGCGATAGACCATTGACTCGCCGTGCTCGCGGGTCTGCTCCATCCTGATTGCGACCGTGCTGAGAAGCACCACTGCAAAAAGCGCTGCAATCACTGTGAGAACCATTGCCTTTTTGTTCCTGATTGCCCTCATTGCCACACCTCCAGCGTGAATCGGCTTGGACCCCACAGGGACGGGATTTTGAGAGCCGCTGTTGAGTTTACCTCAATATTGTTTATGTTTATGTTGATACCTCTCTCCGCAAGGGCGTTCTGCAGGCGCTCAAGCGCGTCCTGCTCTGCGTCAGTTTGATTGGAGAACACACCCCCAAAGCCAATGCGCTCTGAAATCATAACAGTGTAAATAAGACGGTTGTGAGGCGAGCCGCCGGTTGCATTGTATGGCGTGTTTCCTGTCCCAACGCCAAGACTGAAATTCTCACCCTCATCAAAGTACTGCAGGGGCAGCTGCACTGTGAACGGGTCGCCGAGCGCATAGTAAGTTGTGCTGTAATCGGCGAGCGTGTAAGAGACATGCCACTGACCAGTTGTCTGGTTCTTGACCTGGACCCTGTCTGTCCACTTTGAGCCGGAGTAGGAGGTTGTTTTCGCGTCTGTCACAAGAACCTCGGTAGGCACTTGGAAGGTAAAGTTCTTGTAAGGGGACGCAACCTCGCCGCCGAAGCGCTCGGTTTGCAGAGTGAGGCTTATGTTGCCGAAGCTGTACGCCTGCACAATTGGAGTGTAATTGTATCTTATGTATGAGTCAGTATAGAGCGTGTTGTTGTACGCGGTTGTGTTCGCACGCTGGTATGAGTAAGTGACATTTGCGTTTGTTGAGAGGTTCGCTATTTGCTTGTAGATTTCCTTGAGCTCGGTGAAATTATTGCTGGAGAAGTAAGTACCATTGGCACAGTCTGCAATTGCCTGCAGTGTCTCAGCGTCAGCACCAGTCCCAAACCCGACAGTGTAGATTATTATGCCGTAGTCATTAAACGCGTCGCAGGAGAGGTTTATCGCCTGCTGCTTCGCGACCGCAACTGTGCAAAATGCCGCAGGAATTCCATAGCACTTGTCAGCTGTGCCGTCACCCATCAGGACTATTGAGCGCTTGTGAAGGGCGCTGCTCTGCTCAACCAGAATAGCCTCAGACTCGGCTATTGCGCAGGCAAAGCAGGTGTTGGCGGTTGATGTGCCGTAACTTGAGATTCGGTTCTGCAGCGTGGCGTTATTGTTGGTGAGGTCAATCGTGTGACCCCAGATAACTGTCGCGTGGTACGAGATAAGCCCAACCCTATTCCACGGGACCGAGAGTACATAGTTCACGAAGTCGCTGTCAAGCACTTTTGCAACATCAAGCCGGCTCATCCCTGGCGCGCCAACTACGTCCTGGGTGTCCATGCTTGACGAAACATCAGTCGTGAGCACAATGTCGCTGGGCACTGCGCCCTCTGCAGAGTAGAAACCAGGCTTGGTTCCCAGGCGAACCGGAACTGTCCTGTTGCTGAGGAAGTTATAGTCAAGCAGTTGCGAGAGCTGTGAATTCGTAAGCGTGACGTTTACTTCTTCATCAAAAACACTTGCCTCGTGAACTGTGATGTTTCCAATTGTGAGATTCATTGGATTTTGAGTGTAGTAATGGAGATACGCTTCCATGTTGGTTAGGGTGCCAGGGACGTAGAAGGACGAAAATACGTTTATGAAGCCGTCTATGCCTGGGAACTCATAGGTGCTTGAATTTGTCTCTGGCTCTGTGTTCATTTCGTTGGTGTCGTAGGTGACCCTAAGGAACCCGCCTGCAATGTACTGCCATTCCATTTCGCCGCTGTGGAACACTATCTCCATCTCGTTCTGGCCAGAATTGAAATTGTTGTGGTAAGACGAGCTGACGTTCCACTCTGTTGAATAGAATTCTGAGAGATTCTCAGCCGTGTAATTGCCAGAGTACTGGCTGTTTATGTAGAGCGTGAAGTTACTGCCCACGTCCATCTCCATTGTCACGTTGCGTATCGTGAAATTCGTTGGGAGATAGATGTAGCGGGTTATGTTGCCCTCACCCACGTAGCCGCCGAAATAAGCATACTCGTTTGTGCGCTTGTTGCTTATGCTGGTCAAATACGCGCGCGCCTTGAAGCCCTCAACTGGCTTGCCAATCTCATAGCCCGAAGCGACCCTGTTTGCTATGGCAATCTCAGACGCAGAGGACTCGTTCGGGTAGCCCAACCCGCTCTCGTAGATGACTTGGTCTGAAAACTTGAGCCGGAATCCGGTTCGGGCGGTTAGTATGCCCTCAAGATTGTTCTTTGCCAGGTTAGCGGCTATCTGGCAGTCCGTGCCGTCCCCTGGAGCAGTGCAGTTGCCGTCAACCCAATAGGTGCCTATGTCATCAAGTATCCTCTGCTCGCTGAGGTACTCCATCGCGTCCTCACTCGTGTAGTGCAACTGCTCGTAGCTTGAATGAGTCCCAATCCGCGTTGAATTCAGGTTTGAGACGAGCACGAGCACTGAGATGAATAGGATTAATGCTATCACCGCATCCATTGTAAAGACAAAACCGCGTGTATTTTTCATCTGCCCCTCCACACGTAGAGGTACATAATAGCCGGGTTGTCGTACAAGGTTGCTATCCTCCTAACCACCACGATGTTTGTTGCGTTTGAGTAATCAGCAGAGGTGTTCAGCGGGGTTGAGAGATAATAGAGCACCTGATCATTGGTGTCAACAACCCTGAAGTAGAATTCATAGCCCTCAAGCCCGACCTGATTCCTTGAGAGGTTGTAGGGGGAAAGCACAAAGTCCGCGGTCTTTACAGGGTCCAAAATATTGCTTTGGTTGACAAGTTCAATGCGGAGCATTGAGCTTGTTGCGTCAAATGCGGCACGGCGCATGTCCAGCTGGTCCTGCCGCGTGTTTATCTCGTTCGCGGTGGAGTTCCATTGCGTGACAAGCATCGTGGCCATCAGCATTGCGAGCGTCACGGCCATGAAGATGTCCATTGAAAAGAGCTGACCCTTAGAGGATTTGGATTGTGCCATTGTTGTTCCTCACCTCCACGGTTTGCGCCTTGGCTATCGGCGGCGTGTAATCCACATTGCTGGTTAGTATCCTGCAGAAAACTGTTTTACCCCCCACCTGAACCGTGACAGTCTTGTTCTCTATCGTGACGTTGTAGTCCTTGTCCTTTATCTTGTAGGGCATAAGTATGAAAGCGGAAAAACCGTCGCCCCCATTGTGGGCAAGGTTTATGCCGGATGAAAGCCGATTGCACGCTTCCCCCCCGTTCAGCTGCACCGAGAGCTCGTAAGTTGACCTTTGCTGCATCCCGCTTATCAAGAAATACAAGAAGAACATCATTAGTACAATGCTAACCATTGTCATGAATTCCATTGAGGACTGACCCTTAGGATTGCTGCGTGACATTTACGTAGTAGCCCTCAGACTTGACCAGCATATTATAATAGCCGCTGTTGGTGGGAAGCTCGCCCTGCAGATTGACCTTTGAAACCGCGTGCACATCCGTGAAACCAGAGCCAACCCGAATTCGTATGGATATTTCATTGCCGGTTATGGTGGCGCTGTGGACTTTCTGCGGTATCTGCACGAGCACGGTTGTTCTTGCCGGGTAACCCTGCGCATAAACCAGGTCTGCTGCCTCAACGAGCGCATTGACAGAACTTCTTGCAGTTGAGATGTACATAGTGTCCTTGGCAGCAGAGGTCCAAGTGTAAGCAAAAAGAGTCATGGCCATGATGATGACCAGTGCTATACCCACTGTGCTCATATACTCAATTGCGGCCTGGCCCTTGTCTTTAGGCATGGAAAAAGGGTAGGGGCTGGACGTTTATATGTTTAATTATTTCTTTGCAAACTGTGAATAAAAACTGCAACGCGCACTATTTAAGTTTTAAAAACCAATAAGGGATTATGTTAATAAAAAAACTCAATCTCAGGCTGAATGAGAAAGTCCTTGCAAACGTTGCCGCGAACATGTTCCGCGACATAGAAGGGGTTGGCGGCAAGCTCAGGGTTACGAACCAGAGATTGCTTTTTGAGCCGCACTTGCTCAATCTGCAGAACAAGCCAGAAGCCATTTTGCTCAAGGACGTGAAAAGTGCTTCAAAAAGAATGACGCTTCTTTTTATTCCAAACGGCATGCTTGTCACGATGAAATCCGGCAAGGAGCATAAGTTTGTGCTTTGGAGCAGGGAAAAAATTATTGGATTAATAAACGAGCAGATAAAAAATATATAAGTGGTCTTGCTTAACTAACAAATATGATACCTTGGATATTGCTTAACATTTTGATTGGATTAATTGTAGTCGGACTGCTCGCTGTGTTTATGGTTAGAAGCAAGAAAGCTCGAGATATTGACTATAAAACATATTACACAATGGGCCTAACTTGGCTCCCGCTTGGAATTGTGTTTATGATTGTATTTGACGGAATGCCAATTGGCATGGTCTTTATGATAATGGGCGCGGTGTATATGGCAATCGGCTTGAAGAACAAGGACAAGTGGGGCAAGCCGGTGAAAATGACCAAGAAACAGCAGAAGATGCGGGGCTGGTTGATAGCTGTCGGGGTCATTATACTCTTGCTTGCGTTTGTTGCATTCATTGCTGTTGAAGAGGGCTTCTTCAGTGACAAAGAGGAGATAACAAGCTTTGACGAGTGCATTGCAGCAGGGTTTCCTGCAATGGAGTCATACCCAAGGCAGTGCAGCAACGGAGAAAATACGTTTACTGAAGAGCTCAGCTGAGAAGGGTAATTTTAATTTCCTTATAGGTTTTTGAAAAGATTTCCCTGCGAAAGTATATTTCAACTTCAAGCTCGCGGCTTTCAACTGATTCGCGGGTGTTTTTCTTGAAGAGTATGAAGCATATCCAATCCTTTTTTGGAATGTAACTGAAGCTTGGCAAACCCTTTGCCCCTTTTGGAAGCTTGTTGATGAAATAGCCCTCAAAAATTGCATTTTTGCAGGAGAGTAGCATTTGCCCCCTGCGTACCGCTATGCGCTCAGTTTGATTAAATTCCACTTCAACCCTGACTTTTTTCCTGTGCAGCTCAGGACTGCGGGATTCAAGGTCTGCGAGGAACTTGTCAAAATCCATCCTACGCCTTAGCCTCCATAACCTCAAAGAGCTTCCTGAGATCTATTTTCGTGTTAACACAGCCTGGCGCCTCAAGCTCAACGCCGAGCCCGGGAATTTTGTATTTAGCGCTTGTATTCAGCCCTTCCTTGAGCTCAAAGAGGCATCCAACGCCTATGCCTGCCTTTGGCCTTACTTCTTTCATGCGCCTTGACGCAAACGCGCCCCCTGGTGCAATCGCCACTTTGTAGCCGAGCTCATTCGCCTTTTTCATGATTTTTGAAATATCGCAATTACCGCACTGCACGCACTGAATACCGTTCTTTGTGGTTTTTGCAGGGCACTTTGTGGAATGCCTTAAGCACTGCGGAAGCAAAAGGAGCCTGTCCTTGTACTCGGTTTCTGCGAATGCTTTTGAGTTTAATTTATTTCGTATCTGCACCGCAAGCTTTGACACAGAATCGTTCTCTACACCGAAGAAATTCAGAAGCGCCTGAGCAGGAGCCTCAAACGCGGTGATTAGGAACATCATCAGGCTGGGGAGTATTGCGCGGCCTGACCTGAGCGAAATCGCAACAAGAATCGCGAGGAGCGAAATGCTAATCACTGCGAATATGAAAAAAATCCAGACCGAGTAACCGATGATGTAAATCAGGTCCATACTAATTCTATGGTGGCTTCTTTATTTAAAACCTGTGAACTTGGAAAAATATTTAATATGCCTTGAAGAAACTATAATTGAAATGAGCGACATAAATCTCACGCTGGATTTTCTGAAGCAGAAGCGCAAGGAAATTGAAAAAGTCCTGCAGGAAAAGGGCATTTTAAATCTCGCCCAATTGTGCAAGGATGACTATGACGGAATTTGGGACTCGCTAAGAGAAGGATATGGAGAAAAGAAGATAGCTCCAAAGGCACCGCGCTATTTCCACAAGGAACAAACTGTTATTGACTCCAGCAATATGTCCCTCAGAGAGTCAATAAAGGGGTTAAGCATAGAAAAAAGAGGTAAGGAAGTTGACCGCATACTTGAATGTGTGTGGCAGCACCGCCAAGCTCTGAGCTACCAGAGGCCGCTGGACGAGAAGCTATTTGACAGTTACAGAATCAAGGTCTATGAAATCATAACCAACCGGCTTGGTTCGTGGG
>JBDRKL010000010.1:0-149432 GCA_043814055.1 archaeon
CTTTACCATTGTTGCTGCGAATTTGTCTGATGTTAAGATGAATTTGATTTCTATGCCTTTGCAGATTCAGGATGATAATATTACCAGTTTAATTTTGAGTGCGCCTTCTGCCGGAACAACCATTGCGTATTACATGGCGAATGAGACCACGCCGCAGTATGCGAAATATTTCTACTACAACAGCACGTGGAATGACGACTTGAACCAGCTCAATAATCTCAAGGGTTTTGTGGTTACGAATACGCAGGGTTTTAATTTCACCGTGGTTGGCACAGTGCCCACAGGCGAGCAGAACGTGACGATTTACGCGACGAACTCAACCTCTGGGCAGGTGCAGGTCAACACTATCGGCTGGTATTCCTCAGTGCAGCAGTGCGGCCTGAACGCAACGCTCAACGAGACTGGGATGAGCTCGGGCGATACAATATCCTGGTACAACACGACGAGCAAGGAATTTGAAACAATAACCCACGATGAAACTGGCTGGAACGGCGACTTCGCCTGCCTTGAGCCAGGCACTGGCTATTTCGTGACTGCGAACAATACATACAACTGGAGCTACAACAGCACATGAATCTAACCGAAGGCACTCAACTAGCTTGGCAAGGCCATTGCATCAAGCTCGTGATATGGCCTGCTCTTCCTCCGCAAGTAGCCGGAGAGCACATGATAAACATTTATATAGACAAAAAAGTTATGGGGGTTCAAGCATGAATAAAAAATCAGCTATTATAATACTAACTGTATTCTTACTACTCATCTCCAGCGCCCACGCATACAACACCACGCTATGTCTGGTCACCGGCTACACCTACAACGCGTCAAGCGATTTGATACCTGACGCAGGCACTACAATCAACATAACTCTCCAGAGGCTTGACGGAACCGTAGGGTATCTGGAAACCACAGTGGCAGGCGGATTTTTCCTGCATCTGTTCCACAACTGCACACCAAGTGTTGACAACTTCACAGTGCACGCCTGGTATGGCGCGTACTACGGCAATAACACGACAGCAGCTGATTACAATCTTGAGATAAATGTTACAACCAATGAGACTGTTGCGGTGAGCGCGCCGGAGAATTTTACGATTATGAGTAACTCAACTGGTTTTGCAAATTTGAGCTGGTCTGAGGTGTCAGATGCAACGACATATAACATCTATTATTCAGACAATTATTCTAAATTGTTGGATCTGGATACAGACTCATTGCCCGCAGGCGTAACAAACGTCACAGGACTAACTGACCTAAACTGGACTGACACAGGATCAAATGAGCTATACCAAAGATTCTACCGCGTTGCATCTGTGCTTGGCTCTACTGAGAATTTGAGCTCAGAAACAAAGGGTTGGTTGCGCCTTGAATATGCTAGTTCGGGGTTGACAATGCTATCTACCCCCCACAACAATTCGGTAATAACACTAGGTTTGGTTTCTTCTGTGGGGGACCCTCTGCCAACAATTCCTGCGAATAGTTTGGATTATATTAGTTTCTACAACTTTGGAAGCTGGGAGACTTCGACATATCGCAACATAGCTGGTTGGCGCTGGACAACAGGGGACATGAGTACAATTTCATTCAATCGTGGGTACTTCGTCAACATACTAACACCATGTAATATAACCTATTGCGGCACTTTGCTGACTTCAAACCATACTGTTAATTTCCCGTCTACTGGTCTTACTATGGCTGGCTGGCCATCATATACTAATTATACTCTTGGTTTAGTCTCGTCTGTGGGAGATCCATTGCTTACTGACCCTGCGAATAGTTTGGATTATATTAGTTTCTACAACTTTGGAAGCTGGGAGACTTCGACATATCGCAACATTGCGGGTTGGCGCTGGACAACGGGGGACATGAGCACAATGACGCCTGGCAGAGGATACTTTGTCAACATCCTAACAGCCAACAACCTAACCTTTGCCATACAATGACTAATCTAAAACTTATCCTGTTCATTGGATTGACCTTAACTTTATTGTTCACTCCAATTGCAATGGCTCAGTTACCCTTTGTGGTCAGCGGGTATGTTTATCTTCAGGATGATTCTGTAGCACCAAATAATCTTGAGGTAACTGTTTATCAGGCTGGAAAGGTTACCAACACAGATTCTGGCATAACTGCGTACGGTGCTGGGTATTACCAAGCCACTCTAGAGCTGGAAGATTTTTCAAGCGGAGATTCAATTGTGGTGTCATCGGACTATGGTACAAAAACAGTTATTTGGAATGGCGATGTGTCGCAGGGGATTAATTTAACATTTACAGAGGTGTACTCAGGTCCAATGGATTATAGTGACTCTGAGAAAGAAGCAGCAGATGCAGCTCCGCAATCATCGCTGAAACCAAGCACAGATTCAACTGTTGACGGGGTGCCATCAGCTTCAAGCGAAGGGTCCGAAGCCCAGAATACAGACGGTGAACCCGCTGAATCTGCTGGCAAAAGCAAAATTTTGATTGTTACTACAGTCCTAATCCTTGGAATCCTTGCAATAATTATACTTAAATACAAGTATTCCTTATGGAAATACCGTTATGACTTATGGCGGTCCCATCATAAGTCTATTTAGAGGTGATATGATATTATGGATTCAAAAAAACAACCAGGTTTCAAAATTTTGTTAGCGTTTGGTATCATCATGGTTTCTATGATGCTGATTCCAACTGTTGCCGCTCTGGATAATCTTCCAGCGGTAACTCCGATGGTTCTTGATGGCTACGTAACCAAAGATGGGAGTACTGCTGTCTCTGACAACACCTCAGTACTAGCCTATGAAACAGAGGATACTACTCACAATAATAGTGTTCTCACTCAATTAGGCGTTGGTTACTTCTCAGCAACCCTAGATCAGGATGAACTTGCTGCAGGCAGCAACATCACGGTCTATGCTAACAACACCACGCACTACGGTACCAACACCACAGCATGGAACGAAGGCGCATCTCAAGTAATAAATGTTACAATGAATCTAGCATTGCCCGATGAAACAGATCCAACAGTCAATGCAATGTCACCTGGTAATTCTACTGAAGGGAACAGTGAGAACTGGACAACTAGCTACACTGTAGATTTCCAATACAATACTTCTGATTATTATACTGTCAGTTCATGTGAGCTCGTGATAAATGACTCAGTTATGAACACAAGCGGCTCAATAACTGAGGACACCCCTCAGAATCTCACCTACAACTTTGTCTACCAGAACAATTCAAAAGCCTATTCTTGGTATGTCAACTGCACAGACAATTCTAGTAATGAGGGGCAGAGCACTGTTTATTACTTCAATCTCGAAGTTCCAAACGCAGCCCCAATTCTCAGCGCCGCAGTGATGGACTACACAAACGAAACAGGCATACCGTCAAATTCAACTTACCCAACATTCACGAACCAAACCGTTCTGTTCAACGGCTCTGCAACAGATGCTGACAACGCAATCTGGTACATGATAGTCTGCAACACTACTGCGCTGAATGAATCTACCAATTTGACTTGCAACGAAACCTCATACTGCAACGGCAGTGTGGTTTCTACAGGCGCAGCATCAACCTGCACTCTTGCGCTTGACACTACCTACACAGCTGAAAACTACACATGGGCTGCATTTGCCTGCGACGGCTCAAACTGCTCCTTGTTCAACAACACATACGCTCCATTCCACGTGAACCACATGCCATCTCCAAGCGTTGCTCCAACAGTTAATAATACCGACCCCAGAGTTGCGGACACATTGAACTGCACAGCAGGAACTTTTGCAGACTCTGACTCAGGCGACACTGAAACCACTGACTCCAGGGAATTCAATTGGTACAACAACACAAGCGCGCTAAGTGGCCAGACCAACGCAACCCTAAGCCTGTCCGGAGCAGGCCTGCTCAAGGGCAACAACATAACCTGCGCAATCAAGGTATACGACAACCACGGGTTTGCGGCAGCAGACTACAACAACTCCTCAAACTATGCTGTGATAAACAACACAGCGCCAAGCGTATCTGCAATAAGCATAAACGGCGCCGCTACAAGTGTGGTCTACAGCGAAGACCTGACCTGCACAGCCACAGCAACCGACGCTGATACTGCGGACACGATCCAGTACAACTTCACATGGTACCTGAATGACACAGTGTTCAACGTAAGCACTGGTTACTCAGCTAACAATTATACCATAATGCCCAGCGACAACACCACAATAAACGAGACTTGGAACTGCAGCGTGATAATCAAAGATGATTCTGATGCCACAGACACTCTGGCCTCAAGCAACGTAACCATAGTGAACGCAACGGTTTACAACGCGTCATTAACCGCCAACGCAAGTGCAACAACCGTTGCCCAGAGCACAACCGCGTCATACACTGTAAATCTCACAAACAGTGGAAATCAGATAGACAACTACACGGTAACCTTGACAAATACAAACAGCGCAGACTCTGCAACAATAAACGGCAGCTCCAGTCAAAATGTCACCGACTTGGATGCAGGCGGAGTAGTGCAGTTCGTAGTGAATGTTTCAGACGCAACTGTGGGTGAATACAACGTTACCTTAACTGCAGTATCTGCAGGAGGGGTGACCAACGGTAGCGACAGCAACGCTACCCAAGTCCTCACAACAACCGTGGTCGACCTAACCAACCCAACTGTTTCAGGAATAAGCTGCTCGCCAAACCCAGCAACAATGGAAAGCGGCTTAGTTACTTGTACTGCAACAGTGGCTGATAACATTGCCATAAGCGCAGTTTCAGCCAACATAACCCACCCAGGCAGCTCGGTCACAGAGCAGTCCGGCACAGTAGGCGGTTCAGTTACCTTCTCAAACCTGAATGAGTCAGGTATTTACACAGTAAAATACATTGTGAACGATACTGCTGGCAATAATAACACTACTGAAACCACGACATTCAACGTGAGCTACGGAACAGCAACACCAACCATAACTGTAACTCCAAACTCAACACCTGCGTACGGCTCCTGGTTCTTCGTGAACGCGACCATAGCTGCAACAATCGGCGACCTTTACGAGTGCAACGCGACAGTTTACTCAAGCAACGAGGCGCTTGCTAATACCAGCACGGTGCACACACTTGGCGGCGGCAACGCAACTAACGGCACATCAATAACCAACACAACCTGGAACTTCACTATGGCAAACTCAACAGGAACTGTGACAATAACTGTCAACACGACCTGCGTGAACGGAACTGCAAGCACTGATGCTGAAAATGTTGTAGTGACTGACTATGTTGCGCCTATTGTAACCGCAATCTCACCGAACAACACGACCATAAACATGAGCGTTGCAACGTTCTCCTACAACGTGACGGACATATCAACCATAGCAAGCTGTGAGCTGATATTGAACAACAGCGTTGCCCTGACCGATACCACTATCACAAAGGACACCACGCAGTACTTCTACAAGACTGAGCTTGTTGATGGTGCCTACAACTGGAGCATAAACTGTACTGACAATTCAACCAACTCTGTAGAAGGCGCGTCCGCAACAGGAAACATCACTGTGTCAATAAACACAAGCGACCTTGACGATGACGATGTGAATGACTCCTCAGATGCTCTCATTGGAACGAACACCACAATAAACAGCTCCACAATTCGAAACCCTGTTATATATGTCAACGACAGCGGCAACCTGACACAGGATTTCCACGGTCAGAACTTCTACGTGAATGTTACTGACAATGGAACACTGCGAATGAGGTTCAACTGGACCTTTAGCAACTCCAGCCCGCTGAACCTATTCAACATCCGTATTGACACGCAGGCAGAAGGCTCGGCTGCGGGTGGAATAATCGTGGGCAACCTCAGCGTGTCAAAGACAGTCTACGTGGACAACATATCTGGCGCAAATTCAGTGTGCATAAAAGACTCGACAACAGCAACGTCGCTTGCGTTGGTTTCATCAGGTTGCACCGCAGCTGACGAAACTCAAGTGAATTGCACAGGAACCAGCGTAACCGGTCCAAGTGGGCAGACATACACCTGCACTGGCTCAGGCGGAATCTACACAGTATCCGGCGTGACGCACTCGGCAGTTACTGAGCAGGCATACGTCTCTCCTGATGCACCAGCAGTACCAACTACGTCAGGCGGCGGCAGCGGCTCACCTGGTCCATCCTTCCTGCTAAATCCTGGCAAGAAGGTTACAATGAACCTCTATGCAAACCAGAAGGTTTCTTACAGGGACGTGAACGACGAGCCGCACACAATCAGCCTGAACGAGGTTGGCGCGGATTATGTAGTGTTTGAATTTGAGTCCGAGCCTTTTGCAGTGACGTTCAACCTTGGGCAGTCCAAGAAAGTGGATGTGAACAAGGACGGCGTGGATGATATGGAAATAACGCTTGACGCAATCTCTGGAACAAAAGCTACGGTGACCTTTGACATCTACGAGCTGAATGCGCCTGAAGTCGTGCCTGAACCTGAGCCTGAGCAAGAAGTTCAGGAAATAGAGACAGCGCCGCCTGAAGCTGAAGCGCCTGAAGAGGCTGGAAGCGGAATGCTTGTCGTGCTCGCACTTGTAATAATAGTGCTTGCGGCTGGAATCGCCTGGAAGCTCGGCTACATCAAAAAATAGGGGACTAAACAGGGGGCTTCCAAAGCCCTCTTTGTTTAATTTGGGGAGAAATGAATATTCAAGTATCCAATTTCTTAAGCGGCATAATGTATGGCGACCTGATAACCGCGGTTATCGTCATATTTGCCTCTGTAGTGCTGGCTAAAATTGCTTACCACGTGATAAATACTACCATCCAGAGGCTTGCCAAGAAAACGCACACAACGCTTGACGACCAAGTTGTAAAGGCGGTTTCACGCCCGGTTTTCATAGGGTTCATTCTTGCAGGGTTCAACACAGCAATTTACATTGCTGTTTTTCTTGAGCCCTATTTGAGCATTCTGGAAAAGGCATTCGCCGCCCTGTGGATATTATGGGGCGCGCTCCTTGCGATGCGCCTGGTTGACACCGCGCTTGAATGGTACCTGACCGAAATCTCAGAAAAGACCAGGACGCGGTTTGACAATCGCTTTGTCCCAATAATACGCAAGCTGGTTAACGGCTTCATATACGCAATAGCAATAATACTCCTGCTCAACCGCCTGGGTGTTGAGATTTCTCCAATGCTCGCAGGGCTTGGCATAGGTGGTCTCGCAGTGGCTCTCGCCCTGCAGGAGACACTCTCAAACTTCTTCTCAGGCGCATACCTAATCACAGAAGGTGCGATAAAGCTCGGCGATTATATAGAGCTTGAGACCGGGTTGCGTGGGCAGGTGCAGGATATAAGCTGGCGCAGCTGCAAGATAAAAACCTGGGCGGACAATCTGGTCATAATACCAAACAGCAAGCTAGCAAGCAGTATTGTTACGAATTTTCACGCTCCTTCAAAGCCGCTCAAATTCATAGTTGACTGCGGGGTCTCATACAATTCTGACCTTGAAAAGGTTGAAAAGGTCACGCTTGATGTTGCTAAGCAGGTTATGAAGAAGTGGAAAATCACGAATTTTGAGCCGGTCATGCGCTACCGCGAATTTGGCGACTCAAACATCAACTTCAAGGTCGTGCTCAAGGCGCCCTCCTTCGGCGACAGCTACGAGATAATGCACGACTTCATCAAGGCGCTACACGCCCGCTTCAAGAAGGAAAAGATAGAAATATCCTGGCCGGTTCGAAAACTTTATATGTCAAAGTGATGCATAGCCTTATAAATCGCAGGTCATAATCACAATAAAAAGGTTGGTATAATGGCAAAAAAGAAATCTAAACCAAAGAAAAAAGATGCGCTTGGCCCGCTTAGCAAGTGGAAAGCAGCGCATGAAGATTACAATAAACAATTATTGCTCCTCCCGCTCGGGGTTGCGATAATTCTAGTGGCGCTGGGCGCAATGTATTTTATGTCCAGTCCAATGCCTGCAGAAACCGGCGTGGTTGCAGGCGACACAGTCTTTGTAACTTACAAAGGCACATTAACCGATGGCACTGAGTTTGACTCCGGCGAACTCTCCTTTGAAGTCGGCGCTGGCCAGATGATACCTGGCTTTGACGCTGGAGTTGTTGGAATGGAGCTCAACGAGGAGAAAACATTTGAGATTCCTCCTGAAGACGCGTACGGCGCTTATGACGAGAATATGATGATAGAGGTTCCGCGTGTTCAGGAATTTGACAAGGTTGACTGGATTGAAAAAGACATTTTGGCGACTGCTGTAACAGGCGAAATAAAGAAGGGTGCAGTGCTTTACGCTGCGCCTTTTGACTGGGATATAAAAATTATTGATATTATCGGCACTAACGTGACATACGAGCACATGCCGCCTGCGGTCGGAACTGTGGTAATGCCACAAGGTCAGCCGTGGGGCTACAAGATAACCGCGATTGGAAAAGATACACTTATTGTAACTGCAGAAGTTAAGGAAGGCGCGCTCATAAGCACAGGCACAGGAGTTGCTGCAGTTACCCAAGTCACAGATAAATCTGTAATAGTTGACATGAACCACGAGCTCGCAGGAAAAACCCTGGTCTTTACTGTAACGGTTACAAACATACAGAAAGCAGAGAAAGCTGAAAAGGCTGAAGTTCTCGCGTTCATAATGGCTGAGTGTCCATACGGCAGGCAGGCAATGTCCGGAATTGCTCCTGCTGCGATTGCGCTAGGCAGTGCGGTTGAGGTTGAGCCTGTTTACATAATGTATCCATATGAGTGCCGCGAGGAAGGAGTTGCGTTTGAATGCAATTACAATGGCCAGTGGGTCCCAATGGACAAGGCTGGATGTGTTGAAAACCTAGACACAACTGAAACTGATAATTATTTCTGCGCAATGCACGGCAAATCAGAGAGCATGGAGAACCAGAGGCAGCTCTGCATATACAACGAGCAGTCTGACAAATACCTTGCGTACATGGAGTGCATGAACGAGGGCGCGCCTACGAGCGTAATGCCGGTCTGGACTCAGTGCGCTGAAAAGGTTGGGGTTGACACTGTGGCTGTTGAATCCTGCAGAAAAGCTGGAAAGGCAGTGCAGTGGATAAATAATGGTGTGGTTCTCAGCGAGGAATACGACGCTTGGGGCTCACCTGCAATATTCGTGAATGGCAAGGCATACTCAGGCGGAAGAGCCGCAGAGGATTACAAGTCAGGTTTCTGCTCAGTGCTTGACCCACAGCCGGCAGGGTGCACTGGAACTCTTTCAACAGAAGTAACAATCGGCGGAAGCTGCGGATAGAATTATTTCTTTGGGCACTCTTTGCAGTGCCTGCATTCTTTCTCAACGTATTCCGAAGGCTCGCCAGCCTGCTTTTTGCGATAATCTTCAATCGCGGCGTGGAGTGCGTCAGCTGCCAGATTTGAGCAGTGCATCTTGATTGGCGGGAGCCCTTCCAAGGAGTCCGCAACGTTTTGATTTGAAATCTTCATTGCCTCATCAAGCGTTTTGCCCTCTGCAAGCTCAGTAATCATTGAAGAAGTCGCAATCGCTGCTGCGCAGCCCATTGTCTTGAATTTTACTTCAGTAATAACATCATCCTTAACCTTGATGTAAACCCACATCACGTCGCCGCAGGTTGGATTTCCTACCTTTCCAATGCCGTCAGCATCTGCTATCTCGCCCATGTTGTGGGGCTTATTAAAATGGTCCATTACTTTGTCAGTATACATTGCCATCTAAACATTCTCCTTCATTTCTTCTTTAAAGCACTTCAGCTTCGCGATAGGGCTCATCTTCCTAAGATCAACCACGGTTTTTTTCAGCGCTTCTATTGTCTTTTTTATGTCCCCTGTGCTTGTGCCTTTTCCTGTTGTTAGGCGCATTGAGCCGTGCGATATCTCGTCCGGAAGCCCAATCGCCTTGAGCACGTGGCTGGTTTCAAGTGTGTGCGATGAGCAGGCTGAAGCAGTTGAAGCCGCTATGCCCATCCCGTCAAGCTTGAGCACTATTGCTTCCCCCTCTATGCCACCGAAGCAGAAATTCGCGTTGTTGCAGAGCTTCTTGCTCTTGTCTTTTGGTCCATTGAGCTGGTAGTCCTCTATATTGTCCTCAACTCCCTTTATCAGCAGGTCGCGCGTCTTTGCCATTTGCTCTATATGAGCCGGCTTCATTATCTCAACTGCTTTTGCAAAACCTACAATTCCAGGTATGTTCTCGGTGCCGCTGCGCTTGTCCCTTTCGTGCCCGCCGCCGTGCTGCCAGCACCCAATCTTTGTGTCGCTCCTGGCGTAAAGCGCTCCGACACCTTTCGGTCCGTAAATCTTGTGCGCGTTAATAGTGATTAAGTCCACAGGGGTTTTTGAAACATCAAGCGAAACTTTCGTGAAGCTCTGGCACGCGTCAGTGTGAAACAAAACTCCGTGGTCTTTGCAGATTTTGCCAAGCTCATCAAGGTCCTGTATTGTTCCGATTTCATTGTTCCCGTGGATTATTGAAACAAAAACCGTGTCCTTGCGCAGCGCGCTTTTAAGGTCTTCGGGCCTAACGAACCCTTCCGGGTCAACTCCAAGGTATGTGACCTCAAAGCCCTGTTTCTCAAGCCACTTCGCCCCGCGGAGCACGCAGTCGTGCTCTATTTTTGAAACTATAACGTGCTTTCCCTTGTCCTTGTTTACAAATGCGCAGCACTTGAGCGCCCAGTTGTTTGACTCAGTGCCGCCTGATGTGAAATAAATTTCCTCAGGTTTTGCCCCGAGCTTTTCCGCAATCTTCGCGCGGCTCTGCTCCATTGCTTCCTTGGCCTCCTGGCCGAAGCTGTGGATTGATGAAGCATTGCCGTATTTCTCCAGAAAATAGGGCTGCATCGCCCTGACTACTTCAGGGTCTGTCGGCGTGCTCGCGCCGTAATCTAAGTATATTCTCCTATTGCTCAGCATTTTAATAATTAACGATTGTTAAGTTTATAAAGGTTTTGAATTAGGTTTTTAAGTGAGTATTTATAAATTAGCAGTGTCTACCTAAAAACCATGCAAAAAATAATGCTCATGGGTGTTTTGGTTGTTTTAGTAATATTTATCTCTGTATGTGTTAGCAGTGACGTCGTTGAGATAAGGATACCCAAATCTTCAACAAATCTAGAGGACTACTGCACTGTTGACACGGACTGCAAAATTCAAGGGGGGACATGCGGCAGTAGAAGCTGTGTCCATGTGGATAAGCCGGACAGCTCACGTGAGCTTGATTATAATTGCCCGTCAACTTCCCTACGCTCCTATCCTGCGTTACTGTACTACGACCCTCCAATATATTGCGCCTGCGAGGACAGCGAATGCACTAGTAATATAGATACTGAATATATTTGCAATCAATACTGCAAGCTCTTTGGGAACGATTCCTACAAAGGCACCAAAGAACTAAAATCTTATTGGGATAAACTTGAATGTAGTGAGGAGATCGAATGCGACGCCATATGAAAACTAAAACCCTAATCCCAATCCTGCTGATAATAGTAATCCTAGCCAGCGGCTGTGTTGGTGGTCAATCCTGTGATGGTCCAGGAGAATTCACGAAAACAGAATGCTGCAGCGGTTTGGTCCGGTTCGAGTTTGCTTTAACCACAGAGCACGAGCCAAAAGAATTTTGTGTCAACGAGCCAGAAGAATTTTGTTCCACTGGTGATTGTGTACTCGCTGGTGAGTGTGTAGGTCCTGGAGAATATTTTGTACTGGATTTCAATTCTGAAAATCCATATGGGTGTTGCGAGGGTTTGGATAATATCTGGAGGACAGATTCAGACGGTTATTGTGTCTATGAATGGCTTGATGATGAAAACTAAAACATATTTCATTGCACTGCTTGTTGCAGTCATACTGGTGAGCGGTTGTATCGGCGATTCAAGCGCGCAGTGCGATGATAATGCTTGATCCCGCGTCTTGACAATCACACGCACGGCTACTGCCTCTACCCAACGTATTTAAATAGCAATTCTACTTTAACTTAACTATGGCTTCAGACCCAAAGTTGGTGCAGTATGTCCGGGATCAGCTCACAGCTGGTTACATGCTTTCTGCAATAAAGGAAGAGCTCCTGATTTCTGGCTACTCGCCTAGAACTGTCCAAGACGTTATCTTAGAAGTGCACGGTGCAAATATCCCTTCTGCCGCTTCCGCAGGGTCAATCTCTTTGCCTCAAATACCTTTTGCGCCGCTTCATCCGCCAAGGGTCTCTGAACTAAAGCAGGGTCCGCCCAGGCCAAGCAATGTTCCGAAATTTGCCGCGGCTGGGCTTCTGGTTATTATTTTTGTTGCAGTCGCATATGGTTTTGGCTTGTTCCCTTCCGGCGGCTCCACAGTGAGTCTCGGCGAGCTTGAGATTGGGGAAAGCGTGGAATTCACTGTTGACGGCGACGCCCACTCGCTTGAGCTGGAGGATGTTGGCGACGATTATATTGATGTCTTGGTGAGCTCAGAGCCCCAGCGATTCCGAATACTGGTTGGGGAAACTAGGGCTGTTGATTTGGACGGAGACGATGTTGATGATATCACTATAACCTTGAACTCAATAGAAGACGGCAAACCTGACGTAGACCTGAAGAAGATCCCAAAATCCAGTAGCGGTCAGGGTGACAGCGGCTCTGGTTCTGGGAGTGATTTTGGCGGTTCATATGAAACAGATTGCATATGCTCTGAAATCGAAAGCCCTGACGGCAAAATAATGTGCGAGGCACTGCTTAAAAACGATCAGGATATCTGCAAGCAAATAGATGTGCTGCACGATGATGCCCAGGATGAGGGTTGGTGGGACTACGAGGACAACTACGAGTACTGCTACGACAACTTTGGAATACTCGCAAAAGAAGCAGCAGTTGAGCAGAACGATGTTAACGTCTGCCATACATTCTACAACGATTATAGGTGCGAGCTTGCCAAAGGGTATGAAACTAAGCAAATCTGCAGGTATATGGAGAAAAATCTGGATTGCATAGAAAAATTGGCAATCATTAACAAAGATCCTGCAATCTGTGATCAAATAATAACCAATAAATCCGACGGGGGTCTATATTACAAGCAGAAGTGCTATACTAAGGCATATTATGCAATAATCAACAGTGGCGACAAAAGCCTTTGCTCCAGGCTTGAGGGGAGAAAGCCAGATATATTGCAATCAAACGAGGATCCGGTTGAAAACTGCATGGGGAAAGACCCCAGCAACTGCCTAGGAGACTGCCAGTTTTACATGGCACAGGATATCAACACGTGCAGGGAAATGAAAGATAGCTACGAGAAAGACCTCTGCATTGTTGAACACGCAACCGACATTTCTCAGTGTGATGAAATTCCTAACGAGATGAGGGCAGGAAGCGTTACTAAATGTGTCTTGAATACTGCCAAGGATGTTGATGCGTGCTTTAACAAACTTCAGGGTATGCACCCGGAATTGCCTGACGCTTATTTTGAAATGCTGTGCAATGCCCATGTGGGCACAAATACAAACAATCTTGGGCTATGCAAGGACGCTACTGAAGTTGACGCAGCTGATTTGGTTGAAAACACTAACCTCTTCGACAGCGAGGATGACATACTTGACTATGTAACCTGGGAATGCTATATGCCGATACTGCGCGAAAAACTTTCTGATTACGCGTCTGAATGCCAAGATTACACAGCAGTGCCTGATAAATCTGATGAGGATTCTGGCGATGATTCCAGCTGCACACCTGACTGGAGCTGCAGCTCGTGGAATACCTGCAGCAGTGAAGGCATTCAAATGCGCTACTGCCGCGACCTCCATTTCTGCAACACTACGGAAGGGATGCCTGCTATACAGAGGGAATGCGAGCTGGGCGGGGGGTGTACCCCTAGTTGGGACTGCAGCTCCTGGGGTGAGTGCAGCAATTCACGTAAAACAAGGACCTGCACTGACACAAACAACTGCGACGTTAATACCTCTAAGCCCTTTACAACAAAGTATTGCGTGCAGGACTGCACTCCTGACTGGAACTGTAGCTCGTGGGGCGCCTGCAATGGGGGCTTCCAAAACAGATATTGTTACGACGTAAATAAATGTGCCACAAATGACGGGGCGCCTGAGACAAGGCAGTCTTGTGCGTCTGAGGATAATAATGAGAATTCAAACTGCACCCCGCTCTGGGATTGCCAGAAATGGCTGTCTTGCACCAACGGGGTTCAATCAAGGAACTGCTTTGACTGGAATTATTGTGGCACAAACGCGGGGAAGCCGGACACAAGCAGATCCTGTGATAATGATGCTCCTGTAACTGAAAACAAGCCCTGTTCTGACAATGGCGCCTGCAACGCTCTGGGCTGGTTCTGCAATAGTCCAGCTGGTGGCGATTTTATGGAAGGCAATTGCCTGAGATACTCCCAGCTGGAATCTGATTTTATGCGCTGTGACCAAGATTTGCTGGAGCAACAACAGAATGCCTGCCCATACCCTTGCGACCACTGCAAAGCCGGAAAAATGCATTGCACATATATGAGTGATGGTGAAGGTGGTATGATAAATCTTTGCAGGGAATGCAGTACAAACAAAGAGTGTGACATGGGATATGAATGCCACTCCATGATGTGCGTGCCGCAGTAATATATGAATAACGAACTATTTACAATTGGGATTCTTGTGACTATAGTTGCTGTGAGTGGGTGCGTCAACAAACCGCTTGGAGAAGACGAATGCATCACACACGCTGATTGTTGGTATAGCAACGAGGGCGACGGCTGTATGAACAAAGAATATACTGATTTGTATCCAACGCCTGAACCTATATTGCGATTGCATTAATAACACGTGCACTGCGATGAGTTCTATGCCTGATTTGCGATAGCTATATAACGCCCTAAAATTTATTCAACATATGAAAAATCTCCGCAAAGGCATATCTGTTAATTTTCAGGCGCAGGATATTCAGCCAATCTGCGGGGCGCTGAAGCAAATCTATCCCGATGCGGGTGTTTCCCAGCACGCAAACAACAACTATTCCATCGCCTTAAATGGTGTGCAGGCAATTCTTTTTGAGCAGGTGGGTTTCCGCGGAATTCCGCACCTTTACGCCAAGCTGGATGATTCTGCACTCTCTCCTGAGGATTTTTCAAAGGTTGAGCGGGTCCTAAATAGCATTGGTATTACAATTGATAAAACGTTTTTAAATCCCGGCATACTGGCTGTGATTGGCATTGTTGGCGGCAGTATTGCAATCGGCTTCCTTGGCATGGTTTTTGGTCGGGTAATAATCTGGATTGGCATACCCCTCTTGGTCATGGCTCTGGTTCTCCTGAAATTCATACTCTTGCCAAAACTTGGGGGTTCAAATGAAAAGCCTGCTTAAGGGACTTTTCTCCGCGCGGTATACCGAGGATGAAATAGCTGGGATTTATGCAGAGCTTAAAAAAGCCTGCCCCGTCGCCAAGCTCGTTGAAGGCCAGAATGAAAAGATCATACTCCTAAACGGCAAGAAGGCCCTTATTTTTACAAACCGGCTCGGCAAATTTGTGGCAAAAATCGATGAGTTTGCCCTTACCAAGGAAGAATACAGCGTGATTCAGGAATCTCTGGGCGCGCAGGGCATAACCATATCCGCGCCTGGCTCTGAACAGGGGAAACTGCCTATGGACAAATGGCTCCGTTATAGTGTTTTTGGCTTGTTTGGGTTCGGCTTGATAGTGTCTGCAGTGTTGATTGCAATCGCTGTGCAAAGCGGTGATGTTTCAAACCAGATTTGGATGTTCCCTTTTCTCGTTCTGGTTGGATTAATCTCTTTTAACTCTATGACAAAAACAGCTTAATTGTTGATTCTCCACCGCGCCCCATCTTTCCCATCTTCCAGAATTATTCCAAGCTTTTCAAGCTTTTTGCGAATCTCATCGCTCTTTCCATAATCTTTCTCCCTGCGCGCGGTTTCTCTCAAGTCAATCAGCGCTTTCATATTCTCTTTAAAACTCTTCTTTTTAACATCAAATTGCCTGGCGAGCTCAAGAACCGCGTGCTCGGTGTCTTCGCTGACCTCGTTCTTCTTCAGAATCTTAAAAATTGAGTCAAGCTCTTCAAGCGTTTCAAGGCCTGCCTTCAGCGTTGCCTTTGATGCTCCGCCCTCTGCATTCCCACCTTCCATCTGCTTATTTAAAATTTTGCTCAGGTCAAATAGCTTGGACATAGCTATTGAGGTGTTGAAATCGTCATCCATCGCGGCTTTGAACTCTTTCTTCACTTTCTCAAATTCTTTTAAGACTTTTTCATCAGCTTTTCCAGCCTTTGCTTTCTCAAGCGCCTGCCTCAGATTATCATAAGTGTTCTGCAGTTTTGACAGGCTCACAGCTGCCTGCTCAAGGTAAACATCCGCAAAGTCAATCGGCGAGCGGTAGTGAGTTGAAATCAAAAAGAATCTGATGGTTTTAGCGTCATATCGCTTGAGCAGCTCGCGGATTGTTGAGAAATTCTTGAGCGACTTGCTCATCTTGGCCTTGTTCACAGTGATGAAACCATTATGCAGCCAATATTTCACGAATTTCTTCCCTGTTGCGCACTCTGCCTGCGCTATCTCGTTGCTGTGGTGCGGAAATATCAAATCCTGCCCACCGCCGTGTATATCAAACGTCTCTCCGAGGTACTTTGAGCTCATTGCTGAGCATTCTATGTGCCAACCTGGTCTCCCCTTACCCCAAGGTGAATCCCAGCTAATCTCCCCTTCTTTAGCCCGCTTCCAGAGCGCGAAGTCCAGGGGTTCGTCCTTCAGCGGGCTTGGTTCAATCCTTTTCCCAGCTTCCATCTCCTCAATCTTCATCCCTGAGAGCTTGCCGTAGTCTTTGAATTTGTTAACTGAGAAATAAACATCCCCGCCTGCTTCGTAGGCGTAGCCTTTCTCTATGAGCTTTTCAATGAGCTTAATCATCTCCCCAATGTGCTCGCTCGCTTTTGGATATTTGTCAGCTCGCTCTATGTCAAGAGAGTCCATATCCTTGAAATACTCTTCTGCGTATTTCTTTGAAAGCTCAAGCGGTGCAATTTTCTCTTCCTTTGCGCGGTTTATGATTTTGTCATCAACATCTGTGAGATTTTGGATGTAAACAACCTTGAAGCCGCTGTATTCCAAATAGCGGTGAATAACATCAAACGCGACATAAGCGCGGGCGTGCCCTAGGTGCGAAAGGTCATAAACCGTTGGTCCGCAGACATACATCCAAACCTGCCCTGGTTTAACTGGCTTGAAAGCTTCCTTCTTTCTGCTCAGGGTGTTGTAGAGATTTAAGGTCATAGCCATTCATATCCTTTGCCGCGGTGGAATATCTTTGTTATCATTACTGTGCTATTTTCTACCATGTATAATATTCTATAATTTCCAACTCTTAACCTATATAAGTCCTCTCCCTTCTTAACGCCCTTGAGCATTTTGATGTCAGTGCCCGACCTGCTTAGGAAGGGGTCTTTTTGCAGCTGCTCAGTTCCTTTTTTTATGCGCTGACCTGTCTCATAGTCAAGCCCTGTTATAAACTTCACAGCAGTGCTGCTTATGTTGACTTTGTAGGCCATTTCACGTCGCTCAGCGGCACAAATTTGTCGTCTCTAAGTACTTTGTAGTGTTCTTCAACCAGTGATTCATATTCCAAGGCCATCATCATTTTTTTAATGATGTCATCATATGTCTCGTCCTTTGTGCCAAACTTCTTGAGCTCGTCACGCGTTTCTTTTTCTATTGCGATTGTGGTCAATTGTTCCATTATACACCTCTATTATGTTTGATTATATGTTATTATAATGATATATAAATGTTATGTTTCACTTAAACAGCTCAGTGCTTAAATATTTAGCCCCTCCATCCGGCAGAAGCGTTGCAACCACGTTGCTTTCTTTCTTATTTGCTTCTTTCAACGCAATATACATCGCAGCTCCTGAGCTCATCCCTGCAAAGATGCCTTTTTCTTTCGCAAGTAGCTGGGCTGTTCTCACTGCATCAGCTGAATAGACATCCACAATTTCATTAACAAAGCCCGGGTCAAAGATGCTCGGCGTGAACTTCTCCTGCATGTTGCGCAGTCCCTGTATCGGCTCTCCGCGCGCAGGTTGGACTGCAATGAGCTTTACTTTTGGATTTACCTCCCTTAGTCGTTTCCCAATTCCCATTATGGTTCCTCCTGTCCCAATCCCGGCAACAAATACATCAATCTTCGGCAACTGCTCAACTAATTCTTTCCCAGTTGTTTCATAATGCGCCCGCACGCTCGCCTCATTATTGAACTGGTCCGGCATGAAGTATTTGGAATCTTTTGCGAGTTCCTGCGCAACCTCAATCGCCCCCTCAGTCCCCAGCTCGCCGGGTGTTAAAATCAGCTCTGCGCCGAGCGCCTTGAGCCATTTGCGCCGCTCAACACTTACATTCTCTGGCATTACAAAAAGTGTTTTAAAACCCCTTTCAGCTGCGAGCATTGCAAGACCTATTCCTGTATTGCCTGATGTCGCTTCAAGAATTATTTTGTCTCCTTGAAATCCTTCCAAGAAATATTTCGCAACCCTATCTTTCACAGAGCCGCCGGGGTTGAAGAACTCGAGCTTTGCGTATACATTATCTATCTGCAATAGTGGTGTATTTCCAATAAGCTCTGCTACATTAGCCTTAACAAAGGCCACCACCAACTTTTACAGCATTTAGTCTCATTTTCATAAACCTCCTTAAAATTTGGAGCAGGGAGACAAAACACAGACATTGCTTTTTGTTACTGTGTTTGCCTCTGCTCCGCTGACCACTTTATTATGGAGCAGGAGACAACGCACAGACCTTGCAATTGGTTACTGTGCGAGCCTCCTGCTTTTGCTGTGCCTTTTATGAGAAAGCAGGAGATGGGATTTGAACCCATATAAATGCGCTCTGCAGGCGCACGCATGACCGAATTTTGCTACTCCTGCGTGCTCCGCCGAATTGCGGAGGATAATTGCGCTGCACAAGTTTGTGAAGATACAGCGCTACCGGGTCAGTTGCCCGGCATCTCAGCTCATAGTTCTGAAATCACTAACAATTAATTGCTGAGAACTATAGAGGTTAACCTATGCTTGCCTTACTGGCTACAGCAACAACCGCACAGGTTTCTCTTCATTAGATTTCAAATGTACAGCACCCTATAAATATCTGATGGTTCTAAGCTACAACATGCCCTGCGACAACCAAGAAAACGCTGACTGCCCGTGCACATACTCCTGCGAAAAGCACGGCAAGTGCTGTGAGTGCCTGAAATATCACTTGGGTAGAAACGAGCTTCCAGCCTGCTGTTTCTCATCTGAAACGGAGAAAACTTATGACCGCTCCTTCCAAAAATTCGCAGAAGACAAAGGGCTCTAAACCCAAAGTTATCTGCCTGTTCTCATCCGGCATAGACAGCCCTGTAGCCGCGCACTTATTGCTTGAGCAGGGCATTGAAGTCATTCCTGTGTTCTGCTACAATTACCCGTATATGGACGAGGAAGAAATCCAGAATGTCAAGCTTCTCCTGCACACGCTCTCAAAGCTCCACAAGGTCAAGCTCACGGCATATATGATCAAGCACGGCCCGTCCCTGATGGAGTTCAGCGAGCACTGCGAGCCAAAGGCGATGTGCATTCTTTGCAAGCGGATGATGCTTCGCACTGCTGAGAAAATAGCTAAAAAAGAGAAAGCAATCGCAATTATGACCGGTGAAAATCTCGGGCAGGTTGCGTCGCAAACTCTTGATAATTTAATTGTAAACCACGCAGCTGTAAAGCTTCCTGTGCTAACTCCGCTTCTCGGATTTGACAAGGAGGAGATTGTGCAGATTGCGAAGAAAATCAAGACCTACAACCACTCAATCGCGCCGACAAGCGGCTGCAGCGCAGTTCCAAGGTATCCTTTGACACACGCCCGGATTGAGCAAATTCAGGAAGAAGAGCGCAATGTGAATGTTAAAAAGCTGGTTGACGCGTCGTTCAAGAGCATCAAGGCGGTGAAATATTGAAAAAGAAATCTGCTCCTAAACCAGAGCTGAAGCCAAGCACAATCCTTGTTCGCTTCGGTGAAATCGCCCTGAAGAGCCCAAGAGTCCGCCGCAAGTTCGCCAGCCGCTTGGTGGGTAATATGAGGCGAATGCTTCCTGGACATCCTAGGATAAAAAAGGAATGGAGCCGAGTATTTGTTGAAGCCGGCGACCCTGAAGTGCTCTCTGCGCTGACTAAAATATTCGGCATAGTCTCGGTTTCGCCTGCCTATGTGTGCGCGCCAACAATGCCTGAGATACAGAAGCTCGCGCTCAAATTGGCAAAAGAGCATATCAAAAAGACAGATTCATTTGCAATCCGCGCCCGCCGCGCAGGAACGCACAAGTTCACAAGCCAGGATATTGGAATAAAAATTGGGGATGCAGTGCGCAAAGCATCAGGCGCCAAGGTCAATTTGGGAAAGCCAACAAAAGAGCTCTTCATAGAGGCGCGGCAGGACCACGCGTATGTGTTCATTGAGTCAATTAAGGCACCGGGCGGTCTGCCCTACGGCGTTGAAGGCAAAGTGCTTGGGCTTTACGAAGGCTCAGCTGAGTTCAAATTAGCAACTTACCTGCTCGCGAAGCGCGGATGCGAGATTGAACTGCTCGGCAATGCTCCAGCTGATTTCATGAAAGAGTGGCTCGGCGGGGTCAAAGTGCATTCAAAAATGCCAAATGATGACAGATTAAAAGCAGTATACACCGCGGACACAATTAAAGACATTAAAAAGTTCGCAGCGTTTGACAAGAAATATGAGTTAGAAGTTTTCCGCCCACTGTTGGGTTTAAATGAATCTGCAATCAAGAAAGCTTTAGGAATACTCCACTAAGCTTGTCTTAAAAATTCTTTCTATATCCCGTACAATGCTCTTATTGTCAATGCTGTTCGCGAGCCTCTGGGTTTTCCTGTAAATTTCAGCAGCTTCTTCCAGCTTTCCGAGCCGCTCAAGGCACTTCCCTTTCAGGTACATATTCTGCGCGAGAATGTTTTTTATTTCAACTCCATACTTCTCTCGTATTTCTTTTTGAGGATCTTCTTCCACCCTATTGCTAATATCTTCTGCGCTTGCGCTTATTGCCCTGTAAATTTTGTAGGCTTCAGTATACTTTTTATCTGTGTACGCTTTAGTAGCTCTTGCCTTCAAATGCTCCACGCTCTGCTTCCAGTTCTCCATCAAATCCCTGTAAAGTTCATCAAAATCAGCGAATCCAAGGCCACCAAACTCTGTTTTCACAATATCCTTAATTGCAGCCGCGCCCAACAAAAGTGGAAAGTATCTCTTTAGTGTGAATATGTTTTTTAGCTCGCCAGCGCGTTTTTGCTCTCTTTTAATATAATCCTTTACAGTATCAAGCGTTTTCATGTATTCAATTGGTTCATTGTTCTTGCAAAAAATTATGGCTCTCACGTGCTCTTTTATAGCCTCAAAATAATCAGAATCATCCTCCCTGCGCTTTGCCTCGTATAGTGCGTAACTCGGAGTTTTCTTGAGATTGTCAAGTGTCTCAAGCAATTTCTCAGTTGGTGTTTTTTTCTTTGGTCTCTGCGCCATTAGTCCTCGCGTTATCTTGAACTAAAACATATAAAACATTTCCCATTGCCTACTTCTTCTTTGCTACCAGATTCACGTTCTTCTCAATCTGGATGGTTGGAAGCTGCATCGGGGCAGGAAGCTTCATTTCCTTTGAAAGTACCAGAGCCTGTATTACAGAATTTCTGAGCGCCACGTTGCTGACCTCACTAAAAGCACCCTCATTAAACGTTACTTTTTTCTTTTCCTCTTTGATGTGCTTCTTCAGATCCTTATCGTGGAAAATTGCTCTGCCTTCTATGATAATGCTGCCTATCTCTGGCTCATATTTTGCTTTGTACTCAAAACTGGCTACAACCACGTCTCCAAGCCCTGGGAGCTTCTCTTTCTTGATTCCTGTAAGCCCAAAGTTGCTGGAAACCTTTACGCCTTCCTTTACCTTTATATCCTTCATGTTTCGCTCTGTTGCGAGCTTGTCGTATATTAAATCAATTACTGGCATTTTAACACCTCGTGTGGTGCGCTTATTTGTATTGAGCAGTATTTAAGCGTAGTGCTTATCGTAAAACGCTTTAATCTCCTCAACACTCGGCAGTTTGCAATTCTTCCAGACTTCTCGCACTGCCTTTAGCTTGTCATAACCTTCCTGCCCCTTGAACACTTCCTCAAGGAATTCCGTCCGTTCCTTTATGTCCCGCTTTGCAAATTCAAGAATTTCATCAGCTGTATAATAGTTCAACAGGTTGAACCGCTTTTTAAAATCCTTCATTCCGTGCACGTCCTCAAGCTCTTTTGGTTCAGGGATTAAATAGCCATAGACAGGATGCTTAACCCAGTTCTTTATCTTGCGGTGCTCAATCAGGTCAATGAGTCTTTTTGAATCTTCAACCTTGATTTTCTCACCTTTTTTCTGCTGGTCTCCATCTAATTTGGAATCTCCTACAAAGCCAGCGTTGTTTATAAAGAACATCAGCTTGTCCTCAAGACCCAAATCATTGTACATCTTAAGTTTGAGAAGCGCCTGTTCTGACTGTTCCCTGGACATAAAATCAGTTGCAGCATACGATCTTACCCGCGTCCCTGCCTTGCGCCCAGCCACTGCGCTCGTGATGATTGACTCGCATGCGCTGTCCAGTGCAACTGCCATAATGGGGTTAGTGACTCTGAAAGCAGGCTCAAGCACATCAAAGCGCTTGAAGCTCAGAGTAATGGTTTTGAGCAGTTTCTTTTCTTTTCTCTTATTCCAGCCAGGGTTTACCTCATTGAATCCAAATATGAATCTGCCATTCGTGGTGCCGCTCTTTTCATATTGAGTACACTGCAAATGTCCTGCTTCTCCTCGCGGAATTTTAACATCATCTTCAACAACATACTCAACTCCTTCACAATCAATATTCTGCGCAAGCACGATTGTTTTGCCGTCCTTTGATTTCATCAAGCCAACCCACTCTGGGCTCTTCTCGTCAAGCCCCTGTGACTTTGCATAGCTCGCAGCTTCCAGACCAATCAGCTCAACACCTACAATCTTTTCACCCTCATAAATCGGCTTGCCCAGGCAAGCATCGTCCTGCTCCAGCTTAGGTCCTACAGTGAGCGTGGTCTTCCCGGTTCCGCTCAGGCCTTTCAAAATTCTGTCTTTCGTGCAGCCGGCGTGATATGAAATGAATCCTTCTGCCTCTCCGCGGTTCCAGACCATTGTGAGGTTTGGCTTCTTGAACGCTCCGCCAAAGTAGTCAACACCAAGCCCAAGCACTCTGCGCTTGTCTTGGTCTTCTTCAGTAAAATCGTAAAGCGTGAGCGGCTCATCTGCGTCATATTCAGACCAGACTGCCTTGATTTTTTTAACATACTCATCAGGCAAGCGCTCAGGAATTTGGTAGTTCCAGCAGTGAATATGCATATTGTTCTTCGGCGGAAATATCATTTTCTTGCCCATCCACACGATGTACGCGGACTGCGGGCGCTCTATGCTCAAAATTACCCGAACTCCAGTTTCATAACTTGCCTCGCCCTGCATGCCCTCAAGAACTATGACTTTTACTTCTTTCAAATAGCGTAGCGCGATTTCAAAAATCTTTTTTCCAATTTCAACATCAAATTCTTTCTGCTTGTATCCAAGCTTATGCCCTTCTGGAGCCATGTGAAACACCCGGTCCGGCCGTCGCCCCGGCTGTTTTGAGCCAAAGAGGTACTGCCCATCCGCTGTCTTGACATAATAATCCTTTAAAAAATCCCTGTAAAAATCATCATTAGGGTTGTGCGTGATGTTCTCATCCTTGAGCTCGTAACCCTTTTCTATCTCCATGTTTCAACATATGCACAAGTGCCTTAAATATTTTCACAAATCTATTTAAGCAAGCTGAATTTATCTCAGCGCATGAAAATACAAGAACGCGCGTCAAATATCAGTTATGCTATACGCGATTTAGCTGTTCCTGCAAGGGAGATTGAGGCGCAAGGCCACAAAGTTTTGAAGCTCAACATAGGCGACCCTGATGTTTACGATTTTGACGCTCCTTCTTTTATAGCAGACGCTGCTGTGCGCGCAATAAAGGGCAAGAAAAATTTTTACAGCCCGTCAGAGGGAATACCTGAAGTGCGGGACGCGATAGCAAAGCGCGAGTGCAAGTACAGAAAAGTCAATGTAACTGGCGATGACATACTTCCAACTGCAGGCGGCTCTGAAGCAATAAGCTTCCTACTTGGCTCTCTCACTGGCAACGGGGGCGAAGTCCTTATGCCTAATCCAGTGTATCCGCTCTACGCTTCCAAAACAAAGTATTACGGAGGCAAACCTGTTCTTTACAAATGCATTGAAGAAGACGCGTGGCAGCCTGACCTTGATGATATTCGCAAAAAAATCAGTAGCAGGACAAATGCAGTAGTCCTAATAAATCCAAATAATCCAACTGGTGCGGTCTATTCAAGAAAAATTATTAAGGGCATTGTTGACATCTGCGCTGAGAATAATGTCCCATTAATCAGCGATGAGGTGTATGACCTTTTAACATTTGACAAGGAATTCGTGAGCGCAGGCTCAGTTGCAAAAGACGCGTGCGTAATGCTGCTCGGCAGCCTGTCCAAGGTTTACTTCGCACCGGGCTGGCGCGCCGGCTACATAACTTTTCTAGGCGCTGGCACTGAAGAGCTAAAGGATGTATGCAGGAGGATGAGCCGCCTCAGGCTGAGCATAAACACGCCGGCTGAATACGCAATGAAGGCAGCGATGCTCTCAGACCACAAGTTCCTTAAGGCTAAACTGAATAAACTGCGCAGGCGCAGGGACTACTCATACAAGCGAATTTGCGAAATCCCCGGGCTGTCTGTTTCAAAGCCTGAGGGTGCGATGTATACGTTCCCCAAGATTGAGAATAACCCCTACAAGACGGACAAGGAATGGGTGCTTGGGCTCCTTCGGCAGAAGCACGTGCTGGTTGTGCACGGCTCAGGCTTTGGCGGGGTTGATGACGGGCACTTCAGAACTGTGTTCCTGCCTAATATGGAAACTCTTGAGACGGCGTTTGAAAGGATTGAGGAGTTTGTGAAAGGGTAATCTCTATTAATGACCTCTCCCCTACTCACATTATGAACTACAAGATAATCCTTAATTATTTGCGCGCTTTTGTCGCTTTTATTGAAAAAGAAAACCTCGAGGACAAGTTCACCTTTGAAGTAAGCATAAGCCTGAAAAAACCAAAATTGAACCGCTACAACCTGCCCTCTGGGTATAGCGTATACGACGATTCTAACAAACGCGGTAATATCGTTTATCTTCCTGCAGACGGCCGCACTCTCATACGCCTTGTCAAAAATTTGTTACACATCGGTATGGCCCCTGTAATACTCCTAAAAGGAAAACAAGGCGTATTTTGCGAGGAGTGGGAAGTGTGCTTTTGGGACAGCAACACCGCGTGTGACGCCCTAAACTGCGGGCCTCCTGCTACCCCTTTACCAACTATGCCCAAAGGATGCACTCCAGACAAGTGGGGGTTATGCAAAAAGCTGAGCTCCAAACACCGGGAGTTGTGCGCTCTATACCACTAATTGCAAAAAATATTATTTCTCTTTCTCCCAATTCTTGTCAATCTGCGCCTGTATCTGCGCAATCTGCTCTTCTGAAAGGTGCTTGAACCTGCGCTTCTGCATAGCGAAATAATCAGCAATCGGCTTCTTCGGCTCCGGCGGCTTCACAGTTACCCTGCGCTCGCCGTTCTCCTGCTCCCACATCTTCCACAGCCCGGTCTCAACAACCAGGCGCGAAATCTCAACAGTCTTGTTTGGAGCCAAGCCCCAGCCAGGCACGCACGGCGCGTAAACCAGTATGAATTTTGAGCCCTTGTGGGTCATAGCCTTCTTGATTTTTGCCTGGAAGTCAGGTAAATATCCGATTGAGGCAGTAGCTACGTAAGGAATCTCGTGCGCAGCCACTATATCCGCGATTGGCTTCTTAAACTCGGTCTTGCCTTTTATCTCACTGCCGACCGGCGAAGTGGTTGTCCACGCGCCGAACGGGGTTGAACCGGAGCGCTGGATTCCAGTGTTCATGTATGCCTCGTTGTCATAGCACAAATACAAAACATCCTCGTTGCGTTCAAGCATCCCTGAGAGCGCGCCGAACCCGATATCATAAGTCGCACCGTCCCCTGCGATTACAGAAACTGTGGTGTGGTCGTTGCCCTGAGCGCGGAGCGAGTGCACGATTCCAGAAGCCACGGATGCAGTGTTCTCAAAGAGCGTGTGGATATAAGGGACATTGAAAGCGCTTCTTGGGTAGTTTGAGCTTATAATTTCTGAGCAGCCTGTTGCGTTAACTATGACTGTGTCTTTTCCTGTTGTCTTGATGAAGTGCTTTATCGCAATGGCCATACCGCAGCCTGCGCACGCGGTGTGCCCGGATTCAAAAAGCTTTTTCTCTTTAGCTGCCATTTCAATGCCTCACCGCTTTCATCAGCTTTGAACACAATGAATCTCCAGCAATATTATTTTTTACAGTCTCTGGAGTTTCATTGTGAATGAACGCGAAGCTGCTTGACAAATTTACTGCTTTGCGTCTCATTATAGCCACCCCTGGTGCTCTTTTCCATCACTTATCTTTTTCATCAAGCTGTTAATATCTCTCTTGCGCACGTCCTTGCCGCCGAGTCCGCCAACAAAGCTTGACATCGCGACATCAGAATCTTTCATCGCGTTCGCAACATCGGAGTAAACCGGAGGCAGCGCTCCCATGCTGTATGCTTTTTCAAACACCACAGCGCCTTTCTTGCCCTCGAGTGCCTTGGAGATTTCCTCGTATGGGAAAGGCCTGTATGAGCGTATCTTGAGTATGCCGTACTTGCTGTCTGATTCCTCTACTGCGTCGCGCGCGGTTCCGATTGTTGAGCCCATGCTTATGAAAATATAATCCGAGTCGTCCATATTGTAGCCCTGGATAAGCCCGTCCCCGTAGCCGCGGTCGAACTGCTTCTCAAACTTCGCAGCCTCTTTCTTGATGTTCTCTTTTGCCTTGAGCAAATCCTTGTGAACATCTTCTCTAAAGTTCTGGTAATCTGCAGGCATTGCGTAAGCGCCCATTGTCATTGGATTTTCAGTGTCAAGCTTGACATCCATCTTGAGCTTTGGCAGGTATTTCCGAACGTCCTCAACTTCTGGAATCTCCACTGGCTCAACAACGTGCGTGAGTATGAATCCATCCATGCAGACCATTGCCGGGAGCATAACCTGCTCTGAAACTTTGAAAGCCTGAACCGTGTTGTCAATAGCCTCCTGCGAGCTCTCAGAGTAAAGCTGAATCCAGCCTGAGTCGCGCTCTGCAATTGAGTCCTGCCAGTCGTTCCAGATGTTCAACGGCGCGCTCAGCGCGCGATTTCCGACCACCATTGTAATCGGAAGTCTCATTCCAGCTGCACAGTAAACTGGCTCGTGCATCAGCGCAAGCCCTTGTGAAGATGTTGCTGTGAAAGTCCTGCCGCCTGCGGCTGCAGCGCCTATGCAGGCGCTCATTGAGCTGAACTCCTGCTCAACCGCGATATAGCTCTTTATTCGGCCGTCTGCATGCAATTGAGCAAGATGCTCTGCAATGTGTGTGCTCGGCGTGATTGGATAGCACGCCACAACATCTGGCTCGCAATTTGCCACAACCTCTGCCACTGCCTCGGATGCCTCCATGGTAATTTTCATTTGTCCCTCTGATTCGGGTATACTTCTTCCCTCTTTTTTATATTTCTAACCAGCTTTCCGTTTTTATCTATCAAGTGAGGATCTTCGTCTGTTTTGCCATTAGAATTAATATCTGGTAATGAGATTAAGAGATAAGTAATACCGCCAGTTCTCTTATGTAGGTACCTCGCTTCCTCTTCTTTAACATCAAAGCTCATAAAAGCTGCAACAGAGTATTTTAATTTGCTTCTAGCTGATTGGGTTTCTTCCAATTTATCTAATCCGTCATCTTGCAAAATTTGTGGTGTGTAAGGTTGTGCCCTATATTTTTTTTCTGGTGTTGAACCCAGCAAGCGCTCCTCTTGTGGCGTAAGGTATTTCAAATTTGGCCTCACATTTGGTTTTATTTTTCCTAAAAGTTGAATATAGTCACTATCAACAAAATCAAGCCTACTCATTTCTCTTCCTCCTCCATTTTGATGCACTTCTTCGGGCATTCGTTCGCGCATATGCCGCAGCCCTTGCAGTAATCATAATTTATCTTTGGGAAAGTGCGCTCAGCTGGCTTTTTCTCCTGCTCAGAGCCACTGATGCAATCCTCAGGGCAGTACAAGTGGCAGATTCCGCACTTGATGCACTCTGGTTCGTTCACCACAGGCCTGTGGGTCCTCCAACTGCCAGTCTGGTTCTCTATGCTGGTTCCTGGTTTTGAGTTTGGTGCGTTTACGCTCATTTTATTGAATTATAACACGCCTCTATTGCTGCCACGTTCTTCTTGCCGATTTCGCCTGGGAAGTGGTGCTCTATCGCGCGCTTCAGCGCGTCAAGCGGCACGAGTCCTGTAACTTTTGAAAATGCGCCGAGCAAAGCGGTGTTCACAATCGGCCTGCCAATGTGCTTCATTGCGATTGCGGTCGCGTCCACGTTGTGCACGTTCTTCGCCTTCAGGCAGAGTTCAGTGTTGTCTTTTGAGCTGTTGATTATAACAATTTCATCGCCTTTTAACCCATTGCACACGTCCACGTCCTTGATGAGCGTCGGATCCATAACAACAACTATGTCCGGCTCGTACACGTTCTCGTGCACGCGGATTGGCTTGTCGTCTATGCGGCAGAATGCCTGCACAGGGGCTCCGGTGCGCTCCACACCGAAGAATGGGAAAGCCTGAGACATTGCGCCGCCTTCTGCTGCTGCGATTGCGAGAAGCTCGGCTGCGGTAACAGCACCCTGGCCTCCTCTTCCATGAAAACGTATTTCCTTCATTGCAGTTGTTTAATCCTGTGTTCTATTTAAGTTTTGAGTTGGCGCCGGAGTCAGGATTCTCCGGCGAACTCCGGAGGAGAGTTAGGCGGCATTCAGCCTTCGGCTGAAGCCACCTTGCCGAGCTATTTGGTTTCCTTCTGTTAAGTTTTGGCGCCGGAGTCAGGATTTGAACCTGAAAGGGCCGAAGCCCATCCGCTTTCTAACTTTAAGAAGTTCGATTATAGTTTTTCACTATTGCTCACTTCTCAAAGTTTCGAGGCGGACGCGTTACCGGGTTCTGCCACTCCGGCTATTTTATCCTCTCGGTATCGGTATGAATGATATCATGTACAGGCGATCCATCTCATGCGTGAGGTGCTGTTCATTGAGCATTTTCATGAAAGCTGAGCCGCCTGTGAATGCAAGTATCAGGTCAAACTCCTTACTTTTTATTATCTTCTTTACCTGCTCTGCAGTGTTCTCACCTGGCCAGAGCAGCTGGTTGACCGCATCGCCGTGCATGTAAAATATGGTCTTTCTAGTTAATTGTGCTTTACTTGTGTCCACGGCGTAGTAGAGTTTTGCCCGCATTCTCCTGAGTATTCCCTCTTCCCGGCTCACTGCGTGGCCTGGTGCTATCTTTGGCAGTTTCCTTAGCTTTTCAGTTGCAGCATAGGTCTGGTCCAGAATGTCCCTGCCAGTCATAACCCTGCCCTTAATTCCTTCCACAGTTATTTCTTCGCCTGTGCTGTTAAGCATTTCTGAAAAAGGCGAGTCCTTTGACACCACGTACCAAATCATTGGATAATCCGCTCCGCAGTATTTGATAAGCTGTGGTATCATCTGAATATCAGTGTCTATCTGGCTTTCCTGCTTGTAGGTCTTGATTTCAATTGCTGCAGCTAACTTCCTGTCCGGCGCTGACATATATAGGTCTGGGAAAAGGAATGTTGAGCCATTGCTGTCCTTTAGCTGTTCGCCCTCGTGAAGCATAATGTCCGGATTTACTGATTTCATGTATTTCCGAAGTATCTGCTTGTGAATTGCTTCGTTCTGGAGTGCTATGCCATTCTGGTAAATACCAAGCTCTAAGGTGGTCGCGTCGCCCAGGGCAGCCACGAGCATGTCATCAAACGTGACTTTAGTTCCTGTCTTCCGCCTCTTCATGCTTGTTGTCGGGTAGCCGAAAAAATTCTTTACAAAAGTCGGTTCCATTGTGAAGCCGTGAAGGCTCGCGAAGCGCAGGTAGTTTATGACCGCTGCGTGAGAATACTTCTCAAAGCTATCCAAGCCGGCCATTTTAAGCCTGCTGTGCGGGGTGTGCTTGTCTATCTGTCGCGCAGAAGTGAAATATAGCTCATCTCTTTTATACACCTGCAGTGCATCCTCAAACTCTGCAGAATTATTCTCAAATATTTTTTTAGTCTGTTTGCTTAGGTACTGGAGGCTGTATTCTTTAAACCATTCTAGATTGTAATACTTCTTGTCTTCTTTTATAAAATTCTCCACGCAAAGCATTCTGGGGCAGCAGCGTATAACATTTTTGCCATGTTTTAACAGGGTTTTTTCAATCTCCTGGGCTGCCTTTCTTTTCTTTCCGCGGAGCGGCTTACCGTCATAAGGGATTCCAAGAAGCTCTCGCGCGGTCATAGCATTGTGCTGTAGCTGCTCATAAATTGGATTGGTGAGGTCGCTCAAATCACCAAGGTCTTCAATCTTTATTACAGGCTCTTCCATAAATTTTCTATTGTTCTGTGGAGTAATAAACTCTTTGGAAACCCTTATATTCCTCCCTGCTATATCCTATATTATGGATATCACTTTCCTTGGAACAACCGCAGGCAAGCCCACAAAGGACAGGGCGCACTCAGCCATAGCGCTCAAGCACAAGGGGGAAGTCCTGTTGTTTGACTGTGGGGAGAACACGCAAAGGCAGCTGATGTTCGCAGGGATTTCTCCAATGAAGATAAACAAGGTATTCATTAACCACTGGCACGCGGACCATTTCGCAGGGCTCATTGGTTTTCTGCAGACAATGTCGCTCCAGGAGCGAACTGCAGAGCTTCACATTTACGGACCAAAGGGCACAAAGAAATTTGTCGGGATGATTGAGAAGCTCGGTTACTCGCGGGTGAATTATCCAATACGAGTAAAGGATATCTCTGGCGCGGAAATTGTGGCTGTTGAGCCAGGCTACACAGTATATTCATGCCCAACTGTCCACAGCGTTCCAACAATCGCCTACAAATTTGAGGAGAATGAGACAGCAGGTCATCTGAATGTTGAAAAAGCTAAAGCGCTCGGTGTGAATGAACTGCAGTTCAGGGAGCTGAAGAAAGGCAAGGCAGTTAAAACACAAAGCGGCAAGGTAAAGCCTGACCAAGTGCTTGGGCCAGAACAGACTGGAAAAAGCATAGTTTACTCAGGTGACACCGCGCCCTGCGACGGCTTGATTGAGTTCTCAAAGAACGCGGATTTGCTTATTCACGAGGCGACCTACACAGACGAGCTCAAGGACAAGGCTGAGAATAGGGAGCACAGCACAGCGCGACAGGCTGCGGAGATTGCGAAGAAAGCGAATGTCAAGCGATTAATTCTCACCCACATCAGTGGCAGGTACAAGGAAACCACACAGCTCTTGAAAGAGGCGAGGGGCGTTTTCGAGAACACTGAGGTCGCTGAGGACTTGATGAAGATTGAGTTAAAGTAACGGTTTTTTTTCCTGTGTTTTCCCTTTTGTGAACTGTTTTATACTTGTTTGTGCATTGTTTGTGTATGGAGAAGAGGCCTGTTGTTGAGCCGGGTGAGCTGATTAGGGCGCCGGCGCTGACCGAGGACGAGTTGCTTTCTTTTAGGGAGACTTGGGAACGCCGAGAGAGGAAGCCGAAGGTGAAGGGCATTGAGCGCTACAAGACTATAGAAGGAATGCTCGGTCTGAAGAAATCTTACATCAAGGTAATGCTGCAGATGCTCGAGGGGGACTTCCCGGACATAAGAAGCATGGAGCCTGAGAAAAAAGCAAAGGCACTGCTGAATTTCTTAAAGCCGACTGAAATCATAAAAGGCGAGCTGACCGAAGAAAAATGGCAAGAATATGCGAAACAGCACGGCACTTGGATACTCAAAAAGCCCGTGGGCCACCTTGACAACCACCCCACACTCCTCGCGCTGCTCAGGACCGGCTGGGGCAACTGCATGGCACGCGCCCTATTCTTTAGGGTGCTCGCGCGGCACATAGGCCTTGACGACAAGACGCAAGGCACCAGATGCAGGGTTGCACTGATGCCAGAACACGCAGTAGTTTTCCTAACCATAAATGAGAAGAAAGTCCTCGCAGACCCGACGCACGGCGTGCTTGGCAAAGAGCCAGCCCATATGTATTACCCCCTGAAAGAGATGTACGACGAGGCCTTTGAAGTTGAGGATGTTTACGCGGTTTATTGGCTGAAGGCGAGCCTTGCAGAAAAGCCAAAGATTGGCGTGAAGTACTACACCCTGTTCCACAAAAAATATCCAGACTATGCCGAGTGCCTGAACAACAGAGGCATCCTGTACAAGACTATAGGTGAGCTTGGCAAAGCACTCAACGACTACAACAAAGCCCTCCAATTAAAACCAAACGATGCCGAGTGCCTGAACAACAGAGGCAACCTGTACAAGACTATAGGTGAGCTTGGCAAAGCACTCAACGACTACAACAAATCCCTCCAATTAAAACCAGACTATGCCGAGTGCCTGAACAACAGAGGCATCCTGTACAAGACTATAGGTGAGCTTGGCAAAGCACTTGCTGACTTGAAAAAGGCATTAGCCCTTTTCAAGGCGCGCGGGCAAGAGCAATATGCAGAAATCGCTGAACTAAACATTATGGGTGTAAAATCTAAAATGAAACAATGAATTCTGAACTAAAAGACCTTTTAACTTCTCAACAATACCGCGTTGTTGGCAACCACGCGGCTGTTAAAATTTGTCACTGGACAAAGGAGTCCCTGCGGAACAAAGGCTTTTGCTATAAACAGCAATTCTACGGAGTTGACTCGCACCGATGCCTGCAGATGACTCCTTGTGCGGACGTGTGCAACCAGCGTTGTGTTTACTGCTGGCGACCTATGGAGGGTTCGCTGAATTCTTTTCCAACTGCAGAAATTGACGAGCCTGATGAAATGATTGACAGGCTAATTGAACAGCAGCGCGCTCTTATTATGGGTTTCAAAGGTCATAGTGAAATCGATATGAAAAAATTTGAGGAAGCGCTCGAGCCAAAGCACGCTGCAATCTCGCTCTCGGGTGAGCCAACCTTATATCCAAAGCTCGGCGGGCTCATTGAGTCTTTCCACAAGCGAGGATTGACAACTTTTCTGGTTACTAATGGCACTCGGCCCGATGTGCTTGAATCCATCCCGGAGCCAACCCAGCTCTACATTTCGCTTGACGCGCCAAATGAAGAAATGTACAAGAAAATCGATAATCCTCAAATTTCAGAAGGCTGGAAAGCAATACAGAAATCCCTTGAAATGCTCAAATCTTTCTCTTGCAGGACTGTAATTAGGCTCACATTAATGAGGCGGAATATGGTGCAGGCTTCTGATTTTGGCAAGCTCTTGGATGCTGTGGATCCGACTTGTATCGAAGCCAAGGCGTATATGCACGTTGGCGCATCACAGGATCGCCTGCCTCACTCTGAAATGCCGCTCCACAGCGAAATAAAAGCCTTTTCAGAAGAGCTAAAAAACAATACAGGATTTAAGATTTTGGATGAGAAACCAGAATCTAGAGTGGTATTGCTAGGGAAGCGCTGAACCTCGTATTGTTTTTTTTGTCACTGCCGGAGCGTAACAACTTATTTAAACCCTTATCCTAACTTAATGCAGAAAACAATACAAAATTGAGGTGGTTTAAGAATGCAGGAAAATCCTTTTTCAGATTCAGTGCCAACGCACTTTGCCATAGCGGCAACTGTCTACACAAAGCCGCTCACCGAGCTTTCAGACACGACTAAATCAAACAAGTCCAAGCTCATACTTGTTACAGGCGGATACGGCAACGGCAAATCCCACGCGCTTGAGCGGCTCAAGAACGACTTGAACATTAACGAGAAGAAAAAGCTCGCAATATACTGCTCAGCTTTCGCGACCAAGAGTTTGCAGACAATTTACGAGCAGGTATGCTCTGAGCTTTCAAGCGGAAAGCTGAATAAGTTCGCTTACACCACGGACGGACGCGCGTTTATGACTAACAAGGGCATTCCATCCAAGATTATAGACATATTCTACAACAAGGAGGCAATCCGACCTGCCGAGGATATCAAGGCAAACTTCACCTACGGCAAGATTGTCGCGTCATCCTCTGATGTTATTCATTTTTTCTGCGCTCTCTCTTTGCTCGTGGACCAGTTCGTGCTGCTCATGGACGACATAGAGGAAGCGACTACGATGGAGCAGAACGAGCGCAAGATGTTCTTCGGGCACATCCGCGCCCTCTACGACGAGGCAGTTAGAAAGGAACTGAGCATGATAGTTGTGATGACACTCACGCTTGACAAGCTTGAGCTGCTCAAGAATGACCGAATGGACCTCTACGAGCGAATGGACAAGGTAATTAAGTTTGACAAGCTCTCCCCTAAGGAATTTGAAAATATTATTGAGAAGCGGCTTGAGATAAGCGCGCTTGATGACATCAAGGTTGACAAAAGCGTAATAAAACAAATTTGGGGCTATTCTGACAACATCCGCGGAATGCTGAACATACTCCGCGACCTTCTTGAAGAGGTCTACAACAAGGGTGAGAAGAAAATCACTACAGTTGTGCTTCCTGAAAAAACCGTGTCTCAGCTCATAGAGTCACAGAAGATACGGGACAGCTACAAGCCTGCTGATGATTTAATCCTCAACATTCTTGAATCTGAGGATGGCCTCTCTGCAGAGGCAATCATAGAGCGCTCAAAGAAGAGCGGCTCCTGGATACGGCACCGCCTCGCAGATTTGGTTAATGATGGCGTGCTGCTCAAGGAGCAGGTCGCTAGGAACAGACCTGCAAAATACATACTAAGCAAGGTGGAGAAGAAACAATGAGACGCAAAGCAGAGCTTCGCGTTAATTCCAAAGCTGATGAAATAGGAGAAACTTTGAAATCATACACAAAATCCCTAGAAATTGATGAGCTTTGTGTTGATTCCAAAGCTGATGAAATAGGAGAAACTTTGAAATGAGAGCAACGATTACCCTGAATAAAAAACCAATGACTGAGAAGACCTACTGCAACCTGGTGAATGCATTCACCTCGGAAGGCTACACGCCAATTATTGACCCGCGCCAGTTTGACTCGCCAATTTCAATCAAGGCGAGGTTCAAGGCAAAGGAAGAAAAAGTGCGGTTCATAGAGTTCTCGCCGCAGATGGAGCTGAGCATAGAGCACGAGCTCACCAAGTCCAAGGCGGAGAAGCAGCTTGACGCGCTGAGCACAAAACTGGAGGAGCTTATGGTGGTTGGGGATGCAAAAGTTGAGGACTATGAGTTGGCTACTTTGCAGATGATATCCCAGCATAACATGCTCCAGAAGAACCCAGTGGTGTTTCCTGCAAACGAGGCCGAGGCAAAGCTCTTTGAGGGGCTTGAGCAGAAGAAAATATTTTCCAAGGCATTCGCGATAAAGTGCCCAAAATGCAATCGCGCGTTTATGGTTCCGCACAACAAGATAAAGCTTGAATCCGATAAGATGTTCTGCGTTGGCTGCGAGGCGTGGGTTTCTATACAGAATGAAACGCTTGCGTACATAGTCAACGAGGAATATATGGCAGTCATAGACACGGTCTGGGACAAAGTTCAGAAGCTAATTCGGGCGAGCTGGCGCGAAGTCATCAAGCGCGGAATACCAATAATAAAAGTGGAGTAGAATGAAAATAGGAGTTTTGGCATCAACACGCGGCACTGACTTGCAGGCGATTATAGACGAGATTGAGGCAGGCAGTCTGGACGCTGAAATTTCCTGCGTGATAAGCAACAAGGAAAGTGCAGGAGCGCTGGACAAGGCGAGAGCGCACAGCATTGACGCAATTTTCATTGACCCTGATGACAAGAGCCGCGAGGAATTTGACGAGGAAATCGCAGCAGAGCTTGGCAAGCGCGGGGTTGAGCTGGTTTTGCTCATCGGTTACATGCGAATTCTTTCGCCTAGTTTTGTGCGCAAGTACGAGAACCGGATAATGAACGCGCATCCTTCGCTATTGCCGGCGTTTGCGGGCGGCATGGATACTAATGTGCACAGGGAAGTGCTTGAGTCCGGGGTTAAGGAGACTGGCTGCACGATTCATTTTGTAACTGAGGATGTTGACTCAGGACCGATAATACTCCAGAAAAAAGTTCTTGTTGAGAAGAACGACACTGAAGAAACACTCAAGGCGAAGGTTCAGGAACAGGAAAAAATCGCGTTCATAGAAGCGATTAATTTGTTTAAGGATGGGAAATTAAAAATTGAAGGCAGTACTGTTACTATACTAAAATGAATTCGGAAGAAGCAACAAATTACTTGCAGGACCTGCAGAAACATGGTATTCATCTGGGTCTTGACATAATTGAAGAGATTCTGAACGCTCTGGGCAATCCGCAGAATGATTACAAAACAGTCCATATTGCAGGTACTAATGGCAAAGGGTCTGTAGTGGCTATGGTTTCTGAGGCATTAAAGCTTTCAGGTTTTAAAACAGCGATATATACCTCGCCGCATCTCATTAGTATCCAGGAGCGGTTCTTGATTAATGGTGAGCTTATATCACAAGAGAGGTTTTCTGAATTAGTTGGGCAGGTCAGGGAAGTTGTGGAATCTCTTGGCATAAAACCAACGTTCTTTGAATTTGTCACTGCAAGTGCGTTCAAGTACTTCTCAGACGAGAAAGTTGATTATGCAGTTTTTGAGACCGGCATGGGTGGACGCCTGGATGCAACAAACATGATAACTCCTGAAATTTCAGTCATTACCAATATTGACCTTGAGCACACAAAGCACCTCGGCGATACAGTGGAAAAAATCGCTGAGGAGAAAGCAGGCATAATAAAACGCAGAGTTCCTGTTGTGACAGGTGCAATGCACGGAGCTCTTGAGTTCATAAGGCGGAAAGCTGTGGATATGGAGGCGCCACTTCACATAATTCATAAACCTTACACAGGAGAAGTTGGCCTAAATGGGGAGTTCCAAAAAGTAAACGCTGCAATTGCAGCAGAAGCACTCAGAGTTTTAGGTTTAAAGCCGGACATAATCTCAAAAGCAATCAAAACTGCAAAGTGGCCTGGTAGGATGCAGTTTGAGGGCAATATCCTGCTGGACGGCTCGCACAACCCTGCTGGGTTCAAGGTTCTGATTGATGAGCTTAAGAAGCTGGACAAGCGATTCATATTCGTGACCGGCCTGAGCGAGGGCAAGGATTATGCCGCTATTTTCAAGCTCATAAACCCGATCGCGAATAAAATCATACTCACAAAGACCAAGGTTTCTCGGGCGGTTGACCCAAGCGAGTACTCAGAGCATGCGAAAGATCCGATTATAACAAGGAATGTTCCAGTTGCGCTTAAAAAAGCACAGGGGCTTGCCAAGGAAGGCGATTTAATTGTGGTAACCGGTGTTTTCACAGTCGGAGAAGCAATGGAATACCTGGGCATAACCCCGAGCTTTTAATTGTAGGTAGTAGTTAGTAGTAAGTAGTTGGTAGTATGTAGTTAGTAATAACCACAAACTACAGACTATGAACTACAAACCACAAACTAATAGCTACAACTATTTCTTAAGCCACTTAACCCCAAGATAGCAGAACGGGGTGTCAAGCGCTGCGAACAGGACTTTTACAATCCAGTAGGGTATTATGAGCGCAGTTATGAACGCAACGCCTGCGTATGGAGTAACTCCATAAAATGCGATGAACATGAATATCGTGGTGTCAATGAGCTGGCTCACTAGTGTTGACGCGTTGTTGCGGAGCCAGAGGTATTTTCCATTTGTCTTTTTCTTCCAGAAGTTGAACGCCCAGACATCGTGGGTTTGCGAGATTCCAAAAGCGATTATGCTAGCTATAAAAATTCTCAGGGATGCTGAAAAGACTTTGGTATACTCAGCTGGGAAAAAGTCCCGCGCTGCAGAAGGCAGGTAAACCGCGATTGCGGTTATTATGAGTACAAATACGAGTGATATTATGCCTGCGTTCACCAAGCTCTGGGCTCTTTCCCTGCCATGCACTTCCTCAATTATGTCTGTCACAAGGAAAGTTATTGGAAAAGCGAGTATGCCTGTGGAAGCGATGAAAATTCCAAAGTCAGCTATCTTCGTGCCCATCAGGTTTGCAGCGACTAGCGCGCCTATGAAAAGCGCGGAAAGGATTGTTGTTTTTTGTTCAATGTTCATAATTCTGGGTTTTATGGGGGTGTAGTTTAAATGGTTTTTTGTTCACGCCTGCAAATACACGTCCGTTTGCCTCTCTATGCCAAGCTCTACTTCAAGTGCACTCACATGGTTCCAAAATTCATTGGCACTCTTTTGGTAGAGGTCTATGTCTTTTACTATATCCTTCAGGGTTTTTTCCCTGGGTGTATTTCCTTCCTGAGGGGTATTCTCTTTCAATTGGTCTGCTTTTTCCCGCAAGAAAATTGTTGCTACGTCTTCTGTGCGCACATCACTTCCGGCCTCTCTAAGCTTTTCTTGTTTTTCCTTCAATTTTTTGGCGAGCAACACACCCAATTCGGCAAGTGAAACTTTTTGTTTTTTCAGGCCTTTTGTATAATCCTCAGTCAAGCCTTTTATCGCCAGATTTTGCGCCTTCTGCCACACAAGTTTTGCTATTATCAAATTTGAAAGAAGCTTAAGTCGCAAATTAGGTTCATAGTCCGGCAGGCTGTCAAGTGGCTCGTAGCACTTTCTGGCAAGGCCCAAGTTAGCTTCAACCGCTGATGCCTCATTTTTTAAACTTTTATAAAGTTCAAGTATCCCATTTAAAATGTCGCCCTTTTTTGAAGGCCTTGCATTAGCAGTCCCTTTGCCGGCAGCCTCGTATTTTTTATTGGCGTCTTTCAGCATTGCCTCAAACTTAGCGTTCCCTAAATAAACCTCAAAGTGGGTGGCCTTGAGCATGAGGCAGTCGCCAACTCCTTCAATCGCTGTTGAGTGCTCATTTGATCTTGACACGCTTAGCTGCTCTACCTGACTGAACCTTTTAATTGCTGTATCAACCAGCCTGTGCTGGGGGTCATAGTTCTTAAATGCCTTTAGGAGGCATACTTGGCCAACGTAGAACGCTGAGCGTTTTATCAGTTCTGTATGCCCTTTCTGCGTTGCATATTCCAGGGCTTCCTTCAGTTCTGTATAGGCAGCCGTATAATTCTGCCTCTTGGTCTGCACTTTGCCGAGCTCAAGCTGAATCTCTGCAATCTTTAGCTTATTTTCGATCTCTACTGCGAGATTCTTTGCGCATTTAAGCGCCGTAACGGCCTTTTCATATTCCGGACATTCCCGCTTTGCAGAGGTGCCTTTTTCATCTCCGCGCAGAACGTAGATTTTTGCCAGATATTTCTTTGCATCTATTTTCAGATCGATTTCTTCAGAGGCCCCAACTATCTCAAGATAAGTCACTGCAGTTCCTAATTGTATTTTTGATTTATTCTTTCGCCCCTCCTCAAAGGACGAAATGCCAAGCATCAAGGCAATCGGCACGCGAATCTTGCGGCTAAACGGAGCGCTAGAATCCAGGCAGAGCATACAGTAGTCTATGGCTTCTCCATACTCTTTGGCTTCAAAAGAAACAACTGTAAGCCCGAGCAGTGCGCGGTATTTGTCGTCAGACCTATCAGGTGCAGCTTTGAGCGCTCTTCCAAAATTAGCTAAACCGCCCTCCAAATCTTTTTTTTCCAGGCTCTGTATCCCTTCTTTCAAGCCGTCAACTGCACCCTTGGCAATCTCTCCTTTTAGCCACTTTATCATGCCCCTTAGCTTGAACAAATTCATATATAAAGATTAGTGCTATCGATTTCTCTTTAACATCTGCTTTATTTTTTCACTCTTCAGCTCCCTTATCGCGTCGTTCGCAATCCACTTTGCAGCTTTTGAATCAATCTTCTGAATTTCTTTTGCAACTTTAATAGCTTTTTTGTTCAGCGCCAAATTCCTTTTGCCAATCTGCCTAAGCGCCCAGTTCACAGCTTTCTTCACAAAGTTGCGCTCGTCTGTTGAATATTTTTTAATAATTGGCAAAAACTTCTTAAACTGCGCATCAGGTGCTTTCTTGTCGTGCACAGCAGAGGTTGCCATAAGCACAAACCCTGTCCGCTTTACAAATTCCTCGTCGCGCTTGGTCCATTCCACAGCTTTTCTGTAAACAAAAGGCGTCTTGTCAAACAGGTTGCTGCAGCACTGGTCCACGATGTCCCAGGAATTAAAATCCTTAACCCAGCGATCCATCTGTGCCTCTGTAACCTTGTCAACTTCATCAATGAGCGGCGCGAGTATTCTTGCCTCGTGGATTCCCGTGTCCCAAAGCTTCTGCGCAAGCGTGTGGCTCTTCCCAATCTGCTTTGCCATTTTGCGCACAACCGGCACTGACACTCCGAGCATTTTCCCGCCCTGAATTCCAAACCTCTGCATACCTTCAACGTTCTTCGGGTTTGCGTGCGACTGGAGCTGTTTGATTATTTCAGTCTTGTTCATATTGGCTATTGGCGGTTAGCTGTTAGCCAACTGCCAACCCCCTGCTAACTACTAATCCAAACCTTGATAAATACTTTAGCACTATATCCTGTTATGACTGTCCAAATAATTGACGGCAAGGCAATCGCGGAGGAAATCCGCGGAAAGCTCAGGGATAAAATCACCGAGCTCAAGCTAACCCCTGGCCTCGCAGTGATTCAAGTTGGGAACAACTCTGCTTCTAAAATCTACGTGAGCAGCAAGCGCAAGGCGTGCGAAGAAACCGGCATCTACATCGACGTTCACAGGCTACCTGCAGGCACGAAAGAATCTGAAGTCATCGCGCTTGTCAAAAAGCTCAACAAGGACTCTAAAATTCACGGCATTCTCGTCCAGCTCCCTCTGCCTGATAAGATTGACGAGCGCGCGGTTCTGGATACAATTAATTCTGAAAAGGATGTTGACGGTCTCACGAAGAAAAATCTCGGCGCGCTGTTCATAGGAAATCCTCGCATAATTCCCTGCACCCCGCGCGGCATTATGAAGCTCATCAAGAGCACAGGGGTAGAGCTTGAGGGGAAGCACGCGGTGGTCATCGGAAGGAGTATGCTTGTTGGAAAACCAATTGCGATGCTTCTCCAGCAGAAGAACTGCACAGTCACGATGTGCCATTCACGAACCAAGAATCTTGAAGAGCACACAAAGACTGCGGATATTTTGGTCTCCGCGGTTGGGGTCCCCCAACTAATTACAGGAGAAATGATAAAGGAAGGCGCGGTAGTGATTGATGTTGGAATAAACCGCTTGGATAACGGCAAGGTGGTCGGCGATGTTGATTTTAAATCTGCAAAAGAAAAAGCAGCGTTCATAACCCCTGTGCCAGGCGGGGTCGGACCGATGACAGTCGTCTCATTGCTGGAGAATGTTGTGGAAGCCGCAGCGAGAATTGCAAACCCATAATATTTATACCAGTATTCTTTAAAACAATTCAATGGGCGAAACTAAAAACAATAATCAAACTCTTCACCCGCCGCACAAGCAGATGACTTTTGGCGAGCGCGCGGCTGACAAGCTTACTGTGATTGCAGGAAGCTGGACATTTATCATAAGTCTCCTAATCCTCCTCGCTATATGGGTAATGATAAATGCATATGCGCTGGGCATTCTGCACTGGGATCCCTATCCCTTCATACTTCTCAATTTAATCCTATCCTGCCTTGCAGCGTTTCAGGCGCCTGTTATCCTGATGAGCCAGAACAGGCAATCTATTATTGACAGGCGCAGGTTTGAGTACGACTATGCTGTTAACAGAAAAGCAGAGCACGAGGTTGCGAACATGCAAAAAGATTTGGAAGACATCAAGGACTTAATCTGGACAGTTAAGCAGGATTACAAGCTCAACGTGAAGACTGACAAGAGTGTTGATCACTTGAAACAGCACATATCGGACATAAAGAAGACTCACACAGAAACCACAAAACACCTTGAAGGTATTAAGAAAGATTTGAGCCATTTAAAGAAAGGGATGAAATAATTATACTTTGAACTTTCCATTTTCTAGAAGCACAGTGCCATTCTTTCTTTGCATGCCCTTTTTTATATTTCTATAAACAGTTATTGTTGGCTTGAGCAGTAGTCTGTCACGATGAGTTCCGCCTATGATCCTACCCTGTAGTTCTTTGTTATTGCCAACTGCAAAGTGGCAGGTTTCAAATGCTTTTTCAGATTCAAGCATAGTTTCCACAACTTTTGCTTTTGGATTTATTCCAATACCAATCTCGCCTATTACTAGGTCGTCGTCGCACTTCACGTCATCCCAATACAGCTTCGGCGCGTCGCTTTCCTTGCGTATTATCCTGCCTTTGCACACAGTGAACTTCATCGGTTCCTTTGCTTCCCAGCGCGGCAGCATTGCATCAACAACCAGAGTGCCATTGTTATGCTCGCTGAACTCAAACGGCACAAAGAAAACCTCGCCGCCTGGCAGGTTCCCCATCTTGTTCTTGGCCTTGTAAATCTCGCCAAGATCCTTTGTCACGCTTTTCACGTCAATTGTTGTGAAATAGTCAGTTCCAGCAGGAGTTGTAATGTGCATACACCTGCTCTTTTTGAGTATTTCGTAAAGCTTGTCTGCGCGGGTCTTCATGTCACGCATTTGCATCGGCGCGAGGTCAAGTGGTTCTGTGAAAGAACGGTGCAGCAGCATTGGCATTGAGGCAAAGCAGGCCTTGTGCTGCATTGCGGGCTTTACGCTGATGGTGGTTGTGTATGACACGCCTGATTCTGGTGAAGTTATGAGAAAAATCTTGGTTGGGTATTTTCCCCCTGGCGGCTTAACCAATGCATCGTGCACGTCCTTGTGCGGTATTCTTTTCTCGCCATTTAGGGGCGGGCTGGTTGGCTTTATGAAAAGGAGAACACGATCAGGATCCTCGGTTAAATCTATAGCAGCATTTGCTATTTCCTGTGCAATTTTTGCAACAATCTCATTTTGTTTATCTGCGTAAATAAGAACAATATCTTTTGGATTAACATTCATGCAAAATTCAGTTGCGATTATTGTAGCCCTAGATGATACCATATAAGATAACTAGAACTCTTTGTATTTATTCCTTACTTCTTCCATCTTGCCGCAGGTCTTTGAGCCTTCAGGGCACGGTCCATTCAGGCACCCAGGTCCGGCGTTTTCAAAAATATTAGGCGCAACTTTCTTAATTTCCTTGAGCATCAGGTCAGCCATTTCGTGAATCTCCCACTGAGCTCGGTTGCAGCAGCGCAATTGGAAAAAGTGCAAAAGTGCGCGCGCGTTCATTGTAATCACAATGTTCGTGTGCGCAGCGTTCGGGTAAACATAGCGGGCGTCCTCTGGAGCAATGCCTGAATCAATGAGCTCTTTGTATGAGTCCGCTGCTTTCTTGATTGCTGCATCATACTTCTCCTTCTTTGCAGGGTCTTTCTCAATCTCAGGCGGGGTAACATATTCAAGCTCGTCAAACTTGACATACCTCTGGCTCTGCTGGGTATAGCTTGCGATACGGTGTCGTACTAACTGATGTGAACAAGCGCGTGAAATGCCCTCTATGCTGAAAGTAAACGAAGCGTGCTCAACAACTGACTCGTGGCCGTATTCAATAACTTTCTTAAGAATTTTAATCGCTTTCTCACCTTCAGTCTTCTCATATAAATCAGAGTAACTGCCCTCTTGAGTTGAAACCAGCGCTGCAGTGCCGCAGACCTTTTCAGGATCTTTTGTGTATGCTATGAGTTTTATTTTCATTATTTTTGATATTGGTTAAAGTTTGTAAGATGTAGTCCGTAGTTCATAGTATCTAGTTTACCACTTATTACCTACTACCAACAGTCTATTATCCACTATTTATTTAGGGAACATAATATAAATAACTAATTATTATCACATCCCATGGACATACTCCTGTCGCTTGCAATGCTGCTTTTCGCTGCCAAGATTGGCGGTTTTATCAGCAAGAAGATAGGTCAGTCAGCGGTCCTTGGGGAAATTGTTGCTGGCGTCATAATAGGGCCGAGCGCCTTCGGTCTCTTCACATATACTGAGTTCTTCAGCACGTTCTCTGAGCTGGGCATAGTTTTTCTCATGTTTTTGGTCGGGCTGGAGCTAAACATCAAATCATTTGAGCACTTTTTGAAAAGGGGCGCCCTAATAGCCCTGGTCGGGGCTTTCCTGCCATACTTAGTTGGGATTGCAGTAGCATCCCTGCTGTTCCATTGGAGCGCCCTGCAGAGCTTTTTGTTTGGGGTCATACTCATGGCTTCCAGTGTCACCATAACAGCAGCAATCCTAAGGGATTTGAAGAAATTGAAAAGCCCGATCGGTCTCACGATACTTGACGCGGCAGTTGTTGATGACGTGATTGGCATTACTATGCTGACCTTTTTGCTGGCTGTGACAAAAGCGACCACTTTCTCAATAATAGATTTTGGCGGCATAATGCTAAAAGTTCTCGTATTCTTCATCGGCGTCTTCCTCGCAGGCCCGCAGCTCGCAAAGTATGTTATTGCGCTAGGGGAGCATCTTGACCTCAGGGTTGAGGAGGGGCATCTCTCAGTAATAATAATATTAATCCTAACCCTGGCCATACTTGCCAATGCTATCGGGCTCTCCATAGTGGTGGGGGCTTTCCTCGCAGGCATGATTCTGGACAAGAGGCGCGTAAAAGCAGCCGGCCACGAAATATACAGCATGGCCTATGGGCTGTTCGTCCCTGTGTTCTTCGTGCTTATCGGGAGCTACGTAGTAGTCGGTACCCTGTTGAGTAATCTGCCGCTAATATTCTTGATTGTGGCAATAGCAATAATCACAAAGCTGGTGGGCGCCGGGCTAGGTGCCAGGCTCTCCAAGATGAACTGGCGCCAATCCCTGATTATCGGCGTCGGGATGATACCCCGCTGTGAGGTCGCTCTCATCCTGGCACTTATGGGCACGACACTCCACATAATAGACACTGAGATATACTCCGTACTTGTCACTGCAATTGTCTTGACAGCCATAGTAACTCCAATATTGCTCAAGGCGGTCATGAGGGACTAATGGTAAAATGGCATTCACTTTCTGAGGACGACACAATTGAAAAAATGAATTCAAGCAAAAGCGGCTTGGACTCAAAAGAAGCAGCCGAGCGGCTCAAGGTATATGACCCAAACCTTCTTGAGGTCGGCGACAAAGTTCCTGCAGACGCGCGCATAATTGAGCAGAGCAACCTGCACCTTGACGAGGCAATGCTTACAGGCGAGTCAGTGCCGGTATGCAAGACTGCAAAGGCAATCAATAAAGAAAATGCAATCCTGGTCGAGCGCAAGAACATAGCCCATATGGGCACTGTGGTCACGAACGGCTGCTGCGAAGCCGTTGTAATCGGCACGGGAATGAAAACAGAGATGGGCAAGATTGCAAAGCTGATACAGGATGTTGAGGAAATGCAGACGCCTCTCCAAGTTAAGCTTCGCGACCTTGGAAAACAGCTTGGCATTATAATACTTGGAATCTGCGCGGTTGTGTTCTTCTCAAACAAGTTCCTGCTGCTTGCAATTGCAGTGTCACCAATAGGCCAAATATTGATACTTTACGTGCCCATGTTCCAGTTGGCATTCCACACAATGGCAATGGGCTTGTACGACTGGCTGCTCATCATAGCTGTTGCAAGCACTGGCTTCATCTATCTTGAAGCTTATAAAGCAATTAGTCTTAGGAGGAAGTGAGTAACTTGAACTCTCTAACTTTCATCTACTTTGCAATCGGCTTAGTTGCTCTTATCAAAGGCGCGGACATATTCACTAACAGCGCGTCAAAGATTGCAAGGCACTACGGCCTCTCCGAGCTCGTTATAGGGCTTACCCTGGTTGCATTTGCAACTTCCCTGCCTGAGCTTGCAGTATCCGCCACTGCATCATTTTTTCATTCCTATGAAATAGCACTTGGCAATGTAATCGGCTCAAACATCGCCAATGTTGGCCTTGTTATTGGGCTCTCTGCTCTGGCTTTTCCAATTGTCGCGCGGTCTGAGGAAATTTCAGAATGTCTTGTGATGATTGGCGTTCTTATGGTGGCTTCAATTTTATTCATCTTTGGCCTGGTATTCTGGGAAGGCATTCTGCTTGTGATGTTCCTTTTTGCCTATGTCTGGAGCGCGCTGCGTGAGCACAAGCGCATCCTAGGGAAGAAAATCAAGACTAACATGTCAAAAAACATTATTCTCTGCCTAATCGGCGTTGCAGGCGTGGTAGCTGGCAGCCGATTTGTTGTTATATCATCTGTTGAAATAGCCAGATGGGCTGGCATATCTGAAATGGTTATCGGGATGACACTTATCGCAATAGGGACGTCCCTGCCTGAGCTGGCAACCTCGTTTGTCGCCGCGTTCAGGGGTATGCGAGAGCTTGCATTGGGCAACATCATAGGCAGCAACGTGTTCAACATCTCAGCTGTTCTCGGCATTTCAGCGCTCTTAAACCCAATACCAGTTGCTTCAAGCGTTCTAATGTTTGACGTTCCAATAATGATTGCTTTCTCAGTTCTAATGCTAATTTTTATGTGGACGCGAAAGAAGATAGGCCGGATTGAAGGTGGAATCTTGCTCCTGCTTTACCTTGGGTTCTTGTGTATGAATTTCCTCTAAAGCAGCGGCGTAACATACACTTCAATGTATGATCCAAATATTATCAGCGCAATCGCAAGCCCAAGCAGAAGCCCAACATCCATTATTACCCGCGTAAAATGTTTTGTCCTATAATGACGCCTTACTATTGATGCTGAAAATATTCCTCCTGCAATTGCTCCGACAAAGTAGCCGAGCACTTCAAAGATTCCGTGCACAAAGAAAGAGAAGAAGCTGATTGGGAAGCCAGTGAAGTATGTCGCGGTTTTCAGGAATATGGAAGCTGTTGCTCCAACCATTCCGCGAATTAGGTTGCCTATGGCAACTCCAACCACCGCAGCGTTCCAAGTGAGAAGAAGTATTGCGCCTGCGCCGAAGACAAAGGCGAACGCCATAAAGAGGAAGAGTAGCCTCAGGTTGTTGAGCATTATGAGCTTTAGCATCGTGCCCTTGTTCGCAAACATCGCAGTCACTGCCATTCCGCTGGTCCCTATCAAGCTCCCAACTATTGTGGTCCGCAGGCTCTGTATCCTGAGCACCTCTGTTATCTGGTCTGAGAATAATACCTGGACTAAGTGGTAGGGTAGCACGGTGAACCAGAAAGAAACCGCGATTATCATTCCAAAGAACATGAACATGTACAGAAATATGACATCTGTGTGCCGCCCAAGTAAAGTTCCCTTGTCCACGAGCATTTCTTTTTCCTCTCTCATTAAAACCCTGTTGAGCAGCTGAACAAGCGCAAGCGAGGTCAGGAACAGGAACCACGCGTTTATGTGCCCTGGGAATATGTATGTCGGCAGCCACTTTGACATCAGAAATGCTATAAAGAGCGATATGGTTGAAACTACAAAGCCCCAGAGTACCATATCTATTGGATGTCTTTCTGCTTTTTCCGCCCCGAGTAAGTCTTCAAGTACCATTTAAGCTCCTAGTATGTACGCCTTCGCCAGCGCGCTTATCACGACGAGCACGACAGCAAAGAATATCATTATCATGACATCCAGCAATATGTGCGGAAATGCCTTAGTCTTGTAATGCTTCCGGATTATCGCGGCGGAGAGCATTCCTCCTGCTATCGCGCCAAGGGAGTAGCCCATTATTTCAGGAATTTCATAAAGCAGGACTCCTCCAATACTAACTCCAGCGTAGGACTTTCTGATTATGCTTCCTATGAGCGCTGCGGTTATGGATGCATCCCACGCGAGCAAAAGGATTGCGCCTGCGCCGAACACGAACGCGATAAGTATGAATGCAGAAAGTATCTTGAGATTCGTAAGCAATGCCAAGCTTGGGTCAACCGTGGTTGTTAACAAAGCGAGCTGATTGTTGAACAAGATTGCCCGCACAGCGTCCGGCACGAACAGGAACCACGCGGTGAATGAGGTCAACATTCCAAAGAACAGGAACACGTAATCGCTTATGACGTCAGCGTGCCGCTTAAAAAGTGATTTTTCCTTTATGTCAAATTCTTCCTGCTCTTCCCTAACCAGCACTCTATGTATGAGCGGCGCGAGCGCGAGCGTTGTGAGAAATATTGACCAGCTGCTGGAGCCATTTGGAAATATATAATAAGCCAGCCAGGTGCCAAGTGAGGATACGAACAGCCCGAGGATGAACATGTCCCAAGGATGCCTTCTTATCTCATTGCTTGTGAAGAGTGATTCAAGTACCATTTAGAGCACCGCAAATTTTATTATCACGTACGCGAGCGCAAGGGTGACAGCCCAGAATACGACTTTCATGCTGGCTTTGAGCGCTTTGTACATGAAAAGCCCTCCAAAGCCAATTACTGCAAGGAATATCACGAGGTCAATCATACAAGCGCTTTTAGGCAAAGAGCCTCATATATAAGTTTCGCTCCGTGGTATGCAGTGATTTATTTGCCAACTAGCCTGTCGTGCTCAGCAACCAGCTTGTCCACAACACTTGGGTCTGCTAGCGTGCTTGTGTCCCCAATCTGGTCCTCTTCATTCGTTGCAATCTTGCGCAGGATTCTCCTCATAATCTTGCCACTACGCGTCTTCGGCAGTGACGGTGCGAACTGGATTACGTCCGGCTTTGCAATCGGTCCAATCTCTGTCCTGACGTGTCCTTGCAGCTCCTTTGCCAGCTCATCGCTCGGCTCCCTGCCAGTCTTCAGCGTGACATACGCGTAAATCGCCTCGCCCTTGATGTCGTGTGGCATTGGCACAACAGCGGCCTCTGCGACAGCGTCGTGCGAAACAAGCGCAGATTCAACTTCTGCAGTTCCCATCCTATGTCCTGACACATTCATAACATCGTCAACGCGACCCATTAGCCAGTAATAACCGTCGTCATCCTTCCTTGCGCTGTCCCCTGTAAAATATAGCCCTGGGAACATCTTGAAGTATGTGTCCCTAAAGCGTTGTTTGTCCTTATAGACTGTGCGCATCATACTTGGCCACGGCTTCTTTATCATAAGGTAGCCGCTCTCATTTGCTGCAACTTCCTCGCCCTTGTCATTTATTACTATTGGCTCAATCCCTGGGAACGGGAATGTTGCTGAACCAGGCTTGAGCGGAGTTGCTCCAGGCAGCGGTGTTATGAGTATTCCGCCTGTCTCGGTCTGCCACCAGGTGTCCAAGATTGGGCATCGCTCCTTTCCAACGTGCTTGTAATACCAGCGCCACGCCTCTGGGTTTATCGGTTCTCCAACCGAGCCAAGTATCCTGAGTGTTTTCATCTCGTGCTTGTCCGGCCAGGTCTCTCCATCTTTCATAAGTGCCCTAATTGCTGTCGGCGCAGTGTAGAATACCGTGACACCATATTTCTCAACAATCTTCCAGGCTCTGTCAGGCTCTGGGTAATTTGGTACTGACTCAAACATTATGCTTGTTGCGCCTGCACACAGCGGACCGTAAATAATGTAGCTGTGTCCTGTAATCCAGCCAATGTCTGCTGTGCACCAATAAACATCATTGTCCTTGTGGTCAAAAATCCACTTGAACGTGAGCGTTGTGTAAAGCATGTAGCCGCCGGTTGTGTGCAGAACTCCTTTTGGCTTGCCTGTGCTTCCGCTCGTGTACAGTATGAACAATGGGTCTTCTGCGTCCATTTCCTCAGCAACGCACTCTTCGCTCTGCTCTGCAATTGCATCGTGCCACCAGACATCCTTCTCGCTCATCTCAACATCAAGCCCGTCTTCTATGCGCTTCGCGACAACAACTTTTTCAATTGAAGGGCAGTTCGCGACAGCTGTGTCAGCGATCTGCTTTGCGTTTATGACCTTGCCTGCGCGGTAGTATCCGTTCGCTGTGAGCAGGACTTTGCACTTGCTGTCATTTATCCTGTTTGAGAGGGATTCAGCGCTGAACCCGCCGAAAACTATGTTGTGTATGGCTCCAATGCGGGCGCACGCGAGCATTCCTATAGCGAGCTCAGGAATCATCGGCATGTAAATTGCAACTCGATCGCCTTTCTGCACGCCCATTCCCTTGAGCGCGTTGGCGAACTTGCATACCTCCTTGTGAAGCTCCGCGTAAGTGTATTTCTTCTCTGCGCCTGCCTCAGGCTCCCAAATAATCGCTGTCTTGTCCTTGTTGGAACCCTCTAAGTGCTTGTCCAGGCAGTTGTATGCTGCGTTGAGCTTGCCGCCCTCAAACCATGTGCACTCTGCCGTGTCCGGATTCCAGGAGTGGACATTGTCCCATTTCTTGAACCAGTGCAGGGTTTCCCCTGCCTTTTCAGCCCAGAACTTCTCAGGATCTGCGATTGACTCATCATAAATCTTCTGATATTCCTCCATGCTCTTGATGTGCGCGTTTGCGCTCAGCTCAGCCGGGGGGTTGAATATTTTTTCATTTGTTTCTTCTGTCATTTAATTATACCTCTAGATTGTGATTTTTATGTTTTTATTAAGAATAGTATAAATAAGTTGTGCGGTTACTTGACCAACTCGCTAATCTTTTTGAACTCATCATTCCCAGCCTCTTTAATCAGCTGGAACAGAATCATTTCAGTTGAAGCAATAAAACATCCAGATTGTCGCATTCTTTCCAAAGCGATTTGCGTGTTCTCTGCAGTTCTTGAAGATGTTGCGTCTGCAATCACGTGAACTTCCTTTCCAAGCGCGAGCGCGTCCAGCGCGGTTTTTAAAACGCAAACGTGCGCTTCAACCCCGAACAAAACAAGCGTTTCAATCTCAGCGGGAATGCTTGTATCAATCTCCTCAAGCTTTTTAGAAAAGGAATCGCAGTCAAAGCAGGAGAAGGAGATTTTTTCAATAACTTCCTGGTTCTCCGGTAGTTCAAGCACGGTTTTGCCCAGGCCTTTCGGGTACTGCTCGGTCACGATGAGCGGGATGTTCAGAATTTCAGAAGCTTTGATTAAAATCTCCGCGTTCTTCTTAATCTTTTCAAACTCGTTAATAACTGGCTCAAATTTCTCCTGAAGGTCAATCAGGACAAATGCGGTTTTCTCGCGTTTTAGGATTCCAATTTTACTCATACAACTAATCTAATCTTCAATCCTTAAATAATTCTCGCTTTACGCAGCCGGCACTATTCTTTCAATCCACTTCTTGTCCGCGTAGAACCGAACATCCAGCTCAACCCCTGAGTCAAGGTCTGCCTCGTCAATCTCTTCCGGGACAATGAGCTCGTAGGTTTCAAATGTCTCAAGGTTCATCAGCTGAACTCTTGCCAGCTCGTTCGGCACGTTCGGGTCGTTGTGCTTCACGCTTGGAATGACTGAAAGAACCTGCGCCCGCTCTTTTTCAATAACCGGCTTTTCCATTTCCTTGTGGCCTGAGTAGGTCACTTCGCCGCCGCTACCTGTGAGTAGGTTGTTATACATTATGCGCACTTTGGCGTGGCCGTGCTTGCCTGGGGCTGATGTGCTTAGGTTCTTCACCTTGAAGATTTCATCGCCCTGTCCCTCTAGTAGTATTAAATCGCCTGGTTTCAATCTTGTTGCTGGTACTCCGCTTGTTGTCATAGTGGACTTTGATTTATCTCAGTGGTATAAAAAGGTTTAGGCGGATTTAAATATGCACTCAACTTAGTTCTGCTTATGTGGATTTACTACGTGCTACTGGCAGTAATGATGTGGTCTGTGAGCGACACCATAGCCAAGATAATGATTGACCACTTTGTAAAGCACCCGTTTAACCTGCTTATGTTCATTGGTTTGACTGCAGGGGGCGTTTCCCTTGCAACTGGTATGGTGGCGGGCGGTTTCTCAGCCCCGTGGCCTGCCCCGGTTGCACTGGCTGGTGGCCTGCTATGGTTTCTTGGCTCAACAACCTATATGAAGGCGCTTGAAGTTGAGGAGCTTTCAAGAGTTGCTCCACTTATTTTCATAAAGCCAATAGTTGTGCTGGTAATTGCATACTTCCTGCTCGGCGAGGTGTTCACACTGCCAAAATACGCAGGCATCGCAGTCCTCTTAGTAGGTGCAGTGCTTCTGACACTCAGAAGAGAGGGGAATCTGCTCAAGAAAAGCTCTGCAATAAAATACGTCGCCGGATTCGTGCTTGCCTGGGGACTGCTTGACGTGTTCGCAAAATATTACCTTGACAATTACGTGTCTTTCCTGGGCTGGATAACCTACTTCCTGATGGGCATTGCGCTGAGCACTTCTGTGTTCTGGCTCTCAAAGGAAATGCGCGCAGGCTTTTTTGTCTCGTTCAGCCCGCCAAAAGTTTTCATTGCCGAGCTTGTTGGTGCGCTGTTCATAATGCTCGCGATGTTCCCGTTCGCATACGCGCTCACTCTTGGGCCTGTCACGCTCATCTCTGCTGCGAACGCGACCCAGACGCTTTTCACTGTTCTGCTGGCTAGCGCAGTGACACTTTTTATGCCGAAGATGCTCAGCGAGGGCATTGACAAAAAATCAATCCTGTTAAAGTTCATTGCAGTTGCATTGATAATCCTTGGAGTTTACCTGGTGAGCATATGAAACTGGTGCTTGACGCCTCGGCGATCATAAATGGCTTCAGCGAAGAAGGCGAGCTAATGACCACGCTTGCGGTTTCAAAAGAAATAGGCGACCGAGATATCGGTGAGGTTGTAGTGCGGAACCCTAAAGAGGAATTCGTGCAAATTGTGGCTGAAAAAGTGAAAGAAAAGAACGACAACCTCTCAGAGCAGGACATCGGACTGCTCGCGCTCGCTCTTGAGTTCAAAGCGCAAGTAGTCACGGACGACTACGGCATACAGAACATCGCGAAGCTTTTAGGCATCAAGTTTATTCCAATTGCTCAGGAAGGAATCAAGGAAGTTCTCAAATGGCAATATTACTGCCCAGGGTGCAGAAAGCACTACAAACAAGACGGGGTTTGCGGGGTTTGCGGGACTGGGCTGAAGCGGAGAGCCAAGGAAAGTATATAAACAGTGGAGGTCATCTTTTTTTGGGAGCAAGAATGGTCAAACTATGTAGTAATGCGTATGCTGGGTTTTTTCCCAGATTGCTAGGCATTTTAATGCTCTTTTCCCTGTTATTACAATTGCCGGTTCTAGCAGCTGATTCCCCTGCTGGCACTTCGCTTGAAGCATCCCCGGGCAATACCCTTGATCTTAGCCTTAACTCTGTGCCATACACCCTAACTATTACAGAAGTTGATGTCAGCTCTGTCACATTGACAATTAGGTCAGAAACTACCAAGATGTTCGTGAAGTTTTTTGACAGCATAACGCTGGACATTGATGAGGACTCTGTGAACGACCTGAGCCTTGTGATAGAAAGCACCCAAGACGGCAAATCGCTCCTAAGAATAGAGGAATTAAATCCCAGTATCACAGAGAGCAGCAGCTTAACCGGCTCTTTAACCCAATTAAGCAGAAAGGCCATAAATACCATCATCAAAAAAGTGGCAGTACCATTACAGGGCTTGGACACAGAAAGAAGCGAGAGGGTATTAAGTAATGGGCAAGCAGAAGCTGGCGCAGCGCACACCCCAACGGGCATGATATCTTTGCTTGGGCTAGGGTTGAGCGCAGGCGCAGTAATCGGCGCAGCGCTATTGATAGGGTTGCTGGTAGCGATGAGGGAAAAAAGTTTCAAGGAAACCAGAGAAGGCAGGACGGGGGGAGTTAAATGAGGCAGGAAGGCGCGCTACAGGTGCTACTTACGCTAATTGCCCTGATTTTTTTCAGCATGGTGGTTCAAGGCGCTTTTGCAGCTTCTTACACTGTTCGGGTTGAGGATGCCGCCCTCACTACTGATGTCTATAAGCAGCCTGGTGACTTTGTTAATATTGTAATATGGGCTTCTTCTTCTGGCTCGGCTTCGCTCTCATATAACAATGATTTGAAGCTGGTGGGCGGCGATTCCAATAGTGTATCTTTGTCTTTGGGCAGGAATGTACTGAAATTTTATATCCCTGAAGATGCGGATACCGGCTTTTATTCCGTGACTGTTGGCTCAACCACTGTGAGCTTTAAAGTCATTACAAATCCTTCGCTGATTATTATTACACACCGCAACAGGCTTTTTCAGCGGTATGGTCAGAACTCAAACAGCCAGAGCGGCACTGTAATTTCTCTTTTGGCAAAGGCGTATGAAAAGGCCGACGATGGCAACGGCATTGTGTATGACCTCGGCAATTTTGATTCCATGCCTGAATACCTCTGGAGCTCTTATTCCCAATATTCAGAGGAGCCGCTTTCCCCTGAAGAACTTGACAATTCCTATGCCGTAAGCGCAGGCATTTTCGTGCAGAGCAGGTGCAAGGCGCCAAACTGCGAGAACGTGCTGGTCCTTGGTGATGACTATGTCGTCCCGTATTACAGGCGAAGCGTGACAATGACACAGGGCTGGCTGTGGAACCAAGGGGAAGCTACTGAAACAATTTACACAGACCTTTCATATATCCCAACAAAACGCATGTACTTTTCTGACCTGGACTCGCTTTTTCCCGGCTCCCAAGTGACGATTGTCACGCCGAGTTATGTAAGTTCCGAGTTGAATAACCAGATTAACGACCTAAAGAACGATCTTAAGTCAGAATACAATGTGGTTGTTAACATCAAGAGTTCTTACAACCTTGCCTGCAATTCCTACCTTGAACTTGGCGGCACGTTGGTTACAAAAAACCTGATTCTGATAGGTAATGCTGACAACAACAGGGCAATCGCCTGCCTGCCATGGGTTGAGAGCGGGGAGTCAACGATTTCAATCGAGCGGAACGTGTGGGGCAACAAGGGCAGTGCGATTGTCTTGGAGACCGACGGAAAAAGGCTGGACAGCATCCTAACGCTGAGGAAGCTGATGGCAGAGCAGGACAAAGATGAGTTTGATTTTGGGAGTGCTGTTGTTGCATGTTTATGGGACGGAAAGTTTGAGGGCGAGCACCCGATGATGCAGGAAGTCAGCTGCAATATGATTCCCATTGTCGAGCTTGCACCAGACTTCAGGGACTCAATAAAGTGCCTGCTGGAGTCTGAAAAAACAACCATTGATGAGTTTGTCTGTAAAGTAAACCACTTTGCAACCTTTTATGATCTTGCCGGATATGGGGCTGCTTTCGTCAGTTTTGGCGCTGGCGGGGTGGCTGCCGAGGTCGGAGATACTGGCGTTTCTGTCTTGAAGGTTGGCTTGAAGAACGCCGCAGAGGGAATTAATGACCCCAAGGTTTTGAAAGCTGCGGCTGATTCTTTCGATGGGTTGTCAATAACAAAGAAGGTTAAGCATACTAGTAGCCTGGCGGATATTGTGTACAAGAACCCTGCGAAGTATGAGGAACTAACCGAATCTTGGATTAAAATAATTTCCAAAGGGGACGGTGTCACGACCACCACTTTTAAGGCAATTGATATTGACGTAGTGGATGTTAAGCATTTGATGCCGGACAAGTTCGCTGATTACGCAGAGGGCGTGAAAATTGCAGGCTATGCCGATCCTTTGACAGACGGCGCAGGGGTTCATAAAGTGGTGAAGGCATTTAATGCTCCCGGAGTAGTCACGAATGTCATTGATCCGGGCTCTGTCGTTGTTAAACAGATAGATGGGATGGCGATACTGAAACAAGGAGAGCATATAGGACCTAACAGTGGGTTTGGCCAGGTGCATATGGTGAAAGAAGGTCATTATGACCAAATTAAAAATGCGTTTGGCCTTGCGGATAATAACAAGGCAGTGGATGAATTCATCCAGGAGGGGTTGGAGAAAGGGACGAAGTCAGGTAATACGATCACTTGGGATGTACCCAACAATGAACACAATCTGAAAATCATTTTAAGTGACACGTCTCCCGGCAGCATTCAAATAGCTCGTCCCGATTAAGCCTTAGCAATCCATGAAAAACACATACAACACTCAAATATTGGATATAATTCCTTCGACAGTAGATGAAGGGAAAGGGCGGATTATAGATGGTTATGTAAAATTAAAAATAAATGACATTGAATTTTGGGCTTTTGCTTTAGAGGATTGGAGAACAGGCAAATGGTCTCTGTCTATGAAGGGCTCCAATTTATCATTAAAACTTAGTTTTTTGAATCTAAACATACAAGCATCTGAAAAAAAGATTAAACAAATAGTTCCAATACCAAATCAGAAAAAACCCTGTGATTACATAATTTATGGCGAAGTTGTTGATAAAGTGCCTTCGTCAAAACTTCCTGATAAATATGAGCGACTTCAGGTTGGATGTGGCTTTGTAGTAGGTGGTGTCAGTGTAGCTAAGAATCAATTCAAAATCGGCGACTACATCCAGGCAGAAGGCCGCTTGGACGCTTACCGCGTGAAGGAGGCAGATGAACTCTAACCTAAAACCCCCACTGCTCGCAGCACTTATCATAGCCCTGCTCTTGGTAGTCCCAGCTCTTGCACTTGAGCCTGACTATGAGTCCGCTGCAGTTGGCCGCATTGTCGGCGACACCGCAACGGAGATGGCATCTGTGCTGGACTCAGGCGATTTCTCCTTCCAGCACGCCACATTTTACTCAAATAACGGTCTGCCTTACTCGCCTGCCATGGACACAAAATATGTCCTTGGCGCGTATTTCCCCTCCCAGCTCACGTCCCAAATAAACGGCTGGAGCTGGTCTGACGTCAGCAGCAGCATGTCCTCGTGGAAGAATAACGAAATGTTCATTGTTGAGGCGGACAGCATGTTCAGCAGTGGCGACTTAAAGGTTAAGGACAGCCCCTATTATGGAACTTCTTACTTAGAGGCCTCAGATGTTTCTGGCTGGAAGTCCAGTTTTAGCGCAAAAGACCCTTTGTTTGTGTTTGATGCTGAATACGCAGGCCTGTACCTGCCAAAGAGCTTTGACTCAACGGACTCTTTTGTTGGTCAGCTTGGCCAGGACTCCAGCATAATTGCCCCAACTGCTGTGCCAAGCGATGAGTTTGTCAAGTCCCTGGTGTGCTCCATGTATTATTCTGACGGTTCTCTTGGGACTGCTTTCAGGGACGCAAGGAATTCCTACTATAGGAATGCTGAGAACTATGGGGAGCTGCCTGGCCTGTCCCTGATGTCCTATGAGCTGTACGGCGACCCAAGCGCCTCATTTTCCATGCCAGGGTCGCCAAGCCCGTCTGCAGTTGACCAGTATTGTTACCCCTACACAGAGGGCGGCACAGTAAACGTGCCAATGGAGATTGATATTACCAAGAAAGGCGCTGTAGCTGATGACGAGGTCTGGAAGGTCCAGCTGAGCGTTGGCAACATAAAAAATCTCAGGGTCAAGCTAAGCTGGGCGCAGACCAATGCAAACCTTGACCTGACTTTAGTTGACCCGAATGGCAAATCTTATTCCCCTAGTTCTACAGGCTCCTCAAACGAGGAAGTCACTGTATGGAACTTCGCCAGTAACCTGCGAAACAAGCCTTGGATAGTAAAGGTAACAGGGACAAATGTCCCGAGCAGCATTGGTTATGCAAAGTTTGATGTTCTAGCCACTTCTCCTTCTGATGAATCAGGCGGCGGGGGTGGTGGAGGCGGAGGTGGCGGCGGAGGCGGTGCAGGTGGCGTAAATCTCACATCCATAAGCCTCAATTACCTCTCAGCGTGCTCCCCTGAAAATGGTCTGACTTTTGTAATCAAGGGGACAAAGGCAGGCGAGGGGGATGAAATCATAGTAAACCCGGACCAGGCAGCAGGGGAAGCCTTGAAGTATTTCAAGACCGGTCTTGTGATACCAAATTATGCGCAGTGGATTACAATGGACTTCAAGCCAGGGCACTTGGACTGGGACAACTGCGGAACTGTTGAAAGAGTTGACCCTATCTTCAGGCAGACTGAGGTCGCCCGCGTCATGTTCGACGCCGACGTGAAATTAAAGTTTGATGAGTTCGGCTCTGTTTCCGAGACTCTCCAAAAAGAGATGCGGCAGTATTGGATTGATGACATACAAGCAGGGCCGTATTGGAGCGAACTGTCTGCCAAAGGCTTCAATGAATTCCCTGATTACAAAAGGCGCGCATATATTCATCCAGCGGCATTTGAGGTAAATGGAAGCGGCTGTAATATATTCATATCCGAGGCAAAGATGAATGTAACGCATGTGTTTGACTGGGTTGTCCTGGATACTGCGAGATATAGCCTAAGCCCTGAGGTACAGGCCTATTTGGACCAGCGCCTTGAGAACTGGGAAAATGTTTTCCAGATGCGGCAGGAAACTGAGCTTGTTTCCAAGCATCTTGAGTCATTAAACAACGATCCAAAGTATGCAGAAATGAGGCGGGTCTACACCGCATTGGCGCTTGTACAATGGTACAAACAACAGGACAGGAGCAAGATACCATTTGGAGATATCATTGACTCAAACAACATAAGCGGCTTGGAGTCAGACCCCCTATTTGACCAGAGCTATTGGGATGCGCAGGCTTGTCAATTCATGTTCACGACTCCAATGCCATGCGGCTTCTATGGCGGAACCTGCAACTGGGACTTCGGCGGAGGGGTCTCTCTTGGCTCTGTCCCGCCGGACGTGCTCGGCGAGCTTGACGGGCAGATAAGTGAGCTGATGTCAGAGGCAATCACTGCGCCGTATGTGCAGGAGGGGAACGATTATTATTTTGGCGGGGAGATTGTGGCAAACGAGCCTGACCTAAAGCCTGTTGGCATGGGCTTTTCCGAGCTATCTCCTGCCACGCAGGAAACCATCAACATAACTGCGGATCTAGCCAATACAGGGCGCACTGGTTCAGCCGGATTCACAGCAAGGTTCTATGACAAGTACACGTATCCAAATGGTCATGTGGCTGCGTATTTGATTGGGGATGCTAGCGCTCCGCCGCTTGATGCAGGCGCTTCTGAAGCAGTATCAGTCAGCTGGAGCACCGGGGATCTCCTGGGTACACATGAAATTTACGTGAAGGTAGACTACAATGGCGAGGTTGATGAATCCAATGAGCTGAACAACCTGTTAATCAAGGAACTTGCTGTGGTTGACCCTAACCCAACAGCAATGATAATGTATCCTAAAAACGGGGCTGGTTTTTCACAAGGGAGCATTGTGGCTTTATCTGGCATAGGAAGTGATGAGCAGGACGGTTTCCTCCCAGAGTCCTCAATTGGGTGGAGCTCAAGCATTGATGGTGGGCTGGGCACAGGATTCCGCCTGGAGCTTTCCAACTTGTCAGCAGGAACTCATACTATAACCCTGACTGTAACTGACAGCACGGGATTGCGGGATTCAAAGCAGGTGGCATTAACTATCTACAAGCCTGATTATCCCCGGGTTTTATTGAGCTCGCCAACAGAAGGGCAGAAGTTTGCAGAGGGTGAGCTAGTATATTTCACTGGCTCTGCTTTTGACCCTGAGGACGGCGTACTGCCTGATTCTTCACTTGCCTGGAGCTCCAGCATTGATGGCGAATTAGGAACGGGAAAATCAATAATGAGTACAGGCCTGTCAGTTGGTACTCACATCATAACTCTCTCAGCCACGGACAGTAGCAGCTTAACATCAACTGCTAACACCAGCATAGTGGTAGAGGAAGGCAGCCCGGTTGCAAGCATTGCCTCTCCTGCGAGCGGCAACAAGTACTTTCAGGAGAAAGACATATCATTCAACGGCTCTGGCTCTGACCTGCAGGACGGCTCACTGCCAGGAAGCTCCCTTTCATGGTTATCCAGTAGTGACGGATATCTTGGTCTGGGAGCTACAATCTCCAAAGCTCTGACAAGCGGCACGCATGTAATCACACTCACTGCCACTGACAGCCACGGCCTTACTGGCACAAGCCAGGCAACCATCGAGGTGCTCCCGCCTGGCTACGCATACTCCTCTATAATGTCGCCGCGCAGCGGACAGGAGTTCATACATGGAAGCACTATAACATTCACAGCAAGCGGAGAGGGTGCGCAGGGGTCTTTACCAAGTTCTGCATTCGCATGGTCCTCAAGCATTGACGGCGCGATTGGAACAGGCAATTCATTTAATTTTGACTCAACCACCCTGAGCGTGGGAGAGCATGAGATAACGCTCACGGTCAACAGCAGTGGCGGACTGGTTAGCGCGCTGAAGACTGACATAAATATAACCCCTGCGCCGCCGGTCGCAAGCATTGTATCGCCATCAGCCGGTCAGGCATTTGCTGCAGGCGAAGATACCATATTATTCAACGGGTCAGCAGTTGACCTAGAAGACGGCGTTCTTGGCGGGGATTCACTCGTATGGTCCTCAAGCATTGAGGGGGGAATTGGGACCGGCGCCTTGTTCAACAGGACTAACCTGTCCGTAGGGACGCACAAAATAACGCTCACAGCCACTGACAGCGATGGAAAACAAGGCACCGCAGAAGCCAATGTTGTTGTGGTTGGAATTGGTGAAGCAACGCTAATCATATTCTCCGACGGCTCTGCAGTGAAGAACTTTACATTCTCATCAGCTGGGAGCCAGGTCGCTTCTTTGAAGATCCCGAAAGAGGGGGATGTAACTTATGCAACAGTGCAGATTGAGGGCAAAACTGCTGGGGGCTATTATGGCGGAGGGAGCCCCAACTTAGTTTCTTACTTTAAATTTGAGGAGAGCTCTGGGCAAACCGCAATTGACAGCAGCACCTACCAGAATCATGGGCAGCTTGGATCTACAAATGGGACAGATTCCAGCGATCCAACTCGGGTAAACGGTCTTATTGGAAAAGCGCTGGAATTTGACAGGTCTGATGATTTCGTCAGTGTGCCTGATGATGACTCACTTGATTTCGGGACAGGAAGCTTTACTGTAGAGTTCTGGATGAAGCACAATACAATTGTCAGGTCCAGCGAAGCCGGGGACGAGGAGTATGCAGTCATCAAGATGAATTTCGGCAACCACGAGGGCTTTTATATCAGGATGGACCCGTACCAAAGCACAGCAGGTCAATTGGTTTTTCGAGTCAGGGATACCATACCCAGTACCACAGATCTCCATTCTCAGGTAGCACTTGACGACAATAAGTGGCATTATATCGCCTGTGTCAAAAATGGCACTTCATCACAGAAGATATACGTGGACGGGGTGGAGAAAGCCTCAGGTACGCCACCGGCTGGCAGCACATCCCACAATCAGGATTTGTTCATCGGAAGCAGCCTCCAAGCCAACAGGGTTTGGGGTGGAATTATTGATGAGGTCCGCATATCTAATGTAGCCCTGAGCGCTTCTGAGATTAGCGGGCATTATGCCCATGCTGTAAATTGGATTGGCTACTGGAATTTTGACGAGGGGAGCGGACAAATCGTGGGAGACAAGAGCAACAACAATCATAATGGAATGCTGGGGGCTTCAGAGAATATTGATAACGATGATCCTTTATGGGTGGGTGGGATTTCAGAAAGTGCATTGGAATTCGACGGAAACAATGATATTGCTAAAATTTCAGCCGGAACCTGGGATGATTTTGGCAGCAATAGTTTTACAGTAGGATTCTGGGCAAAAACAAACGAATTATTTACAGACAGTATACATCTCTTGGTCCATAATATGCAGTATTCAGGGGGTCCAAATGCCCTTGGCTGGGACATTGGCATCCTAAAGAATGGGAGCGTGCTTTTGGATATCCGTGATGGGCACGACGAAGCCCAGGCGTATTCAAATTCAGTGATCAGTGATGGGACATGGCATTATATTGTTGGCGTTCGAGATGGGTCTTCTATAAAAATATATATTGATGGGAAAAAAGAAGCCACATCGGATTGTTCCAATGTAGACTCAACCAGCAATAGTGACCCCATAAGAATAGGGGGCAGATACCCGTCTGAAAGCTATTACTTCTATAAAGGTGCTATAGACGAAGTTATGCTTTGGGACTATGCGCTTTCTGATGTGGAAATCCAAGAGCTATATCCTGGCTCCTCTTTATCATACCCGTTAAACCCCAGCCTGGACGCTGGCTCGGACGGCAATTCTGAGTGGAGCTATGCAGGAGCTTTTGGTGCAAAGGAAACAACGCAGGACTTTCATAGCGAACTGAACGAGCACCTGCTGGCGTGCACGCCTGTAAACAACATGTGTACAATCCCACTAAAAGTGTCTTCCAAATCGGCAGGCATCCTGGAGCTTTCCAACATCAGTATCCAATATTCTATAGTAGACAAGTATCCGCCTGTAATCCACAGCATAGTCATCATACAGAACACCTACAAGCCAGGCGAGCTGCTAAAGATTAAGGCCAATGTGTCAGACAACGTTGAAGTGCAGCGGGTTGAGACGGCGCTCAGCAATTCAATAGTACAATTGGCTTATAATGAGGTGACTGGGCTGTATGAGGGCAACATGACCGCGCCGCAAAGCGGAAATTACATTGCCAACATAACTGCATTTGACTCTGTCGGGCTGAGCAGCCAGGCCAATATTTCCATAGAGATAAACTCAGTTAAGCCGGACCTGAGCATAAGCCCGGGCGATATCGTGTACGCGCCGGCTGAGCCAAAGGACGGCAGTATTGTTGTTGTAAATGCCACGATTTACAACTTCGGCGAGACTGCAGCAAATAACTTTGGGCTGGAGCTGCTCATTGACGGGGTTTCAAGCGAGGCAAAAATTATTTCAGTCCCAGCAATGTCTGCCACGATGGTGCAATTTGAGTGGGCTGCTGCCTACGGTCAGCACGAAGTTAAAGTGCGCGCTGACTACACCAATGCCCTAGATGAGTGGGATGAGTCAAATAATGAGGCTGGGTTCACCTTAACTGTGATAGACGCTGTGCCTCCAACAATACACAGCATATCGGTTGAGCCTATGATAGTGCATGAGGGGGACATTGTCTATGTCAGTGCCAATGTTACTGACAACGTTGAAGTGAAGCAGGTCAAGGCAGAAGTTGGCACTGCCAGCAAGGTACTTATGTATAACAACGAGTCTGGGCTATATGAGGGCACGATAACAGCGCCTTTTAAGGGATTCTACCATGTCGTGGTTACTGCAACTGACAGGGATGGCCTGGTAAGCTCCAGGCAGGCAGGGCTCAATGTGAATAGCAATAAGATAGACCTTGTAGTGGGCACTGCTGACATCGCCTTCCTCCCAGCAAGCCCGAGAGATGGTGAGTTTGTTAATATTAAGGCGACCATCCACAATACTGGTGCTGCAGACGCAGACAACTTTATAGCAGAGTTCCTGGTTGATGGCAATTCGCATGAAACTGTCAATGTTTCTGTTCCAGCAAAATCCCAGGCACTGGCAGAATTCACCTGGGTTGCCAGCTATGGCACGCACACGCTTTCAATCAATGCAGATTCAGAAAATATCATTGCAGAGGTTAATGAAACCAATAACCTGGCTGGGAAGGTTCTGCTGGTTCCGGATACTATTCCGCCGACAATAGAGAGCATAACCAATAGCCCCGAAATAGTCCACGAGAGCAACCTTGTCACAATAGAAGCTGTTGTTACAGATAACCGCGGCATAGATGTGGTAATTGCAGAATTAAATGGTGCAAACATAAGTCTTTCGCCTGATTCAGGCGCATATACAGGTGTGCTAACCGCTCCTGCTGAAGGGAAATATAACGTCAAGGTAACTGCTTTTGATGACAGCAGCTTGTCCAGCACGCGGCAGGAGCCGCTTGCTGTGCATAGCATTAAGCCGGATATCCAGATAAGAGAGGAAAATGTCACCTTTGTCCCAGAGAATCCTGTTGATGAGTCTGTGCTGAGGATAAGCGTTGTGCTGTATAACACAGGTGCAAGCAGCACGGGCAGTTTTGAGGCAGGGCTTATTATAGATAACAAGGCAGTGCAAAGCAATACTATTTCAGTGGAAGCAGGTTCTAATGTGAGCACAGAATTTTCTTGGAATGCCACTTATGGCAACCACACCCTGAAGATAAAGGCAGACACCAAGAATGATGTAGCTGAGATAAATGAGTCAAATAACGAGTACACAAAAGAACTATTTATCCCTGACATTACCCCGCCGGACTCTCCAGTGGTTAGCGCAGACCCCAGCAGCTGGGCCGCAGACAGCACGCACAAAATATCCTGGGGCAAGATACAAGACCGCAACGGCATAGACCGCTATGAGTACCAGATTGATTATGGTGAGTGGCATAGTGTCGGGGCTTCTGATAGTTTCAAGACACCAGAGCAGGCAGAGGGAATCCATACTATTTATGTCAGGGCAGTTGATGGGGCCGGCTTGGCCGGCAAGCCCGGGAATACCAGCATTTACATAGACCAGAGCGCGCCAAACACACCTGTTACAAAGGAATGGCACAGCGGGAAAAGCTGGAGCGCACACGATACGCCCTATTACGCTTGGTCTGACCCAGGGGATTTAGGAAGCGGAGTAGCCAGCTATTTGGTAAGTGTTGACAACCAAACGCCAGTCAGCGTAGGGAATACGTCCTACCACCCAACATTAGGAACCGGTATGCATACTTTCAAAGTCAAGGCAGTTGATGCGCTTGGGCATGAAAGCGCTTGGTCTGATATAATAACAGTTTATATAGACACAACATCACCGAGGGTACTAGATGTGGGCTCTCCAACCCACCCGGATCAAGAAACAGTCTACATGGATAATATGCCTTACTTCAATTGGACTGAACCAAGTGACAACTCAGGAATTTATGGCTATTACTATCTTATAGACAATCTTGAGGGCACAATCCCAACTGAACTGTACTCCTGGGCTCCTGAACCTTTTGTAAACTTTACAGGATTTGGCAATCAGGTATATTCAGGCGCAACAAAGAAAGAGATGGGCTTGCCTGATGGCACATGGTACTTCCATGTAAGGGCAATAGACGTGGTTGGAAATCTTGGGGCAGCCACTCACTACAAGGTAAACATCCTGACGAACGACCCGCCTGAGATTACTTTGTTGCAGCCAAATGGCGGTGAAATGTGGAGTGGGGTGAAAGAGATAGCTTGGAACGCTTCTGACCCTGATGGTAATTTGCTTGAGTTTAGCGTTTCATACAGCACGGATGGGCTCGTTTATACCGAGATTGGTAACACAACTGAATTAAGTTATGGGTGGGACACTTCCACAGTAGAGGATATAGACACCTACACGATAAAAGTCGTTGCGAGCGATGGCAATGCAACTAGCGAAGACACTTCCGATATAAACTTCCTGATAGACAACACCAAGCCGGAAACAACAGACAATCACGACGAAGCGTGGCACACCCAGGAGGTAACAATAGAACTGGATGCAAACGATTCTTTCTCTGGTATTGCCGATACCTATTACATCATATACCAGGATGAAACGCCGCAGGAAACAAAGACAGTTAGCAGTGATGGCCAGCCGGTTGTGTCTTATGAGGATGATGACAACTGGGTTGAGTACTGGAGCATGGACAAAGCAGGGAACGAAGAGGGGCACAAGTTCGCCAAGAATATCAAACTCGACAAAACCGCACCCAGCGTGAACATCTGGCTCGACCCAGCTCAAGAAGAGTACCCGAACACAGAACCACTCCCAGTACAACACTCAGCAACAGACCCGCAAGTCCAAGGCACGCCAAGCGGCATCGTGCAGACAACCTTTGACATAGACAGCACTCAGATTGAAGACCCAGCGAACATCTACAACTGGCTCGGAACACACACAATAACACTGACAGCGACAGACATCGCAGGGAACATCAACGCTGCGCAGGTAGGATTCAACGTATACCTGCAGCTAATTGGCGAGGGACAAATAAAAATAACGCCAGAAGTTCTGAAAGTCAACCCAGGACTTCTAACCGCGCACACAACATTCCCAGAACCATACACAGGAGCTGAAATACTCAGCGCAACCTGCGACTACGCCACACACGACCAAATCGCAGACACGAACATCAAATTCAGACGCGAGGATGTTGAAACGGCGCTTGCTACGCGGGGAGAGGTACTTGACACACACTTTGAAGTAGAAGGAACATTTGAGCACAATGACAATGTCTACAAGTTCAAGGGAAGCGATGATATAAGTAAAATAGTCAGTGCGGAAGAAACTGAGACTGGAGAAATAGCCAGTGAAGAAGGAATAGGGGAAGAGGCGATACAATAGCTTAGACTAGTGGGTTTTGCGGGACTACCCTAAAGTGGCAGATTGTTCAGGCATTCCGTCCTTTCCGTGAACGCTGTTAAAAAATCTTTATAAAGGTGGAACTACACTTTTATTTAGATAAAGATGGCTTTAAAATCTCAGCTTAAATCTAGATTTCTTATAATCTCCATTATTTTTTTCCTGCTCTTCGGGGCTGTGGCGGTTTTTGCAGTTTATACCCCAACACCATCCGCGCCAATGCTTTGCACTCCTGATGTTGCGCACGACAAAGTAAGTTGCAGGGTTGGCGGAGACGGCAACAGGGACCCGTCTTTCTCCTGGCGCGACGGAATAAACATAGACCCAGTCAGCCAGTATTGGTCTGGGGACAACCCTGGCATGCGAATTGTTGGCCTTGATATTCCAAACAAATGCAAGATAGACCTCAGAATAGAAGGCATTTTGTGCAACCGGCTAGACCCTTTTCCCTCATTTGAAGTGCACAAGGAGGGCACAGTCAGCGGTAATGCGTGCTTTATGGACATGGTTGACTTGCCTTTTGGGGTGGGTGGGATTTGGAACGGGTGCACAGACGTTAATGCCCCGCCTTTTGTTAACGGGGGAGTGACCTATTATTATGAAGAGCCAGCACCAGTATGCAATGATGAGTGCAGTACAGGCCAATATTCCTGTAATGGCAGTGCGCGAATTGAGTGCGGCAACTTTGACGGGGATTCCTGTCTTGAGTGGGGCAATAAGATTGATTGTGAGTATGGATGTGCGCTTGGGGTTTGCGAAGAGCCAGAACCCTTATTATATAATATTTCAGAAAAGCTTTATTTCCAGGCAGAGCCTTATCTGGAAAATACCTATGTTAATATGGAAGATGAGTGGCAAAAAATAAGCCTCTCTCAATACCAGAAGGTCACCGCCACCGAGCCGTCATTTTTCTTTATGCAGGTTGATGAGAACACACGAACCTTTGCGTATGATTATCCCTCTGCTTCTCTGGGTGTAAGCGACAGCTGGGCTGAGCGAAAAGCGAAAATATACGTTGAGCATCCAAAGGGCTATTCTATGAGTGGAGCATCGGTTTACACAAGCATACCTGTTAGCGATACTATTTCAATATGTGTTGGTAACGCGGTCAATGACAAGATAAACAACCTGCCAATAGAAGTTTTTGAGACACTTGGCAAAAAAGCCATTGAAGAAGCAGCCAAAGAAGGGGTTATCTGGGCTTCAGGAGTTGGCATACTCCTCGAGTCAAAGAAAGCGATGGATGTTGCAAAATTTGTTGCCTGTACTCAGGAAGATGAGAATAATTATGTTTATATTGGCACGACAAACGAGGACGGCTATGCAGAGGTCTGGCTTAGGGAAGGTCAGGATACAGAGATGATGGCTCGTTGGTATGATCTTAACACGCTCTACGGCGGGGTTTCTGTTGTGAATCAATACGGATTCCAGGGCTCAAAGAACGTGAAAATTGAAGAATGGATGGGTGGAGTTCCTGAATTCACGATAAGCACAAAGGGCAAGGCGCGTGTAATAACTATTCGCGACGAGACTCAGAAGGATATCGACGAAGAGTTAGAGCAAATTTCCAGCTTCTTTGAGAACGAATACGGCATTGAAGTGAATCACTGGACTGCTGATGACTGGGCTTACGCTCCAAAACCGCCTGTTGGCGGGGATGGTACTGACTTGAAAATTTACCTTGCACGCCTGGATTCCCTGCCTGGTGGTTCGCCAAATAATATTGGAGTGAACTTCCAGAACTACAATCCAACCCTAGTTTATGAGGGTGTTGCGTGGCAGGTTTTTGATGGCACTAATTGGTATGAAGGTGATGTTTTTGGACTGGTTGCTGCCGAATCAAGCTTAAAGAAATTTTTAATAGCTGGCCTTGGTAAAAACGGATTTGAAACTGCTGTTGACGCATTCACATCAAAAGAAATGAACAAGGTCGTCAAGTGGACAGATCCTGTGCAATATGAAACTCTCAAATCGCACGTTTATCAGATTAAAGGCGCAAGCACAGTAGATATCTGGGAAGCAAAAGTTTGTATTTCAGGCCCTAAAGACGATTGCAAAAACACAAACTCAAATGGAATTGCAGATTTTGGAAAAGTTCCAACAGGAACTTACACAATCAGTGTTGAAAAGAAAGGTTATTCAGTTGATTCAACAACTCCTTCTCCACGCCAAGTTGATTTAAACAGCCCAGGCTCAACCCAGTGGGTGAACTTTGGGATGACTGCTAACGAGTGGAATTACGAAATGCCAGAAGAAGTCCGAGTAAGTGAGCGATTCTATGTATACACCAACTTCACAAACGTGGGTGACGAGCTTGTTGAGTTCTCCTACAGCACAGAGCTTCGCGGCGCAAAGTTCACGCGGCTTATGCTTCAAGGAACAACAGTCTTCCTTGCTCCTGGAAATTCAGAGCGCGCCCGATGGGAATTCAGCGCAGACCAGGAAGGCGAAGGAACGCTATGGATAATCAAGGGCAATCAGGAAATAAATACAGGCAAGAAAATCAAGGTCGGTCCACTGCCTGATTTGGTTGCTTACATCCAGAAAATAGATGTGTGGGACTACGGCGGGCGAGTGGGGACTGATTTCCAGGTGAGTGTGGAGGTTAGGAACCGGGAGAACTACTCCGTCAACATTACAGTTGAAATGGTAAACAAGAGCAATAACGCTGTTCTCGAAAAACATAGTTTGATACAGGTGCCCTATGGGTGGAGCATATACGGTTTTCAGGTTTGGCGCGAGGCAAATCCAGTTGATTACGTGTTCAATGTACGGTATGACGGCGCGGTAATTGACAGCAAGGACTTTACAGCTCAGGCAGGCACACAGGTTAATGTGCCTCCTGCGCCAACCAGCATAGGAGGCGGCTCTCCAAGCGTTAGAAGCCCAGCGCCTGCGAACTTGCCAGCAGATGCACCAATCGCAGGTGATAGCTCAAGTGGATCTCAAAACGCACTGCCTTCAATGCCACGCAATATCCAGCAAGATACATTTTCTACACCTGCTCAAAATGGGCCAACTGGAATGATTTCAGCAATAAGCAGCTTTCCAGCCCATATTGTTAATGTTTTGAACAATGCCTGGAGCTTTATTATAGGATTATTTAGCTGGTGAGCTAAATAACAATCTCCAGGTCGTTGACGCTTTTGCGTCCAAGGGCAGTTGCGAGAGCTTGCTTCTTTTCCTGCAGGTCCAGAACTGACATATTTGGAAGGCTTACAATCACAATCGGCTTGCCCAGCTCATCCTCGCCAATTGTAATATCCTGCAGTTTTAGCTGAACGTCCGCAATGCTGTTCACACGCTCAATAAAAGTCCTGAACTTGCTGGGTTTTGTGAGCATAGTGCTCTTCTGTTCCAGCAGATTGCGCTCGGTGTAGCCTTCAAGCAGCCTAAATTTTACATTTATCATGCTTCTAATCGCCATATTAACATCCTCAGAAATGCTCAATAAGCTCTCTTAGTATGTGCCGTTTCTCAACATAGAGCTGAAGTATTGCCTGGGCGAGTCCTAGCACTAAAGGTCCAATGACTATGCCCTTCATGCCCATTATGAGCGGCCCGCATATGAATCCCAGAATTATAAGCATTGGATGTATCTCAGAGCCAATCATTACCAGCTTCGGCCTTATGTAAAAGTCCGGGATGAGTGTCAAAACTATTGCGCCGAATGCCAGAAACACAAGCCCGCCTGTTGGGTCACCTAGGAACATTATGTGCCAGAGCCCCAGCGGGACATACATGAACCACGGTCCAATCAGCGGCAGGAATGCTATGATAAACATCATTATTGTTAGCAGTCCCAGGAATAGCATATCAGGCCTGAATATTGCCCAGTACCCTGCCCCGAACAAGAGCGCTATTATCACTGACGTGAAAAAGTGCCCGACAAACAGGCCATAGCATATCTTGTGGAACGACATCATTAGTTCTTGTATGAATTTTTCGCGCTTTGGAATCTGTGTGTCTAGGAATTTCTTGACAAGCGGAGCCTCAAATACGAAATAGAACGCTGATATGAAGAAAATCGCGAATTTAAGGAATATTTCTATGAGCCAGGTCGGATGGAGCACATTGGCCCCTATGCCGTTTGTGAAACTTATGAGAAGTTTTCCAACTTCAGAAGCAATCCGCTCGCTTACAATGCTAAGCCCTGCTGCGTCCAGCCCAATCTTGAGGTCAGACAGGAACCTGCCGGACTGGATGTGCTGCATGTTATTTATGAACCAGTGGAGCATATAGTTGATGCCGTACACTGTGGCGAGTATCAATGGCACCATTACGATTATGACAGCAGTGAGCGAGGCCATTAGCCAGCGCATACGCGGTTCAGTCTTGCCCTTGTTGAGCTTCTTAGCTACTGGGAATGTAATGTACGCAAGCGCAAGCCCAAATAAAAGAACATCCAAGAATCGCCATATTACAACCAGAGACATTGCAAGTATGAGTATTAATAGGGCTAATCCAAAAAATTTCCAGCTTCTAGTTTGTGTCATCTATCTCCCGGTTCTTGTATTGCGTATTTAGGTATTTAAAGGTAGTGATAATGCTTTTATACCTGAAATCTTTATACACAGTTATGGATAAAGACACAATTCATTTTATATTAACTGGTGGAACTATTGATAGTTACTTGGATGGTAAAAAAGATGCAATAGTTACTCTGAAAAAATCATTTTTACCAGAGTATCTGAACTCATTATCTCTCTATATTAAATTCAAGTTCACTGAGCTTTTTATGAAGGACAGCCGGCAGATAACCGAAGCTGACTTAAAATTAATCAAAAAAACTATAGATGGGTCTGAATACAAAAAAATTATTCTCACACACGGAACTTACACAATGGCAGATACTGCAAGATATTTGAAGGCAAATCTAAAACGAAAAGATCAAGTAGTAGTTTTAATGGGTTCATTCTTGCCTCTGAAAGAATTCCCTCTTTCTGATGGTGCATTTAACTTGGGTTTTGCAATAGCAAAAGCGCAAACCTTGAAACCCGGGGTTTACATCTTTATGAACGGTAAGGAATTCGAGGCAGACGAAGCTGCAAAATTAGTAAGTGAAGGTCGATTTATATCGGTTAAGTGATTACCCTTCAACTTTAAACCGCAAAATCGCTGCGTACCCACCGAACTGTGAAATTTGCTGTCCTTCGCGGGTCTCGTTTGAAATGATTTGAACTTCTGTTGCAGTCTGCTGTGCAGTCTCAGTCAATTCTTCAATCTTTTCCTCGTCCAAATCCTCTGAAAGCATTAAAACTTCAATCGCGCCCATCGCAAGCGCCTTGCGCACATCCTCTTCGCCGTATGTAGCGAGCCCGGTGTCCTTGCCCAAATGCCCAAGGAACTTGTCCACAAGATGCTTCTCCTTCATCACCGCGGCTTCCTTGAGAATGTCATCTGACTTCTCTATGAGCTCGCGGAGCCCTTGCTCGCCTGTGTAGCCGATATCCAGAATGCCGAGCACTTTCTCACGCAAGTCAGTGTGTATGTGCTCTTTGTCCATCAATTCAGTTTTTGTAGGCCCTGGCCCGCCAACAATAATTCCTTTTAAGTTCTCCTCTTTCTTGAATATGGTGTTCGCTGCTTCGCTCACTTCCTTGTAAAAGTCATTCGCCATTCCCTCAATCATCCTAGCGAACCTCTGCGCTGACTGCCCGCCTGCCCTGAACTTGCCAGGGATTAGCGAGTCAAAGCTCTCTACAATGTCAAGCCGTGTGCCTTTCAGGAACGCGATGTCCGCATGCTGTCTTTCAATAACTATGAGCCCGTAGGTCTCGCGGCTCTCAAGCATGTCCTCCAGTGGCTCAAGCACGAACTTCTGCGAGCAGCGGTAAAGGTTCATATTGAGCGGCTTTGGCGGGGTAATGCTCTCCATCAGGAAGTCATCGCGGCCCTCGTTCTCCGAGACATTGCCGCAGAACACCGCGAGCCCGTTCTTCGGGGTCTGCTTAAACTGCTTGAAATGCTGTAGAATTTTAGTCAGCGCTGTGCCAACGTTCTTGCGCGTTGTCGCGCTCTTGATGTTTGACGCAGTGCCCTGCTCCTCAAACAAGCGCCCGGCTGCCTTGTCCAGGTTGTAGCCGTCTGCGATGTAAACTGTGATTAGCTCAGTGTGCCTGCCACGCTTTGACCTGAGCTCGCGGAGCTTTTTCTTCAGTTCGTGGAGTTGTTGTTCGTCGGTCATCCCAGCTTGTCGCCCTCCTTAACTTCCTGCTCCGGCTGCATTAGCACAACGCCCTGGTCTGAATACGTGCCTAGCACGAGAACTTCAGACATGAAATTGCCAATTTGCTTTGGGGGAAAATTCACAACAGCCATAACTTGTTTTCCCACCAAATCTTCTGGCTTGTAAAGCTCTGTGAGTTGTGCGCTTGTTTTTTTTATTCCCATATGACCAAAGTCAATCTCCATTTTGTATGCGGGTACTTTTGCACCTTCAAACGACTCTGCTTTCAGCACTTTGCCTACCCTAATATCAACCTTCATGAAATCCGCGAATGTTATCTCAGGCATCCAAACTCACCTTCAGCCCTTCCCCTTCCTTAATCACAACTTCTTCAGCCCGCGCAGTGCCTTTTATGTCAAGTTCCAGCAACCCAAGCAACTTCTTGTTGCCTTCAATCGTGACTGTCTTAACCTCAGCTCCGAGCGATATGCTCTTCTCCTGCTTTGCCTGCCGCACTCCAGCCACAACCTGCAGGAGAAGCTCGCCAGCTTCCTTTGCCTCTGCATCAATCCATTCTTCCTTAACTTCAGGCCACTTTGAAGTGTGAATGCTCTTCTCTTTCTCTCTCTTTGCGTAGCTCCAGCTGAAAATTTCCTCAGTTATGAACGGCATAATCGGCGCCATCATCTTCAAACATGAAAGCAGAACGTGATAAAGCGTGTACTGCGCGCCTTCCTTGCCCTCAGGGTACTTGTCCGGGTTGTACAGCCTGTCCTTAACAATTTCCAGATAATTGTCGCAAAGAATGTGCCAGAAGAAATTCTCCACATTCATCTTGGTTTTTGAATACTCATATTTCTCAAAGAAATCAGTTGATTCCTGCACTATATCATTCAATTTTGCAAGAATCCACTTGTCCACAACCCTGAGCTTCTCTTCCCCAGTCGGCTTGTAGCCCTCTAGGTGCATCTGTACGAACTTTGACGCATTGAATAGCTTGGTCGCGAACTTCATTCCGGTCTGCAGGTCTTTTTCCTGGAACGGCATATCCTCGCCGAGCGTTGAGCCAGCTGCCCAGAAGCGCAGCGCGTCCGCGGAGTATTTCTCAATTGTTGCCTGCGGCTCAACCACGTTGCCCTTTGACTTTGACATCTTCTTGCCTTTTGGGTCAAGCGCCCAGCCGCTAATCATTATGTCCTTCCACGGCGGCTTGTTGTAGTACAGTTTTGATTTTACCACAGTATTGAAGAGCCAGAACGTAATTATGTCGTGCGCCTGTGGTCTGAGGCTCATCGGGAAGAGCTTGTCAAACAGTTCAGGGTATAGCCCGGCTGCAATCTGCGGTGTATGAGAGCTGGTCATCCAGGTGTCAAACACGTCCTTCTCAGGCTCAAAGTCGCTTGAGCCGCACTTGCACTTCTGCTTTGGCTTGTCCTTGAGCGGGTCAACAGGCAATTGCGACTCGTCAGCAATAATTGATTCCCCGCACTTTTTGCAATACCACACTGGAAGCGGAACTCCGAAGTGCCTCTGCCGCGAGATGCACCAGTCCCACTTAAGCCCGTCAATCCAGTTGTCATACCTGTGCTTCATGTACGCTGGGAACCAGTTCATCTCTCCCCCTGCGCCGAGGAAGTCAGCTTTCAGGTCCATGTAGCGGATGAACCACTGCTCAGTCATCAGAATTTCAAGGTCTGTTCCGCACTTGTCGTGCGTATTCACAACGTGCTTCATCGGCTCTGCTTTCTCAAGCCGTCCATCCTTTTCCAGGTCCTGGGTGATTGCGTCGCGCGCCTCTTTCATCTTCAAGCCTTTGTACTGACCAGCTTTCTCATTGAGCGTGCCGTCCTTGTTAAGTATTTCAATCGGGGTTATGCCAAAGTCCTCAACCCACTGAACATCGTCCATATCTCCAAATGTGCAGTGATACACAGCTCCAGTTCCGAACTCAGGATCAGCGTCTTTGTTAGCATAAATCTCAACTTCCCTGTCAAAACCAAGTGGTAGAATCGCTTTTTTACCCACAAATTCCTTGTAGCGCTTGTCATTTGGGTGCACGAAAACTGCAACGCAGGCTGGCAAAAGCTCAGGCCTTGTTGTTGCGATTGTGATTGGCTTTCCCTCAGTTGTGTCCATTTTGAAGTAAACGAATTTTGATTCGCGCTCCTCGTCCTTCATCTCCACCTGCGCAATCGCGGTCTGGCACTCCGGGCACCACATGAATGGGCTCCGCTTGCGATAAACGCGGTTTATCTTGTGCAAATCCAGGAAAGATTTCTGCGCTATTTTCTGGCAGTGCTCATTGATTGTTGTGTAAGTAACATTAAAATCAGCAGAAGTTCCGATGCGCTTCCAGTCCTCAATATACTGCGGTCTAAGCTCTTTCTCAAGTGTTTCAAGGCAGAGCTTGACGAAATCAGCGCGCTCCATCCGGGTTGATTTGACTTTCTTCATCTTCTCAATCAAGCGCTCAGTAGGGAGTCCGTTGTCGTCAGTTCCGAAAGGGTAGAAGAGGTTGTAGCCGCGCATTCGCTTGTACCGCGCGACAAAGTCCATTTGAGAGTATGAAAAAGCGTGTCCTATGTGCATTTTGCCTGAGACAGTTGGTGGCGGAGTGTCTATTGAATAAATAGGCGCATTGCTCTTTGGGTCAAAGGCGTAAGTTTTGTCCTTGTCCCAAGTGTCGCGCCACTTCTTCTCGGCTTCCTTTGCGTTATAGTGCTTGGATGGGTCCATTTTAAGATTTTAAAAGAATATGAGCCGGGCTAAACCCGATGTTCAAACTACAACAACTGAAGAGTTGCTCATAAGGAGAGTATTGAGTGCTGGGTATAAAAAGGTTACTTAAAAACTCCCCAGCGTGCTCTGCGCAATCTCGTCCAAGCTTACGCGTTGCCCGTCCTTTGCCGCGATTGTCCTGACTCCAGTTTCATCCTGAATCTTGCTGGCTTCGTGCTCCGGTCCTGCCTCAAGACTCTTCATTCCGAAATGAGTTAGAACGCAGAGCTTCGGCCTGACTTCATTGAGTATGTTCACAACGTCCTCGCTGCACAAATGCCATTTTATCCTCTCATTACCTGATCTGAGCAGGCCGATTATCAAAATATCAATATCTTTATACTCTTCTGCAAGCCCTTCAAAATACTCTGTGTCGCTTGTGTAAGCAATCTTTTTCCCATCATATTCAAGCACAAAGCCGAACGTGCTCGGGTCCTTGTGCTGTGCTTTTGTTGCCCTGAACTTGACACTGCCGAGCTCATACTCATCACCTGGCTTAACCAGGTGCTTTTCTGCGAGATTCTCAGCGTGGAAACTGGATATGCAGGGCTCAATGTCCTCAACCCCGCTCAGGACGGACTCTGAAGCAAGAAGAACGCCGCGCTTTTTCGTGGCGCTGCTGGTCATTGCCTCAATCATCACGTTCATATCAGTGCAGTGGTCTGGGTGGCCGTGGGTTGTGATTAAATGCGTAACTTTGCTCGCCCACTCCTGACTCTGCCTGCACCGAACTAATGCGCCCGGCCCAGGGTCTGCGTGGATTACAGTATCACCCAAGTTGAAGCGGATGCCTCCTGTTGCGCGCTTTTGCGTAAGCATCACAAACCTGCCGCCGCCGGTGCCGAGGAATACTATGGTGTCCATTAGAGCTTTGAGTTGCTTTTTCGCATTAATAAAAGTAACTATAAATATTACGAGACCAACTATATACTATGGGCTTTTTCAGCAAGAAGAAAACGTGCTTGAACTGCGGAGCAAAATATTCTGAAGACGAGTTTTATTGCCCTAAGTGCGGCAATGCCAATTTGCAAGGGAGCAAGCGCAAGAAGCTGAAACCTAGGGTTCATAAACTAACTGGAAAGTCAATGCCTAAAGACACTAGGCTAAGTCCAGTACCTCCAAAAAGGCCGAAAGGCCAGCACGGCAAGAAGCCTACAAAGCCAAAAAAGACTCTGGTAGAACCTATACCTCCTGCAGTTGCAAAGATGGGGCCTTACGACACTACTGGTATGGGCAAGGAAGAATATTTGGATTCTCTTGACACGATACTAAGGGATGAGTACAAATTCCCAGATTCTGATGTATCCAAAATTGTAACTATTCTAGATGAGGAGATAAAAGCGGGCCGTTCAAACCGGACTGCTGCGGAAAAGCTGAGTGAAATAGTTCCAAAGAAGCAGGCTAAAGCGGTCAGGGAAACAATGGGCAAGCTTCCTCCGATTGCGAACATAGGCAAACCTCCTGAAGAGAATCCTCTTTTTATTGAAGCCCAGAAAGCGTTTGACAAAGGTGATTTCGGCGAGGTTATTACCCTAATTAACCAACTTGCTGAGAAAGGGCATTTTAGTGGAACTATTGAAGCCTTGCGGTTAAGGGCTGAAGCTCGTTTGCGATTAAAAGCTATACATCTATCCGACCTTCCGCCTAAGGAGAAAAAGCAAAATTTTGCAGCTGAAATTGAATCCGTTGACTCGGCGATTCAAGAGCTTGAGTTTGCGCTTGAGGGTGAGAGAGGGATGACAGAGCTTGAGGCTGAGTTGGAAGCTGAACTTGACTCTCTGGAAGATGAGCTTGAAGCTAGCCTTGAGGATGAGCTGGAAGCGGAGCTTGAAGATAGCTCTAAACAACAAAATGTTTTCAGACTGATGGTTAGGAAAATACCTAATCCTGAGTTTTTCTTCAAGATTTACAAAGGCAAACCGCACGATGCTGATGTCGCAGTACTGCGTCCAATTACAATGAAGCGCCATGGCATAGAATTCGGCGACACGTTAAAGCTTGCAATTTATAAGAGCAAACAGTCTAAATCAGGGGGGACTCCTCTCTCGCAATTAAAGGCAAAGAGCTTCAAGGTTGTCGGGAAGAAATACTTAGATGAAATGAAAAAAGTTCGTGATACTGCGGTTGACCAAACGCTGGGTCGCGAGAGCATTTACTTGTTGCCTAGCAGGCTCAGGCAAGATGGCTTTGTTGAGGGCAAGTTTGTTAATGTTAAATTGGTTAAAGGGGGTATGCGGGCACAGTCTCCGTGGAAAAACCGTGGAAAATTAGACCGCTTATTTAGTAAAGAAATGCCACCTAGTGGAAATCCTAGCTTAGATGCAATTTTTAAAAAAATTAGTTCATATCGCTCATATTCCAATGGCGGGTATAAGCTAAAATTAGCTCTTAAAGAAGCTAATACCGCTTTACAACATTATCCAATGCATAGGGAGCGGATATTAGCTCAGCGATCTATACTGTATCATAAAATGGAGAATTACACTAAGGCTCTTAAGGATTATAATGAGTTATTGTCTATTGATCCTAATTGTCCAGCGTATATGGTGAACCGCGGACTTTTGTATCGAAATATAGGGGAGTATCACCTTGCACTAGATGACCTTAACCGAGCATTAGAACTTTTTAAAAAGAAGGGTGAAATGCGTTGTGCAAGTCAGGTTGAACATGAACTTTTTACCTTGTTAGTGAATGAGGGTGCACACTGCTCCACATGTTCGGAGCTTCTTGACCCCTCTAAATTAACTAAATTAAAAGCCGGCGAAAAAGCTGAGGTAATATGCAAAAAATGTGGTGCTAAAAACTGGATAGAAATGTTTAACTAAGTTATACAGCTAGACGTGTTAATCTACTACATTCACTATTTATTTTCTCTAAAACGGGCCCGTTGCCTAGCTTGATACGCGTGTCTTCGCACCTGATACAACTGACTCTCTAATAAAGATATTTAAGCAACCTGCTCTTAATTTTTCTGAGGTGATTTTATGAATCTTGGTTTTATGAAAGGTAAGCTGGATGTTTCGCTTGAAAACGTCAACTTCTCACCCGGCGATACCATAGCAGGGACTGTAAAGCTTGAGCTTAAAAAGCCGGTCAAGGCAAGAAAGCTTGTTGTTGCATTTATCGGCGAAAAGACCGTGAGCCAGGCGTCTGTCTCCATAGGGATGGGGAGTTCACGCCACAAGCCCCAGAACAGGAAGATTTGCATACACAAGTTTGAGATGACGCTGGACGGCGAGAAAGACTACACAATGGGCGAATACCCGTTTCAGATTGCCGTGCCGAGCGACTTGCTCAGCAGGAACCCGCAGGTGGAAGGCGCGCTCGGCTCAGTAGTGAAAGCCGTGCAGGTGCTTGGCGGCGGCTATTCAAGGGTGAATTGGTTCGTAACCGCATACCTTGACGTGCCCTTTGGCGTTAATGTCAGCAAGACTGTGCAGGTGAACATAAGCGAGGGCGCAGTCCAGGGCGGAAGTGTCATAAAGGGCTAGTCTTTATTGTGTTTCGTTAAAGTGGGCCCGTGGAGCTCTCCGCCTGGCCGCGGAGGATGGCCAGGCCGCATCACTCAACACACGTGAAACGTGTGTGCATGAATCACCGCTTTGCGGTGATCCATGTTTGTGATGCTGCGGCCTTACCGGGCTCGTTAGCTGGAAGCCAAATAAAGTGGGCCCGTAGCTCAGTCTGGTAGATCGCATCCTTCGCAAGTCAGAACCTAACGGTTCCGACACCTCCCTTGCGGCTTCGCTGCTAAGAGGTAAACGTTCGCAGGAATGTTTCGAAACAGGATGAGGCCTCGAGTTCAAATCTCGACGGGTCCATTCTTTTCCAAATCCAAACTATTTTATAATCTCTTAACTTATCTAAATCTATGAGGAGATGGCTTGTACTTATCATATTACTTGCATTAATGCCCCTAGCCCAGGCTCAAGAAATCGGCACAGCAGAAATCAGCGTCCCGGCAGTAAGTATAAACGGCACAGGGGTTATGACTTCTTTGGAAGTTGAGATAATCGAAGGCAAAGGCCGGGTTCTTCTGAGTGCCGAACCCTTGACAGGCCTGCAGACCCAGAACTCTGAGAGAATTGCAACCGCAATTGCAGAGGAAAAAACTAATGTTGATTTTTCAAAAGTTGATGTAATTTACATGTTTTTTATTCAGGATGCAAACGCGATTGAAGGTCCGAGCGCGGGCGCTGCGATGACTGTGGCGACCATTGCCGCTGCTGAGAACAAGGAAGTGCGGAAGGACGCGAGCATCACTGGCACAATTCAGAGCGACGGCACAATCGGCGAGGTCGGCGGAGTGATTGAGAAAGCACAAGCTGCGGCAGAAGCCGGGCACAATTACTTCCTGATTCCATACGGCACCGAGCTCCAGCCGTACTTTGTTGAAAAAGTTGAGCACCCAGCACCTGGTTGGACAACAACAAGCATTGAGATTGAATACCGCAATATTACAAAGTACGCAGCAGAGGAGTGGGGCTTGACCATAATCCAAGTGCAGGACATAGATGATGCAGTTGAGATAATGCTTGAGGGCAAGAACTACACAACTGCTAAATTGCCAAAACTTGAAGATGCTTTAAGCGAATTTTTAACAGTTTCAATTTCTGAAGAGCTTGAGCCAATGAAACAACTCGCTGCGGATTCGCTGGATAAAGCTGCTGTTGATTTGAACGAAGCGAATGAAGTTTTTGCAGAATATAATGTTAACCCTGACCTGCAGGAAATGCTCGCAATAATACTAGGCAACGCAGAGGATGAACTTGCCCTTGGCAAAAAAGCCCTTATGAAAGGTCATCTCTACGGCGCGGCTAACCACGGTTTCAGGGCAAGTGTTGACGCAAAATTTGTCCGGGACTCCATTCTCTATAGGGCAAAGGGCGAAAGCGAGCGAACTAAATTTCTGGGCGAACGAATAAGTGAGGTTGATGGACTGCTCACTTCAACCCAGGACAAATTCTCTGATGCGGAAAAGCTATTGAGCGACACAGGCGCGTTTGAATGGGCTCTTGGCGCTGAAGAGCGGCTGGCACAGGCAGAGGAAGAGCTTTCTGAGAAAGCGAACGAGAGCAGCGAGATATTATATTCGCTTGAAATTGCTGAGGCTTGGATTCTAATTGCAGATGATTTCTATGACATTGCACAAGACCAGACGAGCGGCGAGCACAAGGACCTTGGTGTTTTTGAAAATTTGAGTATTGAGAAAATGCAGAAGCTCAATGCGGAACTTGGGCAATTTCCCAGCGAAGGCGCCTATGGGCCTGAGTGGCGGTACAGCGTTGCTGTGCGGATGTATGAGAAGGGCTGGTACACTGCGTCATACGTAACTGCAAGTTCTGCGATAAACCGGCTTGAAACCTCAAGAGAATTCAATTTTAGGTCAAAGGAAGGCATTGTTAATTATGTTGAGCGCGAGATTGGTTCTGTTGAAAAAACTTCAATCTGGGGTTCAATGTACCTTGATTATGCTGAGCTTCTTACTTATTACGCAAAGGAAGACCAGAGCTTGGTCCAACTGAACAATGCGCTGATTTACGCGCGGAGCGCGGAAGTTTATAATGAAGCAAGTGTTATCGCAAGCGAAGCTCCGGATAAGTTTGTTGCGGATAATAATGATTTTGAACTGGTTGTGGTAGTTATCAGTCTGTTTGTAGTTGCATTTGCGCTTAGATTAAGGCGTTCAAAAAGAAATTTTAAAAGAAATTAGAAAAGGACGGCTCCTTGAGCCGCCCTTTGAGTTTTTATTAAATTCCAGCGTCTTTCTTGAGCGCTTCTGCCTTGTCAGTCTTTTCCCAGGTAAAGTCCGGGTCTTCGCGACCGAAGTGGCCGTAAGATGCAGTCTTCCTGTAGATTGGCCTGAGCAGGTCAAGTGTCTCTATGATGCCTGCCGGGTTCAGCTTAAAGTGCTTTCTGACAAGCTCAACGATTTTCTCATCGTCTATCTTGCCCGTGCCCTTGGTGTCTATGTGCACCGAGACAGGCTCAGCAATGCCGATTGCGTACGCAAGCTGAAGTTCGCACTTATCCGCAAGCCCTGCTGCCACGATGTTCTTTGCAACGTATCTTGCCATGTAAGCTGCACTGCGATCCACTTTTGTCGGGCACTTTCCTGAGAAAGCTCCGCCGCCGTGTGCGCCCATTCCACCATAAGTGTCCACAATAATCTTGCGGCCAGTCAATCCAGAGTCTGCAGGCGGTCCGCCTATAACGAATCTTCCTGTTGGGTTCACGTGAATGACTGTGTCATCGTTAATATAGTCGCCGCAAACCGGCTTGATGACTTTTTCCGTGATTGTCTCGCGGATTTCGTCAAGCTCAACTGTGTCAGCGTGCTGGGTTGAAATAACAACAGTTGTAACGTGCGTTGGCTTGCCGTTCTCGTACTCAACTGAGACCTGGGACTTGCCGTCTGTGCGAATCCAGGGGATTTCCTTGTTCTTCCGCACTTCAGCGAGCTTCATTGTGAGCTTGTGCGCCAAGCTGATTGGAAGCGGCATAAGCTCAGGAGTTTCATTGCATGCGTAGCCGAACATCATTCCCTGGTCGCCTGCGCCCTGCTCCTTGTGCAGACCCTTGTCTGCCTCAACGCCCTGTGCTATGTCCGGGCTCTGCTCGTGCAAAGACACGAGAACCGAGCACTGGTCATAGTCAAAGCCAACATCCGGCGAGTCATATCCAGCTTCAAATATTACCTTGCGCGCGGTCTTTTGCACGTCAACGTAGCCGGTTGTCTTAACCTCGCCTGCTACAAGAACCAAGCCTGTGGTGGCCAAGGTCTCAACTGCAACGTGCGAGTTCTTGTCCTGCCTAAGCAGTTCGTCTACTATCGCGTCTGAAATCTGGTCGCAGAGCTTGTCCGGGTGACCCTCTGTGACTGATTCTGACGTAAATATTGTTTTTGCCATATTGTATCACCTTCTTTACGAGGAGAACGACCGGAAGGTATAAATAATTTATGGATTATAATATTCTGATTGGAATATGGATGCACAAAAAAGAAACAACATAATGATAGCCTTTGGCGGGGTATTTATGATGCTAGGAGCTGCATTGTTCACCCCGTCGCCGCTCAAGATATTTGCAGTGGTTTTTTTTCTCTTGGGTACAATTACCATAGTTGCGCGTATACTTACTGAAAATTATGGTGAAATAAGTCCTGACCAAGCATTCATTAAAGAGCCGTCTGAAAAAACAGCAGGTTACTTTCTTGGCATAGGCATAATAAGCATATTGGGAATCCTCTTGATGATTTCCATGATACTCGGCAACCGCATAGAACTCCAAGCGAATGGGACCTTTTCATACCCTTATGCGAGTATAGTAAAACCATTATTTTATACATCATTCCCTCTTTTTGTCATTAGTATTATCGTATTTGCAATCTCTCAAAGAAGGCGAATAGTTGGGCACGGATTTCTGCTACACCTCCCATTTTTGGGACCGTGGGGTGAGAAAACAGGAAGGTTTCTGTTCAGGGTATACGGCCTGATAAGCGTAATAGCCGGGTCTGCTGCAATTGCACTAGCAGCCCTGCAAAAACTCCCAGTTACTAGTTATCCACTCGGGGGCATTATGGTACTGTTCGGCTTGGCATTATTTTTGTATGGGGGGTACAAAGAATAAAAATGTTGCTTGAAAACATTCAAAAGCGCAGAAAAGCCATAGGGCTCACCCAGAGCGAACTCTCACGGCTGAGTGGAGTTTCCCAGAGCACCATAGCGAAAATAGAGAGCAACAAAATCAGCCCGAGTTATCAAATTGCAAAGGCCATCTTTGATGCGCTGGACGCGCAGGAGCACGAGACATCTGCAAAGGCCGCGGACATAATGACGCGGAAGGTTATCACAATAGACTCAAATGACACTGTTCAAACCGCTGGAAAAATAATGAGGGAAAAAGGTATATCTCAGCTTCCTGTGTTTGAGAAAGACCATTTAGTTGGGATTATTTCCGAGCGGATTATAGTTGAAAACTTTGACAAGCCCAGCTTGAAGCAGAAGCGAATCAGCGAAATAATGAGCGAGGCGCCGCCCACGATTGCGGAGAACGCCCCAATCAAGCTGGTCTCAGAGCTGTTAAAATATAGTTCACTCATTGCGGTTTACCACAAATCTGAGTTCAAAGGCATAATAACCAAGTCGGATTTGCTTGGAGTGATATAAGAAATCTTTTTATAAGTGAGAGATGATTAAGAGACGATAAAGTTTGACCAAAGGCAATCAAATTGCTCAGTAGTGCTGCAGCATAACCAATTTGATGCAGCACCTCAAGACACATGCGAAGCATGTGTTTGCCTCACGCGCTTTGCGCGTGAAGTTTGATCAAACTTTTCATAAAAGTTTGGGCCCGTAGCTTAGTCTGGTGGAGCGTTCGACTGATAATCGAGAGGTCCTGTGTTCGAATCACAGCGGGCCCACCACAACCTTTTTCCGGCTTTCGGCCGCAAAAAGCTTGACCAAAAAGTCTCGCTTCGCTCGTTATTAAGGGCTTCAGCGCAGCTGAACGCCCTTGCTTTACCTCCTCAAGCAGGCGGAGTGATCAAAATCTCGCTGTCGCTCGTATTTAAAGTTCCCACCACTTTTAATAATCCCCTTCACCAAACCACCTGTAATTATCAAAGAAATACTGCTCATTGCTCGGATGATATCGTTTCGTGTTCACAATCAATTTGTCGTCGTAATTATACCCCTCAACCCAGGTCGCTTTCACTTCAGGGAAGACCTTGTAAACCACGCCGACCCAGTAGAAGCTCTCCACGCTCGGGTCTGCCGCGCTGTAAGTGTAATTCAAATGCCCAATACCTTTCTCGTCAATTGTGAAAGAGCGCACGCGGCTCGTGACATTCGCAAAGTCCTCAACCGGATGCGCTGCAAGGTATTCAACAATCAAGTCCTCATTGGTTTGGGGTCTCTCGACAACTTCAAGAATAACATTGGCTTTTTGCTCGGGTTGAATTTCAATAATCGGGATTATCTCACCAACAATCGGGGTCTGTGCAACCTGCAGAAGCGAGAACAATAACAGAGCTGTTACAGTCCACATTAAAACATTGATGCCACCTTTTTCCATAGTGCAAAAATGTCATCAAAATTATATATACTTAACCCCTAATGCTTAATTATGGGTCAAGATAAAAGCAGTGAATACGTGCCGCGCGACCGAAAAGTGGTGAAATCGTGGTCAACTTTTCTTAATGCATTAAAAGGGAAAATCACAAGGGATCGAGCCAATGAAATACTTAAAAACTTAGACTTGGAGACGCTCATAAACGCTTTTGAAGGGCATTTTGGGGATACGCCAAATTTGATAAGATTTTATTTTTTTAAGGTCCATTCCGAAGATGTTCTATGGGCAGTTAAGCCAAATGAATTTCTTAAACATTTCAATGCCAATGATACAATAAAAGAGCATGGTTTAAAGCTAGACAGTACTGTGCCTATGCATAATGCCTTAGCTAACAGGTCTTTCAAGTCAATGCAGCACGTTAGCTGGTCAAATATCATAGAAGAGGTGATTGGTACGAATTATACAATAGGTAGTTCTGGAGGTAAGGGAAACAGACCTATATTCTATGATACAAACGAAATATACTTGCGGGTTTTAAAGGAGGGCGAATGTTTTGACTCGCCTAGGGTAAAATATTATAGAAGATCTCATGATATTAACAGGAAAGTAACTGTGGATGGGGGGAACAGGTACTATAAAACCCATATTGCAGACCAGATTGGGAACGACTATATCGAGCTAACCAAATTTGGCCGCGAATTAATGGATACTCTTGTTTCAGAGGAATTCACAGAAAAGTGGGATGCCTGGCAAAAATACAGGATTCCTTTCAAAGCTCGCATAACAAGCCCTAAGAAGAAGCGGCCCTGGGATACATAAAGCATTTAAATTCCAATCCTGAACTACAATTGATGTCAAAAAAAGTTATCAAAAGCGTCGGGATTGTGGCGCGCACTGTGCGGCCAGATATTGTAAAAAAGGCGCGTGAAGTCCTAAGATTTTTAGAAGGCAAGGTGGATATTTACATTGATGAATCGCTCGCTGAAGCCCTGCGCTACAGCAAGAGGATTGACTGGAACCATCCAAAAATGGAGGTCCTCATAACAATAGGCGGAGACGGCACAATGCTATACGGGGAAAGTCTTGTCTCTGGCAAGAAAATCCCGCTGCTCGGCGTAAAGTGCGGTCGCGTTGGCTTTCTGACTGAAATTGACAAGAATATGGAAGAGCGCTTTGAGAAGCTTTTGAAAGGCGAGTTCTTCATTGAGGAGCATATCAAACTGGACATCAGGATAAATGGCGAAGACGTTGGCGACGCGCTGAACGATGTGGTCATACTAACTGCAACGCCCGGCAAGGTGCAGAAGTTCAGCATAGACATTCACGGCGACAAGATTGATGAGATTGTAGCTGACGGCGTGATATTTTCAACCGCAACCGGCTCAACCGCGTACGGGATGAGCGCGGGCGGACCTCTAATTGACCCAATACTTGACGCCTATGAGATAGTTCCTATTTCGCCGTACAAACTGAGCTCGCGGCCGCTCGTGGTTCCTGCGGACACTCTGTGCAGGGTCAAAATCCTCAGGGAAAAAGACGCAGTTCTGGTCATAGATGGCGCTACTCAGCACAGGGTTACGCGGAAGGATAAAATAGAAATCACCAAGTCCTACAACAAGGCATACTTCATCAAGTTTGAGAAAGACTTTTTTAACAAGATGAAGAAAAAGTTGATTAAGTAAGATGCAAATCAAACGCGAAAAGAATTCTCACAAGGGCTCAAACGGAGTAGTTCTGGTCATCGGCGGTTCTGAGCTTTATACAGGCGCGCCAGCGCTGAGCGCGCTTGCCGCGCTCAACGTGGGATGCGACCTTGCGTATATCGCAGCTCCAAGAAGAGCTGCGGATATCTGCGCAAAGTTCTCCCCTGACTTGATTACAATCCCACTCACAGGAACTTACTTCAAAAAGGAGCACCTTGCAAAACTCGCGCAGTGGGTGAAAAAGGCAGACGCGCTTGTGATTGGTCCAGGGCTTGGCAGGGAATCTGAAACAATCCTCGCTGTGCTGGACTTTGTAAAAACCTGCAAAAAGCCGATTGTGATTGACGCTGACGCGCTCAAGGCAGTTGCAGGGCATTTGGAAGTTCTCAAGACCTGCAAAGCGGTTCTAACCCCGCATGACAGGGAGTTTGAGATTCTTTCAGGAACAAAGCCGAGCGAGGCGAATGTTAAAAGTTTTGCAAAGAAGCACAGGGTAATCGTGGTAAAGAAAGGCGCAGTGGATATTATCACAAACGGCAGCTCAGTTAAGTTAAACTCAACCGGGAATGAGGGCATGACTGTAGGAGGCACAGGGGACGTGCTCACAGGGGTTATCGCAGGATTAATTGCGCAGAAAATGGTTCTTTATGAAGCTGCAGAGCTTGGAGCAAAGGTGAACGGCACTGCTGGGGACTTGTGCGAGGCAGAGAAAGGGTATGACTACACAGCCACGGATGTGATTGAGAAATTGGCTGTAGCGATGAAGGGGGCGAAGTGAATAGAAAAGAAGCTGAAAAATTATACAGTAAATTGCACAATATTTTTTACAAATCTAAAATATCCCGTGATTATGCAACTGCAGCAAAAGCACTGGTTGAGATGCTAAATATTGCAAAAATTCTGAAGGACAAAGGCAAAAAAGAGGAAGTTTTAAAGCACTGGACACACCTTCAGATGGAAATGTCCCCGGGGAATGTTGAGCCATTTCAGGAACAAATTGACAAAATACTTAATTAGGGCAGTAAAATCTTATACTTCCCGCCGCAGTGCGCGGTGATTAACTCACAAATCTCGGTTATCGCGTCGTTCACTTCTTTTTGCGGGATATTCTTGCTACCCTGCACGCACACTATGCAGCTTGTTGCGCCTTTCTCAATCTTCACGTTATCGTGCTCCTTGGTCAGCCAGCGCGTTAAAACTTTGTTCGCGTCGTCAGCGAGCACCCACTCTGTTGGCTCAATCTTCACAGCTTCCTTTGTCCCTATTGGCACGAAGTTCTCGTCGCCCTTTGCAACCCGCAGGTTCACGTTGCCCTTAATCTTCGCCAGGTCATACGCTCCCATAATGAGCCCGGTCTTGAAAGAAACCAAGTTGTAAATGTCCGTAACCGTGTTTATGTTTGGCACCTGCCCGGTGTTCCGCGTAAACTCAACTATGTTCTCTGATGAAAGCCCTTCTGTGCCGCAGTCCCGCTTCTCGTCAAGCAAATAACTGTATGCGCTAATGGTCTTCAGGACTTTCTGCTCGTCAAACTCGCTGATTATTTTCTTCTTGAGCCGCTCAACAGGGCCGCTCCTTCTTTGAACTTTAAATCCAATCACCTCTGCAATTGAGCAGGTTACATCGCCTTTTTCAAAGAGCTTCTGAATTTCTTTATCAAGCACGATCTTCTTGCCGGAGAATTTGAGCTCAGGCTCTTTGTATTCAATCTTCTCAATCAGCGGGCTCGGAGTCCCAATCGCTTGGTCTGGGGCAACTTCCTCAAGCGCGGCTTTCCAGCCCTTTTTGTCAATTTTATCTTTCTCTCCGAGCTGCTCCCATATTTTCTCAGAAGTTTCAGGTATGAAAGGCCAGAACAGGACTGCCAGCGAGCGGATTAGGGTTGCGCAAACGCGGATTGACCCCAGGTCCTTGCTCTTCCACGGCTCTTTCTCGTTCAAGTATTGGTTCCCCAGGCGAGCCAGGTTAAGAGTTTCCTGCAGGGCCTCGTAGAACTTGAGCTGTTCAATCTTCTTGTCAACAGATTCTGAAACTTTTCGGATTTCTGAGAGGACTTTCTTTCCTGCAGGGTCTATTTCAGCCCCAGGAACTTTTCCATCAGAGAGCTTGTTGATTAAAATCAGCACGCGGTGCACGAAGTTTCCAACATTATCTGCGAGCTCTGAATTGATTAGCTGCGCCACATCTTTCCGCGAGAAATCCCCGTCTGCGCCAAAGGGCATTGCCTTGAGCAGGGCGAACCGCGTGCGGTCTGCTCCGTAGCTCGTGTACAGTTCTTCTACTGTGATTGCGTTTCCTTTTGATTTTGAAATCTTGTCGCCTTCAACTGTCCACCAGCCGTGGCCGAACACTTTCTTTGGCAGGTCTTTCACCCCAGCGGAGAGCAGCATTGCAGGCCAGATTACTGTGTGAAACCAGAGGATGTCCTTGCCAACTAGGTGCACATCTGGCGGCCAGAGCTCAGCATATTTCCGCCCTTTCTTCAGCCCTGAAATATAGTTCACGAGCGCGTCAAACCAAACATAAGTTACGTGCTTGTTGTCCAGAGGGAATGGAATGCCCCACTTGAGCTTTGTGCGCGTTATGCTGAGATCGTTCAAGCCGTCCTTGACGCGGTTTATGATTTCCTGGCGCTTGCCCTCTGGCGAGATGAACTCCGGGTTTTTTTCATAGAAGTCTAGCAGAGGTTTCTGATATTTTGAAAGCTTGAAGAAGTAGGTCTCTTCCTTGAGTTTTTTTACCTCGCGGTTGCAGTCCGGACACTTGCCGTGGCTCAGCTGTGTTTCAGTCCAGAAAGTTTCGCACGGTACACAGTACCAATCCTCGTACTCGCCAAGGTAGATGTCCTTGTTCTTGAAGCACTTACGGATTATCTCGTTCACGATTTTCTCGTGGTCCGGGTCTGTTGTTCTTATGAACTGGTCGTAGGAAATGTTCAGCTTGCTCCACGCGTCCTTGAAATGCTCAACGAGCTCGTCGCAGAACTCCTTGGGCTCCTGCTCGCGTGCGTTTGCTGCCTCCTGAATCTTCTCTCCGTGTTCGTCAGTCCCAGTTAGGAAAAAAGTGTCCGCGCCCTTCAGGCGGGCCCAGCGGGCGAGCACATCCGCGGCTATGGTAGTGTAAGCGTGGCCTATGTGCGGCACGTCATTCGGATAGTAGATAGGGGTCGTGACATAATATTTTTTGAACGGAATCACCTTGCGTATTCTATGTTTAACCAGGTATAAATATTGTTTTGCCAGTTTTATTCAGTTCTGATTAATAATGTTTAAATAAGCGGCTAGCCACTATATTCCATACAATGAGTGTGGATTTTAAAATCTGGGTAATTATCGGAGTGGTCGCAATTATGGGAATCGCTGCTCTTGTTTTTCTTGACGAGCCATTGCTCGGCGGCTCATTGCACGACGCGTTCTCAGGCGCGGGCGGCGGAGGTGGCAGCAGTAGTGCATCCTCAGGCAGGGGCTCTCAAGTTCAGGGCATAGATGGCAAAAGTTATACAGTTACAGGCGACTGGTTTGGGCTGATACTCTTAGTTGTAATTCTGTTCGGGGGCGCGTGGAAAGGCATTAATTTGTTGAAGAAGCGGAAAGCTGAAAACGCTTCAGATTCGCAAGCAGTGGACGAAGGCGCTAAAGGCAAACGTCCTCGCCATCGAAATGACATTGAAGTAAAAGTTCTTCTCGGCAAGAAGCCATTTTCCGGAGTGACCGTGACTGCAGTTGGGCTTGATGGAACTACCACAATTGGCGAGGCTACTACAAACAAGGAAGGCATTGCTAAAGTGCGTAACAAGGACAAAAAGCTAATTTCCCGCATAACTGCAGAAACTCCTGAAACAGAAGTGCGGACAAAAAATGTGGTTAATCCTACGGGTAAAGTAACCCTGATTTTCAAAGCAGAGCGCGCAAAAAAAACAGGCGAGTTCCAGGCAATTAACCTAAAGCTTATAACTCCTACAATGGAACCTGTCAAGTTTGACAAAGGTCAGCCTGATGTGTCTTATGCAACTCTCACTATTGAGGTTATTAACAAATGGAAGGGTGACCTGGATACTGTTGTTGCTGAAATAGTGGAAGGTCCAAATTGGCTTTCTTTTAACAATAAGTCAACAAAAGCAAAGATAACTCTTAAAGACTCTAATAAAATACACCTCACAGAGGAAGAGGGCGACACGGATTTCGTTCCATTGCCTGTCCAGATAAATCCCGTGGCTAAGCCAGACAGCAATAAGCACATAAAAATCAATTTCAGGATTCCAGGTCGCAAAGATATTTTTTCAATAAGAACTGCAAACCCTGTTCAGATTGATTTAGATGAGGATAATAATGTAAGTGCAAGCAGCCCAACTTCTACCACTATAGGGGGTTCTGGCAGTGCTGGATTAGCCAATCTTGACGATGTTTATAGAATAAAGGATGAGAAATTCTATGAGGATGTTGTTAAGGCAATTTCAGAAATATTTAAAAAAAGGTCGGACGGATATGAACCATTATTTGATTTGTTTGAGGGGGATGACAAGTGGCTTCGGGATGAAATTCACAAGGATTTTGAGGATATTCGTTTCAAGTTCAAGTATCCTAAGTACAACGACCGGCAAACTATTTATGAGAACATTCTTCATTTTGATACCACTAACCCAGAAAAAACAATTGATAAATGGCAATTAGGTGAATCTCGGATGAACACGTCAATTAATCCAGACTTTTATGTTACTGCCGGCGCTCTTGAATATTTGTTTGAGACCTTTAGCGCTCCTAAATTGAAGGGCGAGGTTGAGTTGTTTCTTAGGTTCTTTTCACCTAATATTAATATGGGTGTGAAAGAACAGCACTTCCAGGCAAAACTCCAGGAAATCTATAAAGATGCAAACAATAAGGATTTTGTAGAAATTAAGGGTGAAATTTTTGAGCGCCTGTTAGATGACTTTGAGTCTTGGGATGCTGATATAGAAAAACTAAAAGAGGAGGTTCTGTGGCTCCCAAAAATCATAAACAGAATAGCCAGAGAGCGCTCAATGCTGTCGCTGGGCAATGGGATTCGCGGAGATGACAAGGCACAAGAACGACTGAGGGAGTACGCTTCAAGTTTAAAGGGTATTCTGGACGGGAATTCCAGCCAGTCGGGTCTTAGAGACCTTGTGAATGAGGCATATTACCGTTTTTGTTCCGCAATACTTGAACAGTACACTGATGAAACTGTAGTAGAGAAGTTTGTGGAATCTTGGGTGGATGAGAATATAATTGAAGACACAAACCCGACAAAAGAGAGAATCCAAAATGGCGCGGAGCAGCTTCTTTATGGCACATTTGAGCCCTTGGCAAATTTCCTTGCAGTAATGAAGCTCTACGTGTTTTTAATGGACAAGCTTGTCTACTATTTGCTGGATGATTGGGAAGCTGGAGAAGCTGAAGATTCCAATGATTTTACCGACGGCATAGATAACAGTATTTTTAAGTAAAGTATTATCGCAACCTAATTAAAGCACTTAAATCATAAATTAATTATGGCAAAAAACGTTATGGAGCTGTATAGCAGGGCAGAGCTGTTGTTTACTAAAGTTCAGGAATCGTCAAAGGTTGAGCAAGATGACCTGGAGGATGCGTTTTCTACAATATCCCAGGCACTTGAGCTTGCACCAAACAACAAGAAGGTTCAAGTACTTCACCGCAGAATTTTGAATAACTTGGTTGAATTTTTATACACACAAGCCGAGGGTTTAGTAACCCGCGGCGATATGGAAACGGCAGACCAGATTGTAACCCGCGGCTTGATCCTAAACAGCAGACATGCTGGCTTGAAAGGGCTTCATACAAAAATACTCGCAGCAAAGTCTAGGCGCGAGGGCAAGAGCGGTGTTGAAAATGCAAGACGCGCTGTGCTTTCTGACCCAAAGAACCTGGTTTTGTACGAGCGCCTGATAATGGCTCTTATGCATCGCGGCAAAAAAGGAGATTTCAAGGCGGCTGATGAATGGCTTGACAAGCAAAAAGCAAAAGCCAGGGATTTTATCAAATCGGGCAAAACAGACAAAGTTCCTGCTGATATTCTCAAAGACCCTGCTGGTTATTTCAAGGCAAAAAGAAAGGCAATTAATGATGTGCGGCAAAAGCGAATAACCGAAGCGGTTGCCGAACAAAAGAAGCGAAAAGCAGCAAAAACTAAGAAATGAAAGAGCGCATTAGCACACTAATCAAAACTCTTGAGTCAAAATACTCAACCTCAGGGGACTCCAGCTTCATGCTCTCAAGCTCTGGGTTGAAGCGCTACGAACTACATCCAATTGAAAAAACCAATTTTAACACTTTCTCACCTTATGACGCGGAGAAAAAGTTTAACACCGCAGCTGCGGACTCCGGTTCGCTCCTGATTTATGAAACTCCAGGCTGGAGCATTGGCTACTACAAAATGTCATTTCGCCTGTTTGAAATCTGCCTCAAAGGCAAAACGTGCAATACGATTCAGACGCGCAAGGCGTTCAAGGAGGACTTCGTGCTCATAGTGAATGGGGAAGGGACAAATAAAGACAATGTGATGTACAAAAAGCCCGGCAAAGACGCTGAGACTGCGCTGAACGAGTTCAGGTCACAGCGCGAGGTTGAATTCGTGCTTGAGCACTGCAAAACATTGAACAAAGAGGATTTGCTCCTCCTGGACGGCTCGCTTGACCACGAGAACTCCAAAATAATTGAAAAACATCCTAATGTTCTAGGACTTTCAAAGAAAACCGGGCTTTCAATCGCAGGCCATTCTGCACCATCATTTTTCGCACTCAAGGCAACAGAGCACAATGTGCCTGAAAAACCCTGGTTTTACCACCCGCTTGTAAAGCGCTCACAGGCAGACTCTACAACAAATCCGGAAATCATATTTGGAACCTTAAAACCAAACTCTGTTGTTTTCAGAATCGACTTCCCTAACTCGGCAAAGAAGGACTCAATCGCGCAGAAGATGAAACAGCTCGGCGTTTGCTCATTGGACGCGAAATACCGCTCATACCCCTACCCGCTCGGCGCAGTTCATTCAGACTCAGTGATGCGCAAGAATACTAAAGAGCTCGTGAAGCGCTTCATCAAGCGCGAGTTGAACGAATACAAGGCGGGCAGCGCAAGGGACGTTTTCGCGCTGATTGAGAAAGACATATTGCATGCGGATTGGTATGATAACTTGAGGAGGTGCAGCTGATGGCAAGCTCAAAAACAGGACTTACCCCAGAGGAGCTCAGCGGTTTTCTGCTTGACGGAAACCGGTTAATCGAGCTCAAGCCAGAGCACAGGCTCCTCTTGTGGCACATATTGGCGGCAAAGGACAGCAAAAAAAAGTTTAGGGCCAATTGGACTCGGAACTCTGCCAAGATAACAAGCCTTGAAATTGCACGTTCAATCTTAGAATTGAACCAAGAGCTGAAGCTGAACCTGACACACATTGCATTTGTGACAGACCTCCTGCGCTCAGGCGTTGCAGACGGATACGAAACGCTCACTCTAAGAGTTTCGCCAAGGGCAGTGTACTTCTTTGGGAGAGAAGGGTGCAAAAAGCTTGTGCTGAAGAGCAGGCGCATCTGGATAAACAGGCAAAACAAAGCCCAGTGGAGAAAAACAAAAAAATACCTAGCCGATATGAGAGAAAAACTGGGAAATGTCATAACCGAGTGCGGCGAGGTCCCAAATGCAGGGGAGATCCGAGACAGGAGGTTCAAGAGAAACCGAGTGCCAAACAAAATGCTCAACGAACTGAACGCCCTGAAAGACCTGGGAAATATTTACAACAACCTTTACAACGAAGGCACAGGATTCTTATTCACAGAACTTCATCTCATATCAATGATGTACGAAAAAGAGATTAAAGGAAAAGCCAGCGAGGAGAAACTGAAAAGCGGGCAAGAGAGGGTGGTAATGCTTGTTAATGAGTATAAAAAACTTACCGGGAGCGTACCGACAATCAGGATGATCCAAAATCCTATTCACCTGCCAAGCATTGCCAGCGACCGGGCAGAGAAGATAAGAATACTGAATGCCCTGCAAACGCCAGCCTCAAGGCTCACTGGGAAAAGATTAAGTAGGATAGATGAGATGAAAGACTGGAGGTCGGCTCTCCGGAGGCTCGGACTAATAGAATGACACAAGTAGGCAAAGTTGATTATTTTGACGGCGCAAAGCGAAAATTGTATTTCTTCGTGGAAGAAGAGGACGGAGTAGAGGAGGAAGGATTCTACAAGGTTGACACCCCGACTAAAGTGTTCTATATCTTTGTCACGAGCCTGAGCGAGCAGCCGCTTGACTCAGAGCTCGGCTCACGCTACTCAAAAGAAGGCTTCTCATACGACCTTGACGAGCGTTTTCTCCTGTACGCACAGGCGTCAATACTGCTTGAATACCGCAAGGCAGAAGACCACAAAATCGTTGGCTATAAGACTATTCCAAGGCACGGCGCAGGCATATTTGAGCTTGAGGACTCTGATTTTGACATACTCAAGCTGCCCAAATTGGACTTTGCGAACGTGCGCTCAGGGAGCAAGGAGCTCGCAACAAAAGTCGGGTTCAAGAAGGAATCATACATCACGCACTGGCTGCTCAGCGGTTGGACAAACTCAGGAAAAACCAACTCTGCAAAAGTTCTGCTTGGGGTAACGCTCAAGGGTGAAGAGGGTGACAGTTTCGCAGGCGGGGTAGTTATTGACCCGCACGGCGAATATTACAAGGATTTGAAAACAATGAACTCGGACGGCGATGTTCGCCTGGTTCACATGACAATAAATCCTGAGACAGGTGATTCAAACGAGCGCGCATTGGGCATCCCGCTCAGCATGTTAACTCCAAATGACCTCTACGAGGTCGCGGACTTCAACCCTGAGACACAGGGCGCGTTCATGTGGCGCTGCAGGGACTACTTTTGGCGGCTTGAGAAGAGGAATACCCCTGACACGCTCAATATACTTTCCGCGTCAAAGAACTGGATTGACATGATAATCAACAGCGACCACAAGCTACTGCCTCAGCTCGGCGACGACTACAAAGACTCAACTGGACCGAAAGTGATGGATGCTACCAAGCGACGTCTGATGCGCATAATCAAGGATGACCAAAGCGTATGGCTTCCTGAGTACACTCCGATTGTTGAGGACATACTTGCTGGAGTCTCACGCGGCGTCTGGTACGTGATTGACGTGAGCTCAATAAGCAACAGCACTACCAAGCTCATAACTTCACTTATTGCATACAAGCTCTTCAAAAAGTACAAAGACACAGCGATAAACAACCGCGCGGAGTGGAAGACCTACAAGCCAGCAGGCATTCTGGTTGAGGAAGCGCACAACTACCTCTCATCAGATGAGTCCAGCAAGGGCAACATAATCGCGAAGATTGCAAAAGAGGGCAGGAAGTTCAACGTGTTCTCTATCATTGTTGAGCAAGATCCGAGCGGCATAGACGAGCGCGTCCTGAAGCAGATTCACAACAAGATAACGCTCCAGCTCATCCCGGTTGACGCGAGCGCGATTGTGAAAACAACGCCGTACATCGCCGAGCTTGAGAACAAGATACCCTATTACCAGACAGGGGAAGGTGTGTTTGTCTCAACAGGCAGTTTCACTTTCGCATTGCCTGTCAAATTCCCGCACATCTCAACCTGGCTTAATAATAATTCGCAGAAGTGCAAGGAATGCGACGAAGGCAGGAGCTTTGGGGCGAAAGGGATTTGCGGAAAGTGTTCTGGGAAGAAATTGAAGAAGGACGCGAAAGCGTTTATGTAAAGAAAATGGATGATGAAATCTGTTTTAGCAAAGAGGAAGAGGAGATTCTAAAGAGTGTAAAAGAGCTGGGCTCAGCTGAAAAGTTATTGATTATTCTGGAGTTACTACAGGATTTGATTTCAAGAAACCTTATTGTTGTAAAGAAATATAGGGCATTTCAAATATATTTGATTAATGGAGCTATGAGGCATCTAGCGACTCAGTTCAATCCAGATGACATTGATAGATATGATTTGGATCACCCAACCACCCAAATTACGAATACTAATTTGAGCAGAAAAGAGCGTAATGTGTTAAAAGGTATGATTTTGTCAAAAAGCTATACCAACTATAGCGTAACCGCAGTTGGTAATATTTACATCTTTATAGCAGGGGCTACGATTCGGCAACTTGCAAACTTAACTCTTACTGAGATCCGAGTCCTTGAATACCTGACCACAGATAAAGCTATTATAGAGTTTTTAAAAAACAAAAAGAAAAAATTTCCTATGAACAAATTTATTGTCATTTGTAAGCTTGTGGGGGGTATATCCATGCCATCCAATCTACTTACTAAGCAAACTAAAAAAGCCGCGGAAGCGTTAAAGTAATTAAACACCCATAGCCAACCTTAGAGTATTCCTCGCGACCTTTTTCTTTCCCGTTTGTTCAAAAAGCTCGACCAAAAACAATGTTTTAAACACCCATAGCTAAACGCAAAGTATTCCTTGCCCCAGGCCCGAGCGTTACGCACAGAATTGCGAACTTAATAAAATTCTTGAATGGGGTATCCCCCTCGGTCTTGTCTATTATGTAAAGAGCACCAAGAACAACTATGAACTTGAGCGGTAGCATTACCCACGCGCTGCCTGCGAGGCCGAACAAGTAATTTGGGAGCACGTGCTTCTCGCCGTAGCCGTAGAAGTCAACACCCACAAAAGTTGAGACCGCGTCAAACATCGCGGCAAGCATTATCGCTGAGTTCAGCGGGGTGAAAATCTTCGGCTTTAGCTTGTACGCGCCGAACAGCAAAACAGCTATGGCTGCGGTGTAGCTGAGTATCTGCAAAGCTGCTGCGTACTGGGGAAATCGCATATTAATGCCAAACCCAAAAAGGAGCATGACGCCGATTAGGAACATCAGGTAGTGGTATGGAATTTTCTTCTGGAGCTTACCAAACTCCCAACTGCACAGTAAAGCAGTGAACGTAATGCCGAAGACTAAAAAATATATGAGCGGCGTGACGTAAATCGGGGATTTAACAAGCTCGGCGTCGCGCATCACGCGCAGGACCGCGGCGAGCACGATGTAAGGCAGGGTCGCGAAGAAGAACCTGCCGTTTATGGGTATTTTCATCTTCTGCATAACCCTGTAGAGCCCGAAGACGGCTATGACTAGGATTATAGCGTACACTGGAGTGTTGTAAATGTTATAAGGTACGTCATTTTGGAACACCGGGCTGATGAAATACTCGTTTAGGAATCCCATTTTTCAGAACTTGTTTTAGGTTGTTTATATTTCTTTAGGAATAGCCATTAGTGGTTAGCCAACGAACAGCCAAATGCCAAGAGCCAAAAAGCTAAGCTGTATCTGGTCCGCTCACCATAAAAACCTTTGTAGCCCCGTCAATCTCCTTGTCCCTTTCCAATTTATACAAGTGTCCTGAGACCGCGGCTTCCAAGCGCTCTTCGTGAGTGATTAAGAAAATTTGGTCAATTAACTTTGGCATTCGGGTCTTAAGCAGCTCAGCGAGCTCGTCTATGCTTTGCGCGTCCAGGTTGTGCGTAGGCTCATCAAGCACAAGCCAGCTCAAATTAGGCGCCAAAGCCAGAGAAAACGCGATGCGCAATGCAAGAGAAGCCATTGTGCGCTCCCCGCCTGAAACCCTGCCCTCAACGTCATACCAGCCAGCTGAAGTCTTTGCTCTGAGCACGTAGTCCCCTGCGTCTACAGCAAGTTTAACTGTCTCTATGTCGCCGTAGGGGTACAAAGTACCCCAAATCTCGTCCATAACCTCATTTACTACCTCTATAAACTCCTCGCGCAGGGATTCCTGTGTCCTTTGGAGAGCTGTCTGGAACTTTTCCATTCCTTTCTTGGTCTCCCCGGTCCAGGCAAGGTCTTTCTCGTGCTCTGCTTTCAGGGCTTTTTTGCGCTCAATCTCATCAAGCCGCTTCTTTTTCTCCTCAGCAAGGCTTTGCAGCCCCTCAAGCTTTGCTCCTATTTCGCTCTGCTTTTTAATCGCTTCTTCATAAGAATTTCTCAGCTCTGCGAACAATTTATCGTCAAACCCGCTCTTATTTGCAAGCTCCTCAAGCGCTTTGGTTTCTGATTCAAGCTTTTCAAGCGCTGATTTTTCTGTTTTAATCTTTTTCTCAGCGGTTTGAAGGTTCTTCTTCCGCTCAGCAGCAAGTTTTTTCTGCGTTTCTAACTCAGCCTTGAAGGACTCCAGCTGTTTCTCAAGCGCTTTAATCTCATCAAGCGCCTCGCCAAGCTCCTTGATTTGTGGAATATTCACCTCAATAGTTTTGGCAAGCTCAAGCTTCTCAAGCCCTATGCTCTTTAATCTTTCATTATGCGCACTAAGCAGTTCTTTCTTTTTCCCGCGCTTCAGGTCAGTCTCGCACAGCGGGCACGAATCCTTGTCGTGGAGTTCATTCACGATGTGCTCGGAGTGCTCTGCGCGGGCAGCAAGGACTTTTAGGTCTTTTTCTGAATCCGCAATTTCTTTCTTAAGATTGTCTAGTTTTTTTGAAACAGTGTCCGAGTCGCCGTGCAGGTTTATCAGGTCAGCGAGCTTTGTGTTAAGTTCAAGTTCTTCCTTGTTTTCTTCTGCCGGGGCATCAAGCGTTTTTTGGGACTCAGCGAGCTCAAGCTCAAGGGATTTGATGCTTTCGCTTAATTGTGAAACCTGCCCCCGCTTGCTCTCAATTTTATTATTAAGCGAGTTCAACTCAGCCTGATTTTTCTCAAGCTTCTTGAGCTCAGCGGAAAGCTTGTCCGCTGCGCCTTTAAGATTTTTAAGCTCTTCTTTGAGCGTTAGTTCTGCCTCTTTTTGATTGTCAATTTCTGACTTGAGCGCAATCTCTGCTTTCTCATCGTCCTCGCTGAGCATTTCTTTAATCACTTTCTCTTTTGCAAAATAGCTCTCGTCAAGCATATTTCTGACAGAAGTCGCGGTCTTGCGCGCGGCTTCAAACTTGTCTATGCGAAGCAGTTTGTCTATTTGAGCCATTCGCTGGCCCTTAGGTATGCTGAGAAAATGGTCAATCTGGTTCTGCTCTGAGTAAACAGCACGCGAGAACAAGTCGTAGTCAACGCCAAGCAGCTTGCACACCTGCTCCGTGACCCTCTGGGAATTTGGGCCCTCAATGAGCTCGCCGTTCTGCCTTAGCTCAGACACAGTTGTGCCTTTCCCATAATTTACCTTGCGCAAAACAGTGAATATCTCACCTTTTGCCCCTAGAAATTCAAGTTCAACCTCAGCGCTCTGCGCCTGCTTTGGCTTGCTCTTTATCACATCGTCAAGCTTGAGTTTCCGCTGGTTGAGCAAAGGGAACGTGCCAAAAAGCCCAAAGCTAAGCCCGTCCATTGCGCTGCTTTTTCCAGAGCCCATAATGCCGAAGAGCGCGTTGACTCCTTTTGAAAACGTGAACTCAGAGTCCTCGTGTGATTTCCAGTTCTTCAGCTTGAGTTTTACAATCATTCGCCCAGGCTCTAATAAGGCAGAGTAATAAATAAGCTTAAGCTTTATTGCCAAAAGCCTGGAACACGTAGTCAAAAATCACGCCGGAGCCGAACATTGCAACGGCAACGAGCAAGTATATTGGTTCCACAAGCAGCAGCATTGAAATTGCCAGCAAGGATGCGATGCCCGGAACCAAATAGCCAAAAGGCAGCTTGTAGCTAATCTTAAGGCCTTTCTTCCTGTGGATAGGCATTGACATAAACATCATTAGGTACATCATCATCGCGAGCGCAACGAGGATGTATATGATTTCTTCAAACCCTGCGAGGAAAACTGCGGCTGACGCAAACACGAATTGCAGTATCAGCGCTATGTGCGGAGTTGCATTCTTTTTGTGAATTCTCATAAGGGCTTTTGGAAACAAGCCGTCGCGGGCAAGAGCATATGGCAGGCGGGCTGTTGCAACCACCCAGCTATTGAGGCAACCTAATAGAACTATGATTGCACCAACTGCGATTATTATGCCACCCGGGGCGCCAAGAAAAGCCTCTGCTGCTAGTGCAATTGGATAAAGTGATGTCTTGAGGTGCATTGTTTGGATGATTCCAAGTGTTACAAATATCACTGCGCAGTAAAGGATTGTTACGAATATGCTGGAGTAAACGATTGCGCGCGGGATGTCTCTCCTCGGGAACTTTGCTTCCTCAGCAAAATAAGTGATTGCTTCCCAGCCTATAAAAGGCTCTATTATAAGGACTGACGCTAGGGCAAGAGATGAAATTGTTATGTTTACGTTTGGTGTAAAATTGGACAGGTCAATAAAGTGCATGCCCCAGGTAATGAAGAACCAAAACACAAGGATTGAGATTGAAGTCAGCAAGTACTGAGCTTTCATGCCCCAATGCAAACCGTTGTAATTGAATGCTGTAATTAAGGCCAGAACTCCAATTGCTATTGCTATTGATTGCATATGACTTAGATGGACAAAATATTGCAAATAGTAGGAGACCGCCACCGCGAGCGATGCAATTGTAACCCAGCTAATTAGCCACGCAAGCCAGCCTGATAAAAATCCTACTCTTTTGCCAAATGCTTCTTTCACGAATTGGTAAGGCCCGCCAGCGTGCGGATAAATGCTAGACAGTTCTGCCAGGCAGAGTGCCATGAAAATCGTGAGGATGCCGACTTCAAGCCAAACCCAGAACGAGCCAACATCAGCTATTCCTGCTGCAATCGCAGGCATTACGAATACGCCTGTGCCAATGACAGCACCTATGCCAAAAAAGATTAGGTCAGCGAGGCCTAAGGTGCGCTTAAGCTTCATAATGCGCCACCTATCTCTTTCAAGTATTTATACGCTACGCTTGGATTTCCTTTTGCAAGAATGTTAAATAATTCCTCTGAATTTTGCACAGGGCACTCAAGCGCTTCAAGGTGTTTGTTGAGCAGTTCCTGCCCCATATCATCAACTGAGAGCTGCTTCTGCCTGAGCCGCTCAACCAAGTCCCTGCGTTTTATGGACTCGCTTGACTCAAGCTTGCCCTTGTCAATGCTCAGGAGGAACTTGCCGTGGTGCTCCTGCTCAATGCGCAGAAGCTTCAAGTGCTCTTCAGAAGTTCCTTCCTTAAGCGTGCCAGCGAGCGAAATCTTCACTAGCGGCTTGGGCTCAGCGGTTTCCAAAGAGCTGATTTCTGATTCTATTTGTTTAACTATTTCATTTGGCTCAGCGTCCTCAAAACTCAGCTTTTTATAGTAGAACTTTCGCTGGCGCTTCAGCTCTTTAAACCTTAACTCATTGTTCTCATATATGAAAAAACCCTTTGGTTTTTCAGCCTCAATCTTGCGCATCTGCGTTATAAGTGTTGAGCCAGGGAGGACAAACTTGCCTGTTCCGAGCTGTTTTGTTTCACTCCAATGGATATGCCCGTTTATCACCAGATCATAGTCCTGCGGGAAGTCCCCAAGCTTCAGCGTTGGATGGTCCTCGTCAGAGTAAATAAAAGGCTCAACTGACTGGTGCAACATGAGAATATTCTTCGCATTCTGGACTTTACGCGGAGCCCATGTCTCAAGCACCTGCCTTGCGTATTTCTCAGGAACTCCTGACATCCCATGTATTGCAACTTTTTCATCACCCAGCTTGAGTACGATTGAGTTGCAGTGTAGGTGTATCAAAAGCCCGGCTTTCTCAAGCAATTCAACCGCGTTGGTTAGCCCTTTCCCGCGGCGCTCGTGCGTGCCGTGTATGGCGATTACAGGGGTTCCGTTCAGCGCAGTTTTTGGAATGCTCTGCGCATCCTTGCCGATTGCAGACTCAATTTGAACTCCTTGATTTTGAGAAGTCAATGAAATGAGAAATAGCTGCATCGCCTTGCCAAGAACATCCTGGCTCGGCACTCTGGAGTCAAACATGTCGCCTGCAATTAGGATTGCGTGGACTTTCTCGTCAAGCGCTTTCTGAATCGCTTCCCCAGCCTGGATAAAAGAATCCTCTGCTCGCTCAGTGGTTTGAGCATAACCGAGGTGGAAATCACTGAGTATGGCGAGCTTCATAGAGATGGCTAGGCGCTTGAAGTATAAAAACTTAAATACCAATCTTGCATACGCAGTTCTATGATAGACCTCCTATTCCTTCTGCTAACATTCCTCGGCGCAGTCTACCTGTGCTTCGTGATGTTCATGGCGTTCAAGGAGCGCTCAATGGTGGTTGGCATAGTTGCGATCAATCTTATAATATTCATTTACACTTTTCTTTTTGCTCCGCAGATGATAACAAAATACGCGCTTTCAGGAGGTAGAATCGCTGCAGGCGCTGGGTACACAATGATAACTTACATGTTCCTGCACGCCAACGTACAGCACATTTTCCTCAACTCACTCGGACTTTTGTTCTTCGGCTATCACATGGAAAAGGAGTTTACAGGCCCGCTGACCTTACTGATTTACTTTGTTTCAGGAATGTTCGCAGCGGCTGTGTATGTGTTGAGCGCGCCGGCGAATGTTTTGGTTGTAGGGGCTTCTGGAGCAATATTTGGCCTGATGGCGTACCTCACCCTTACGCGACCGTTTAAAATTAGCCCAATGCCTTTTATAATTCCAATGCCAATCGCTGTAGCGTCCCTGCTCTACGTGATATTCGCCGCGCCAGTGATGGCAACTGGCGGCTTGCTCGAAGGGGTTGCGCACAACGCTCACATAGGCGGACTGCTTGGTGGCTCGCTGTTGGCTCTTGCGATGAACCGGCAGGAAGCGCTAAAAGGAGTTATAATAGTTGTCCTGCTCGCGGCTTTGATATTTATTCTGCCGCCGTTGTTTATGTAAGCTAGAAGTGCTTGCAGTTAGTAGTTTGTAATAAGTAGTCAATGGTGGCCGTAGTAAACTACAAACTATCAACTACCAATTACTAACTTTAACAAATTTCAAAGAACTATTTCTTAGGAACGCCTTTCCCCTTTGCCTTTTCCTGCAGATAAACAAGCTCGTCGCAGGAGCTGCACCTGATTGTGTAAGGCCCTTCAAACTCAACAACTGCAGAGTCCGAGTTGCCGCAGGCGCACTCATAAGCCATCTTAAAAGGAGTTTCCCCGCTTTCCTGGTAAAGAATAAACTTACCCCTAAGCATATTGCCAGATGCATCCTTTGTAACAACGTCATTGTGGATGAACATCTTGGGCCTCTGCTCCTTTTCAAAAATTAAAACGCGGGCCTCTTCCTTAATATCCTCGAAACTATCGTCTAGAGGCTCGCTTGAAATTAACTTGCCTAACTTAGGTTTCTTAGCCATTCTTTTAGTTGTTATTCTTAGCCGAACAAAGCGCCGAGGCCAGCAGATGCTGCGCCTTCGTCTGCCTTCTTGTCTTCAGTGGATTTCTCTTCCTTAGCTGCGCCTGCTGCTGCAGGGGCTGCTGCCGCTGCTACAGGGACTGCTGCCTCAGAAAGGGCCTTCTCAATGTCAACGCCGTCGAGAGATGCCACAAGTGCCTTGACCTGTGCGTCATCCGCCTTTGCGCCGGATGCATCAACGACCTTCTTTAGATTAGCCTCGTTTATGTCCTGTTTTGCTGAATGCAATAGCATTGCTGCGTATACATATTCCATTAGTTTTAACCTCCCAAAATCGGGAACATATAGTTGTCTGGAGGGTTTATTAATGTTACTATGTTATCCCCACACTAATTCCCACTTAGCCAGACCAGATGTTGATATTGCCACTCCTGCTCTTTAGCTATGGCATCGTCGGTATCAGAGGAATTTGTAGCCCTATGAATAGCTTGTAAGGCATAAATTGCAGAACCAATAGAATGAGGTGAGACGTGTGCTGTTGCCACAGCCTGACCTGCGGCACGGGCGGCAGAGTGGGCGGCAGTATCTTCTCCAGCCGCGCGGGCAGCTGCGTGAGAATCAAGCGATGCCTTGCGTATGACCCCCATTTTAAACACACCAGTATCAACCCAAGTCTTAAGTGTTTCAATAGCTTTTTGAGGTCGGTAATCTTTCGGGTATTCTTTTTCAAAATAAGGCAGGACACGTTCAGCGCAATCAATTGCCCAAATGGCTAGAGTTTTAGAATCAGTTTTTTTCACAAGCGCCACAATTCGCTCGTCATTTCTGTAGCGAGCAAGAGAAAATTTTGTTTTTTTCTTTTGAGATTCAACTTTCATAGTATTAATGCAGGAGGAGGGATTTGGGAACCTCCGCCTGCTTGCGGAGGATAAGCTACGAGAGATAGCGAGATTTGTTGGTCAACATTTTTGCGGCGTAGCCGGAAAAAGGTTGTGGTGCGGGAGATGGGATTTGAACCCACGGAGGTACTAAACCACAGGATCTTAAGTCCTGCCCCTTAGGCCAGGCTCGGGTACTCCCGCAATTTTATTGAAAATCAATAAGACTCGCTAGTTTTTAAAATGAATCCTGCCTTCACAGGACTAGTGTAATAAGCCCACGGCGCTCAATGTGAACAGCACGCGAATGAACAGCATCGGAAGCGTTATCACGAGCGCAGCCTTCCAAGAGACCTCATAGTTCTCCTGCATTGACCACAGGCAAAGCACCCATACCCAATAACCGGTTATGAACGCTGCGAATGGGAAAATGTTGAAGAAGAAAGGTACCATTGAAAGCCCGACTAGCTTCAGGCTGCGGTGCATCACGTCAATATTTGAAATGTCCTTGCCGGACACGATTGAACCGAGAAAATGAAATATAGCAGTCCACATCACCCAGGCAAATACAAACCAAACCGGGAGCACTATAAAAGAGATGAACAGTTTAAGTGTGTAGCCAAGCGCGACAAAGATGTTTGAAGTTAGCGCAATATTCCAGATTGCCCCGCCGAAAGCTGTCATTATTGCTGCGCATATTACTACCAGGAACGGAACTATGCTGTCCTGCGGCACAAGACCCTCCCTGATTATGCGCTTTATCGTCGGCTTCGGGTTGATTATTATGCCGTGCACGTGATCAGAGAAATGCTTGCCAATCTGGAAGCTCTTCTGCTTGACATAAGTCCTTGCTTTCATAAGACCTTATTAATGAAAAGATGAGTTTTTATACGTTACTACTGGTGAGTTGCAGAGAGTTGGGAAGGTATATTAAGTTTTGAAATGAATAGTACAAAAGTTGGGGTCGTGGTCTAGTTTGGTATGATACTACCTCGGGGTTGCGTGGGTCGTGAGCATAAGTTGAAATATACTTCCGAGCGACACGCGACAAATAGGTAGTGGTCGCAAGTTCAAATCTTGCCGATCCCACCAAATTTATTTAAATCAAGCAAACATACTCAAAACTATGCCAAAAGAAGAAATAATCGGAATGACAGTGAAGAAAGACGAAAACTTCAGCGAATGGTATACTGAAGTTGTGCAGAAGGCCGAGCTTGCGGACTATGCTCCAATCGCAGGCTGTATTATATTCAGACCTTACTCCTACGAGATTTGGGAATATGTCCAGGACTACATTAACAAGGACATCAAGGCAAGAGGCCACAAAAATGCTTACTTCCCGCTCTTTATCCCAGAGTCATTCTTCAAGAAAGAGGCAGAGCACGCCGAGGGCTTCGCGCCTGAGGTAGCGTGGATTGCGCAGTCTGAGGACGAGAAGGGACAGGAGCGCTACGCGTTGCGCCCGACTTCTGAAGCGATTATGATGGACTCCTACTCAAAATGGGTGCGGTCGCACAGAGACCTTCCAATTCTAATTAACCAGTGGTGCAACGTGGTACGCTGGGAGACCGCAGTGACCAAGCCGTTCCTCCGCACCCGCGAGTTCTTGTGGCAAGAAGGGCATACTGCCCACAAGGACAAACAAGAAGCCGAACAAGAACTTAAGGACTCGCACGAGATGTACCGCAAGCTCGTTGAGGAAGAAATGGCAATTCCAGTGCTCAACGGCGTCAAGTCAAAAGGAGAAACTTTTGCAGGGGCTCAATACACGCGTGCTCTTGAAGCGCTAATGCCCGACGGCCGTGCGGTGCAGATGTGCACCTCGCACTACTTTGGAAACAATTTCGCAAAGGCGTTTGACATCAAATTCCTGAACGAGAAAGAGCAGAGCGAGTTCGCGCACACCACCTCTTGGGGTATGAGCACGCGGGTGATTGGCGCGATAATCATGGTTCACGGTGATGACAAAGGCTTGATACTGCCACCACGCATGGCACCGATTCAGGCAGTCATAGTGCCGATTGTATTTGATAAGGAAAAGGAGAAGATTCTTAAAAAGGCATCGGAGCTTAAGGAGAGTCTTAAAAACATAAGGGTTCAGCTCGATGACCGCGACACGTACAAACCGGGCTGGAAGTTCCACCACTGGGAGCTCAAGGGCGTTCCAGTCCGAATTGAAATTGGACCAAAGGACCTTGAGAAGAAGCAGGTTGTACTTGTACGCAGAGACACAGGAGAGAAAATATTTGTCAAAGAAACCGAGCTCAACAAGAAACTGCCTGAGCTTTTAGAAACTATCCAGAAGGACTTGTACAAGAAGGCTGCGAAGTTTATGAAAGAAAGCATTCGCGACGCAAAGGACTTCAAGGAGTTTTCAAAGATAATAGAGAAGCAGCGCGGCTTTGTCAAGATGAACTGGTGCGGCGAGCTCAAGTGCGAGCAGGAAATCAAGGACAAGACCACTGCTACAGTCAGAATAATTGCTGAGAAAGAAAAGGCAGCGGGCAAGTGCCCGCACTGCGGGAAAGAAGCAAAGCACGTTGCGTATTTTGCTAAGAGTTATTAAGCAGTTTGTTTATTATTGAGTTATGGTTGAGATAAAAGTATACAAACATTGCACCCCTCGCGACTTTTGGGTATATGAACGGGCAAAAAATATGAGGCAAACATTCAACACGACCCAAATATAGAACACGAGCATTCAGGAACCATACGCCTAGCCTGGTTTAAGGACTCAACACACAACAAAAAATACCCAGTTCTTTTTTCACTATTGAATTTCAAATCAACTTCTGCATATGTCTGGGGCGTTGGCATTGAAAAAATGCAGAGATGGTGCACAGTTCCAGAATTTTTCTGCTATTACTATTACATAAACAAGGACGGCGTTTTCAAGGACTTCAAAAACCCACCTAAAGAAGAGGCAGATAAAGCAGAACAAGAAGCCAAATTATTTTTTGAAACCCTTGCGAATTGGATAGCAAAAAGGCACAAAGAGGTTAAAGCAGTTTATTACGAGTCTGAACTAAAGTTCTGGCGCGCGAATGATCGCATACCCCTCAAAATATCTGAACCTGATGAAGGTTATACCCAAAACTGGGGATACGAATTAAGAAAAATTCACCTCCCTAAGCGCTGGAAGCATTAATCAGAACATATTTAACCCTTAATTTGGTATGGCTACGCTATGGTTTTGAAAATCAATTCAAAGAGTTTTATGGAATTCCGCGAAAAGGTTGCAAGAAAGGAGGACCAGCTCTTTGGCAATCCAAAATACTTCCTGATTTTCTGCATAACCACAATCACACTTATTCTCGTCCAGTACTCACTCACCCTTAATGCGCTTGTGCCAGCAGTTACGCTTGGAATGCTATGGCTCATATTTTGGGGTCGCTCAACCGCCACAGGCAAGTCATACCTTGTCATCGCAACAGCAATCGGCTACTTGCACGAGATTATAGGAGTCCATTACAGCTGGTTCAGCTACGCGACAGGCGACTTTGGGCTTGGGGTACCGCTCTGGGTTGCGCTTGGCTATGGCTGTATTTACTGGTCAATAGAAAATTTCTGGACGCACGCCGAGGACAAACATTATTTCCCAGAGAAAAACTTCAGGCTTGTTTGGGCGCTATCTCTGCTTTCACTGCCATTGCTGGATTATTTCGTGTTTGAAATGTCAGCAAAAATACTCCCTTATCTTGTTTTCATCTTCCTGCTTTTCCTGCTGTTTAACCGGGCAAAGGAACAGCACTTGGCAATAACTGTCGCGTTCTTCTGCGGCCTGCAGGAAGTGCTCGGCACCTTGCTCGGCGCGTGGAGCCACCCAACACTCTCGCTCGTTACAATAATACCGACTTACACGTTCTTTGTCTGGGTAATACTGTTTGCAGTGCACTTGCTTCTAAAAGATATAACAATAACAAGAAGAGAACTAGCAATTGCAGTGGCAATTATTCTGCTCTGGGTCTGGACCTGGTTTTTCTAGTAACTAAACCCTAAACTCAGCAACTTCGTCAAGCAAATCAACCTGCGAAAGAATCATTCTCCTGCAGCAGTATCTTTCAACTTCAACTGCGTCCATGGCTTCCTTCGGTGTCTTGCCCTGCTCAAGCAAAAGCTTGAACTGCTCATACTCGCTGCCGAGTGTTTTCCCGCATGTAAAACATCTAACTGGTATTATCATAGTATATCACCTATAGCTCTTCTGTCTCCTTGATCTTGGAGAACTGTCCCCTGGCTTGTATGGCTCTCTCTGCCTTGAGTCACCTGCAAGTATCTTGTCGTCGTACTCTATAAGCATTTTCTTGACGTCTTCTTTTCCAGTGAATTTGACTATTGCCTTTGAAATCGCTGTTCGTGACGCTGCAGCCTGACCAAGCGCCCCGCCGCCGGTTACGTTCACGCTAATATCAAGGTCTTTTGAAACATTACTTATGACTGAAAGCGGCTCTTGTATAAGGGTCCGCTCAAGCATTGTGCCCCACTTTGAAAGCTCTACTGAATTAATGCGGACACAGCCCGTGCCCTTTGTAACTGTTGCGCGCGCTTTTGCACTCTTCTTCTTGCCTATTGCAACACTTGATTTTGTTACTGCCATTATTCTTTAGCCCTCTCAGCTTTCCCCTCTTTCACCCTGCTCTTTTTGGCCACTGCCGGAGCAACAGAAAGGGTTTGCATTGGCTTGCCGCCAACACGGTGCGATAGCTTTTCAAGAGTTATATACTTCCGCTTCTCAACTCCAATGATTTTTGCACCCTCAACTGTCTCAAACTTGGCATTCTCAAATTCAAGAGGAACACCGAGGTAAGTTGTGATGCGCTTGAATGCGTTGGCGCCGGATGTCTTTTTGTAGGGGAGCATTCCGCGGATTGTGCGCTTTAGAATACGGTCGGCTTTCTTAGGCGCGAATGGACCCTGGTACCTTGAACCAATGTCCTGTTTCTCAAGGTAGTCTCGCTTGGTTGTGGCCTGATTGCCAGTTATTACTGCTTTTTCAGAATTAACTATGACTATTGTGTCGCCGTTTAGCGCTGACTTTGCCACGCTGCTTGCCAGCCGACCAGCCTTCAGGTTTGTTGCGTCAATTAAGCGCCTCATTTGATTATCCTCAGCTCTTTTGGCTTTACCTTGAGAGCAGCTGTAATTGGCATTACCTTGCCGCCTGCCTTGGTTACTTTCGCAGATGCAGAATCGGATACCTTGTATGAATATACTGTGAGAGCGTGCTCAATGTTGCCCGCACCAAGCAGCTTGCCTGGTATCACGACGGACTCACCCTTCTTGGTTACGCGGTTTAGATTGCTCAAATTAATCTCCGCCCAGTTCTGCCTTGGCTTCTCCAAGCGCTTGGCTAGGTCGCGCCATATCGGGGCGCTGGATTCCTCTGAAGCCTTGTATAAGGAAGCTATCAGGGAAAGAACTTCAGTATTGCTCTTTCTAAGTTTCATAATGCGAAGCTAGTATATGGGTTAGGGGGTTTTTAAAGGTTTTGCAGCTCTACCTTTTAGCCTTGTTCAAGACATCCCCCAGCTCCTTTTTGGAGCTGGACTTGTATATCCTCTTTGGCTCGTTGTACGCGTCCTTGAAGAATTCAGAGCCAACAATCATTATTGCGAGAAGCGTTGCTATGAAACCAACTGCCCACCAACCGTTTGCGTTCCCCCTCATCGGCATTGTTTCACGCGCCATAACTTCAATTGCTGGCTTTTCAGGCAGGTTCTTGACTACAACATCAACGGTCCCCTGCGTGTAAAATCCCTCGCTTGATTTCAGGTAGTATGTGCCTAGGTATGTTTTTACTTCAGCACCCTCTGGGACATTAAAGGTTATAGTAAAATAATTCTCACTCCTTGGAGCTATTGACGCAATGAGCTCAGGTTTAATTGTGAAATATTCTTCAGGTAGGTCCTGAAGTTCAAGCTGCACGTGGGTGATGCCGCACATAACATTGCTGATGACCACAACCGCCTCCCCTGAGCCGCCTGGGTAAATGTTTATCGCAGACGGCGCGTCAAAATCAAAAGAAGACGTGCACGGGAACGGGTATGAGATAAAGCCCGTAACCGAGCCACTTGAGACTACCATGCTGCTAATTAGTACAATGAGGACTAAAATCCCCAAAACGTAATTTTTATTTGCAATGTTCATGCCATAGGTAGTAGACGAAGTAGGTTTTAAAGGTTTTGATACAGACAAAGAGATATCTTTTTATATGGGTAGTCCAAATAGTGCATATGGATTTCATCAAAAAAGTTTTTGGCAGACCAGAACCTACTTACGAACATTCTTACCACGACGACGGAGACGACGAACTAGAGATTCTCGTAAAACAGCAAATTCCAGACAAGGGTCCGGAGCTTGACCTGGACAAGATGTTCCTGAATTTCCTCGCGCAGGAATTCGGATATACTGGAGACATCCCTGCACTCCAGCCTGCAGTCCAGCCAATGGCGCCGCCACTTTTCATACTCAGATCAAAAGAGAGCCAGCTCAGTGTGTGGTACAGACTTCCACTTAAGGGCGAGAGCGGCACGCTCCACATCCCGGACTTCGTTGTTTTCAGGGGCAATTACAGGACTGCGCCGAGAGACAAGAACCCTGACATAATCGTTGAGTGCAGAAACCTTATAGATGACTTATCAAACAGGACTGACCTACGAGTTGTGCAGGATGTTATTGGGAGGTCGCTTGAAGTACTTCCAGGCACTTGCGTTCTTTTAACAAACCGCGAGCTTTCAGGCTATGCGAGGGGGCTTGCAGAGAAGTACGGCATCGGGCTTGTTGAGCTTGACAACACCGCAGACCCTGGGTACAGGCTGTTTAAGACGCTTGTTTCAGACGAGCAACTGACGCGGGATAAGTTCACGAGCATCGTCAACAAGAGCCTGAACAAAATGCTCCTGCTACAGAAGAAGACAAAGAGAACGCTTGGCGCGCACGAGGCAATGCAAAAAGGAACCGTTCACGACCGCGTTTACAAGGTTATCCAAACGCACCCAGGCTCAACAGTTGCTGAGATATCAAGTGTAATCGGAATACACGACAATTTCATAGTCAATGCGCTGTACCTGCTTGAAAAGGAAAAGAAAGCAAAGATAACCAAGCATAGCAACCAGCCTAACTCGCATAGGTATCATGAGTGGAGCGCGGTAAAACCGACTGGTTAAACCGACTCAACTAATTTTACTCCAGGCACTTTCTCTTTCAGCATAGCTTCCACAAAAGTCTTCAGCGTTATTTGAGCCATTGGACAGGTCGCACAGGCGCCCTGCAGCTTCACTTTCACAACACCGATTTCTTCATCAACATTAATCAGCTCTATGCTGCCGCCGTCCTGCTCAAGCCCGGGCTTTATTTCCTCGTCAATTACTTTTTGGATTTGTTCTTTAAGGGCCATAACATACCTAGTGATTTCTGCTTATTAACTCTTGCCGAAGTTTCTCAAGAAGCCTTAGTTTTACAGGCGCTTCCCTTAGATTTTGTTCAGCTCCGACACAATCCTCTATTAAATCAGCCCAAAATTTAGGGTCAGTTTCCGTTTCCCGCGCAAGTGCGCCCACTACTTTGTGCTTCCAAGCCATCCCGCCTTTTTCAACTATGGACTTTACAAGAGTATACACAGCGTTATATTTACCTAACCCTTCTTCTGTATCAAGAGTTGAAATTGCAGCAAGAATTGCCTGAGGTATTTTATCAAATTCAACAACTTCAAAATCATGGTGGATTTGTTTGAGCAAGGCGCCGTACTTGCTGTCAGATGTAAAAACAGTTTTAATTATTGCAACAAGCATGCCATTAACCAGCCGCTGAGGATACCGCAGGTTATTATTTTTGCAATACGCCATAACAGTTCGGAGAGTGGAAATAACCTCAGTGTAAAGCGCTTCTCCTTTCTTTTCCTTTTCTTTCTGGCTTAGCTGGAAATAGCAGTTTGCAAGCCCGAGCAAGTATTTCATAGTGTTTTGAGAAACTTCAGAATCCTGTTTGAAAAGCTCACCATATAATCTGATAGCATCCTTCCACCGCTTTCTCTGTTCAAGATGCCATATCGTGGTCACTAATTGATTTTCATTCTGGTCTTTAGAGGAAACCATACACACAATTTGTTTTAAATCATATATAATCTCTCGCCCAAGAAACTATTTAAACTTAACAATCGTTAAATTTGGGTATGAAATCACTTCACTACGCTTTCGCTTCGTTCAGTCACAATGAAACTTCAGAGAATATAAACAATAAAATTGCTGAAGCTTCATTGTGTTCAAAGCTGGTGAAGGAGGTGAAACTTTGAAATTCCCGTGTGAAATCATAGTTTGGAAAGTCCTCCCAGCGATACGCGCTGAGATGGCGCGCAACCTTGCGAAAGAGGGGATGAACCAGAAGGAAATCGCAAAGGTAATGGGCATTACAGAAGCCGCGGTGTCGCAATATGCCAACAAGAAGCGAGCTGCAGAATTCAAGATTGGCAAGAGTTTTGGCCAGCGTTTCAAGGGCGCGGCAAAGCAATTAAAGGAAACTGGCAGCCCGATACGGACTGTGGAAGTGTGCTGTGAGATATGCCGCGAGATACGCGAGCAGGGCTGTATGTGCAGTCTGCACAAGGAGAGCTCGGACCAGCCAAAAGACTGCGCGCTTTGCAAAGGAAAGTGCTAGCGGTGCTTCACATTATCAATATGCTTTTTCGCAGCTGCAACAAACTTGCTCATTTCTTCGTCGCTCTGCGACTTTAGCGCATCATATTTTGAATTCAGGCACCGGCCGGGAACGAACTTTTGAAGCACGTATTTCTTCACACCCTTTATGCCTTTTGCAATCGCTTCAATATCCTTCTCAGTGTGCAGGCCGGGTACGACAGTGGTGCGGAGCTCGTAGTCAATGCCGGAGTCTTTCAGGATTTGAATGCTTTCCTTGATTTTTTCAAGGTCAACCTTGGCGCCGGACGCCCTGTCATACTTAGCCTGCTCAAGCTGGGCATTAATGTCCATTGCAAAGTAGTCCACTGCTTTTGCCTTAATAAGCTGTTTGATAACTTCAGGATTGCTCCCGTTCGTGTCAACTTTCACCAGCAAATCCATTGCCCTGATTTTCCTGCAGAAATCAGACAAGCCAGGCTGCAGCGTGGGCTCACCGCCTGTGATGCAGACTGCGTCAAGGAATTTCTTCTGCCTGCCAGCAAAGTTCAGGATTTTTTCTTCAGGGATTAACTGCTGTGTATCAGCCTCAAGAACAAGCGGCCTGTTGTGACAGAAAGGGCAGCGGAAGTTGCAGCCAGGAGTGAACACTACTGCTGAGATCTTGCCATCCCAGTCCAGAGTGCTTGAATCTACAAAACCTGCAATGTTCATTATTAAAATTTATTTGAGCTTTTCCAGAAGCTGTTCCTTGGTCGGGATTTCCTCGCTTCCGCGGAACACTGGCTCGTTGTTAATTAAGATTGAAGGCGTAGATGCAATTTGATGCATCAGCGCTTCAACTAGGTTGTCGCCATCCTCAATGTTCTTGGACTCGTAATCCACCCCTTCTTTCCAGTTCAACTCTTTTGCAACCTCAGCCACAACAGCTTTTGCTTTTGGGCAGTTCGGGCAGTTGCTTGCTGTGTAAAGTACTAATTTCGCCATTCATATCACCCCATTTTCCTGAGCTTTGCATCAACATCTTTTTCAACTGTTGATGTTTGCGCGCCTGCTGCAAGGCCGTAGCGCCGCCTCTCGCTGAGCTCAGCCAGCTTTCCCTTGTTCCAGCCACCAACATTCTGGTAGTATCCAGTAATGCGGGACCACCAGTCAACCTTGGTTGAGTTGCAGTTTGAGCAGGTGTTACTCAGGCCGCCGCTCGTGAAGTTGCAGTCACTGCAAACTGTCAGGTCCTTGGTGAACGCGAAGTATTGTATCGCAGTCTTCTGCGCGATGCGCTTGGTCAGCTCGTATATGCCCTCTGTGTTCGGATTTGCTTCCCCAAGCCACACATGGCTCATTGCCCCGCCGTCAGTGAGCGGGTGGAACGCGCCCTCAAGGTCAAGGCGGTCAAACATTGGCACGTCAGCGAACGGGCTCACGTGGAAGCTGTTCGTGTAATATGCACTGTTCCCGCTGCCCTGATAAACAGCCTGGTCCGGATACGCTTTCATGTCAATCTGGGCTAGGCGGTACGAACAGGACTCAGCAGGAGTTCTGGCGAGCGAAAAGTTCATACCAGTCTCCTTTCTAAAGTCTGCAACTATATCTTTTATATCCTTCATGAATTTCAGACCAAATTTCCAGGAATCAGTTGATTCGTGCAGTTCTGAACCGGTGTGCGCCTTGAGCATTTCATTCATCCCAACTAGTCCAATTATGAAACTCTGCTTGTCCGGCTCAAGATAGCGATCTCCTTTGTCATTAACAGATTGGGCCATGAAGGGCAATAAGCCATTTTTCAAATTCTTTGAAATTATTTTCTTCTTTAGTATATGCGCCTCTTTTGCTTTGTCCATTCTATCCTTTAGGAGTTCATAGAGTTTGCCATCATCCCCTTTTGCTTCATATGCTAACTGGGGTAGATTTATTGTAACAACTTGCAATGCCCCGCCTCGTAGTGTACCACCGACAATATCATCTTGTGTATTTGCATCACCAAGTGGCATTAAAAATGCACAGCACTGATAGCACGAGAACTCAGGCATGTAGGGCTGGTTTATAATATAATATGGAGTGCCAAACTTTGCTGCCAATTCTGAGACTTTAAGCAGAGTTTCTTCATTCTTGCCGTTCATTTCTTTTGGGTGCAACTGCACCTCAAACTTGGGGAAATTAAACGGCTTGCCGATTGCATCCCCTTCAAGATACACATCAACAAATGCATTGAACAATTTGTTTGTTTCATTGTCAAAATCAGCATATGTTGTACTATCCTTAACTACACCACCAGGCAGCACAGCTGGGATGTCCAGGAACTGCTTTGGCACGTGCATGTCGCAATCAATGCTTGAAAATACAGTCTGCCCACCGCGGGCCACATACATTTGACTCATCTCGTAGATGAACATCTGCGCCATCTGCCTGAGCTTCTTGTCATCCATGCCTGTTACATAGGGGGACAGGAATGTGTTAAAGTACGAAAAACCCTGCCCGCCAGCGCAGTTTGTTTGCGCCGCAGCCAGCGCTTTCGCAGCGTGCAGGAAAGCAACTTCAGCCTTCTTTGCAGGAGCTGCAACTGCAGTGTGATTACCCACCCCGTCCGCCTTGAACCCGTTCTTTAGGAAGTACCGCACATCGTGCGAGAAGCAGAATGGTCTCATTGCGAAGTAATCCAGGTCATGGATGTGTATCTGACCCCGCATATGGGCGTCAGACAACTCAACAGGGAGAACCTTGACTAGAGTGTATTCTTTGGCAATTTGGTCAGCCATCAACTTGTGCACTGTCTCAGGGTTGTACTGCAGGTTGGCGTTTTCCTTAGAGCCTTTCTCTATCATCTGAGTTACGTCGTAGACAGGCATTCCGATTCTGGTGTAAAGCTTTCGCTCCTTCTCAAGGCCGTGTACAATAAGCTCGCGGTTCACAAGTTCCCTGACAAGCGGGGCTGAGAGGAAATTCAAGCCAAGGCGCCTTATCTCTGCTTCAACGTCCTTGGATATCTGCTCTGCCTGTTTTGGCGCGAGCTTTGTCTCCTTTACAAGAGAGTCTTTTATGCGTAAAGCGTCAAAGGAATCCATCACGTTCTTGGTCGTCCTCACGTAGATTCCATAGTCTTTAAAGAACATGCTTTTTAGCCCGTCATAAAGAGGAGAGTTTGTATTTATCTGGAAAACCAGCATGTTGCCCTCGGAAGTCTGGCCGAGGAGACCCGTCTCAGTGAGGCGCTCTAGCTCCTTGCGCACAGAAGGAACCGAAAGATTAGTCATCCTAGCCAGCTTTCGCAGGTGAAAGCTCTTGGTAGGATTTAACAGGAAAAGCTCAAGGAGCTTAACCCGCGTCTTTGATGTGAATAATTTTTCTAGCATTTTATTTAGGCCACCACCTTAGTGTAAGGAAAAGATATACGATTGTCATATATAAGTATTTCGGTGGATTTTCGGTAAAAATAGATTTATACCCCCTCAAACTATAAGATTAGTATGAACACCAAAATCGTTATACTAACTTTGCTTTTGGCCGTAGTGATCTTTAGCGGCTGCATAGACATAAATGTTCCACCAGAGGAGACCCATGAAGATACTCCGATAGACATTCAGCAAGATGAGGAACAACCTGATGAAGTGCAAATTGAGGAAAATGTAAATGAAACTCCTGCCTATGCGATAGTAGACAAAACAAAAATTGGCGACGGTTTGAATCCTGCGCTTGAAGTGTATAATGAAACACTATTCATCTTCCGGGAGAAATATGCTGGCAACAATTATGATATTTATTACAACACATATGATGGCTCGCTCGGAGACAAAGTGCACGTAGAAGGCACGATCAAGGACGATAAATACCCATCTACAACTGTGTTTGAAGAAAAACTTTACCTGTTTACAACTGAGATTGCATCAGAAACCAGCACAAATAATTTAATCACTTACAAGACCTACGATGGTAAGTGGGGCGATGCGCAAAAAATAGACCATATGGAGTATGATACTTATACGAAAACAGTCGCAGGGGTATACAATCACGACCTTTATATGTTATTCAGCCAGGGCCTGAAGAATCAAGAGGGAAAAATAAAGTCAAGGCGGCTTTCAAGCGCGTGGGTCGGTGGGCCAATGAACACACAGAGCATAGCCAGCGAGAAGAACCCAGCAATTGTAATAGAGGGCGGCAAGTTGCATATGCTCTATGAGAGCTATTATTCAGAAAAGAATGAGATATTCCACAGATATTATTATGACGGAAAGTGGCAGAAAGCGCAACAGATAACTAACAGCGAAAAGCCAGCCTACAAGACCACTGGAGACATTGAGATTTTTGAGGGCAAGCTCCACGCGACGTGGTACACCGACGGCGAGATATACCTGAGCACGTATGAGGCAGGTATATGGAGCAGCGCAACCCAGCTCACCAGCAATGATTACAGCGACGAAACACCATCACTTGAAGTCTATGACGGCAAACTCTACATCGCCTGGGTTTCACAGAAAGAGCCAGCGCCGTATGTTTATTTGGGCGTTATAGAATAAAACAGTAGCAATTATATATTGAAACCTCCATTGAGAATGAGTTCTAATAGCCGAGGTGAAAACACAGACCTTAAATTTGGTTACTGTGTTAAACCTCGTCGCTGGAGAATATATAAAACGCCGAGGCTTGCATGCAGACCTTACAGTTTGCAACTGCATGAGTCGCGGCTTGCAAAGAAATTGGTTAAAACAAGCCGAGGTGGCACAATCTGGTAATGCGCGACCCTGGAAAGGTCGTTTCCTCACGGATATGCAAGTTCAAATCTTGCCCTCGGCGCCAACCTTTTTCCGGCTACGCCGCAAAAAGCTTGACCAAAAAATCTCGCTTCGCTCGTAATTAATGTTTCTGGCGCCAACCTTTTTATTGGTTCTGTTTTTGAAAAAAGTTTGATCAAAAACTCGCTGACGCTCGTTATGAAAATTGATTCTCCCATTTGACCAAAGGCATTCAAATTGCCTGGCAAGGTGGCTTCGGCTTTAGCCGAACGCCGCCTAATGTGCCGCCTGAAGTTGCAGGCGGTTCTGAATCTTGCCCTCGGCGCTTTTCAAGATCAGAACATATTTTCGTCAAACTCTAGCACCCGAAGTTTTGCTTGTTCGCGCAAAATTGATCTTGACGCTTCAAATCGGTTGTCTAAGTCACCCTTTTTGTTAACTAACCTAAATTCAGGTATTGTAATCGGCTCAACTCCTTTTTCAAAAAATTCGTCCAATTTATGGCGATCATATTTGATATAGCCCTTTGAGGGAATGCTTGCAGTTCCGATAAGGTAATAAATTTTTGGCGGGTTATATTGTACTTTATTGGAGTTCTGAAATTTCATAGTTAATAAATGATTTAGTGCAAGACTCATACATTTTTCTCTAAAATGTCCTGCTACAAAAACAACTGTAGGTTGGATATTATTCTCTAATAATTTATCATAAAAATTTCTACAAAAAAAGCGAGTATTATCCTTACACAAAAAAATCAGGTTAGATATGTCTATTCCTATTTTTTTAGCTCGTTCTAAAAGTGACTCATCTTTATCTGCAAACACAATCTCAAATCCCTTTTCTTGGGCAATTTTCATAAGCTCTACTGCCGTTGTTCTGTGCTTTCTTGCCAAATGCCCGTATCCCCTGTGCATAAGTGATTCATCTCCGGTTCCAACAAAAAATAGGACAACTGATTTTTTTAAATTTTTAACATTAGTTTTCATGTGGTGTCTATTAATTTTTATGTTGCGGCTTGTATTTATTTAAATCCTAAATGATCCCGCGCGCGCCCCCCAGCACATTTTTAACCTTCTTAAGAAGCAGTTCAAACTTGTCAAAGCCGGCAGCTGTGTTGAAATGCCCTGCGTTTGGAACAAACGTTAGTTCAGTGCCTAGCTGTTTAGAAGTTTCTCTCCCGTTGCCAATCGACACATAAGGATCCGGGTCAGAGTGAAAGACAAAAAAGTTTGAACAGTTTTCTTTTATCTTTACCCAATCAAAGGGATGTCCAATAAATGGTTTATCACCTTCATAGTTTTTGATAGGCAAAACTCCCACAGGCGCAGAAACAATGAAAGCTGCTTTTATTTTAATATTAGATTGCTCTAGTACGCGAAGCAAAAACGCGCCGCCCAAGCTGTGTCCAATTAGAATAGTGTCTTCAGTAAAATGCTCTTTGTATTGGTTAAACACAGGGAACCAAGTCGCAGGCGTTTGGTTTTCAGGCGTTGGAAACTGCGGAATAAATACTTTGCACCCTAAAGATTCCAACTCAGCTTTTAGCCAGGGAAACCAGTTCTCTTCTGGATACCCACCTGTCCCGTGGAAGATAAAAACATTAGCCATAATGCACAGTAGGCAGGTCTGAATAAATACGTTTCTGAACCTTAATCTATTTCAAAGTCGCGCAATACCACAGCGTACCGTTCTTATACGCACTTAGCACTGCATAACTTTCTTCAAATAAATACATTTCTTGCACCCTCCAGAACCGCGGTGTAGTCCATCCTGCGCGGCTCGCTGATTATTCCAAGGATTTCGTAGTCCTTGATTCGCTCGCCGAATGCCTGCCGGAAGCGCTTCAGGATTTCGCTGAAGTGCCCCTGGTCGCGGGCTGCAATTGTGATTGCGTAGTCATACCGGCCGACAAGGCCTTTTGCATTAACAATGTATTGGGAGGAATGGAGGTAGCGCGCAATTTTTTCCTCAGCTTCTGGCGTCAGGCTGTGGAATGAGACAAGAACTTCGTTCAGCGTAGTGAAGCCGATTTCTGCAGGATTGAGCACTGCGAGAAAGTCCCTGATGACTTTCTTCTCGTGCAGTCTTTTGATGCGGTAGCGCACAACCTCCTGGGACAAATCAACGCGCTGAGCTATGGTTGCGAGGGAGACTCGGCCGTCCCTGCACAGCTCCTTGAGGATGTTATGGTCCTTTTTGTCCAGTTTTTGCTCAGTTTTACCCATATTTACTGATATGGAAAAGAATAGTATATAAACCTTTCTATTTCAGAAGAAATAATGATAATATTTCTTTTATAGAAAAAATATAGAATATAATTAACTATAACAGTAAAAAGTGTGAAAAATGGCGTTTTTGAAGGCATCCTGCCTTAATATGAGAACTTTTAAGAAGTTTTTTACAGCTTCGCTCGCTAAAAAAGCTGGCGAAAAACTAAAGCAGAAACCTAACTCTTAATCTCTATCTCAGCTTTTTTGGACGTTCGCTACACTCACTAAAAAAGCTGGCAAAAAACCGTGCCGCAATCAAATTTGACAAGCGGCTGTTTAACTCTTGATTTCTATCTCAATATTAACGCCGTCAGGAACCTGTAGCCTCATAACCTGCCGCATAACCCGGTCATTCGGCTCAACATCAAGAACTCGCTTGTGAATGCGCATCTGCCAGCGTTCCCAGGTTGCCGTGCCGTTGCCTGAAACGCTCTTTCTTGTTGGTATCTTAAGAATTTTAGTAGGTAGTGGAATAGGGCCTGCGTAATCAACCTTGCTCTCGCCTGCTATGTATTTAATCTGACTGCAAATCTCATTGAGCTGATTTATGTCAACGCCACTGAGTCTGATACGCGCTTTAGTTGTCATTTAAAAATAGGAAACAGGAAGAGGGGTCTGCATTGACCCCTCAACCTCAGATTATTTACTTTTTAGCCTTAGCCTCCGGTTTTTCTTTGGCGTCTGATTTTGTCTTACCCTCTACTTTTGCCTTGACATCAGTTACCATTCCAGCTCCAACTGTCGCGCCCATGTCTCGGATAGCGAACCTGCCGAGCGGCGGGAAATCAGCTGCTTTCTCAACCACAAATGGCTTTGTTGGCTTGAGCCTCACAATAGCTGCGTCACCTGTCTTGAGGAAGTCTGGGTTCGCTTCCTTGACCTCACCAGTTGCCGGGTCAATCTTCTTTAGAAGCTCAACGAATGTGCACGCAACCTGGGCTGTGTGGCAGTGGAACACTGGAGTGTAGCCCTTTGTAATTGCGGTTGGGTGCTGCAGCACGATTATCTGTGCTGTGAACTCCTCTGCAACTACCGGCGGGCTTGATGCCTCGCCAGCCACGTCTCCGCGCTTCACGTCGCCTTTTCCGATTCCTCGGATGTTAGCTCCAACATTGTCGCCTGGCTCTGCCTTTTCAAGCTGCTCGTGGTGCATTTCAACACTCTTTACCTCACCAGTTGCGCCTGATGGCTGGAATACCAGCTTCATGTTAGGCTTTAACACACCAGTCTCAACACGACCGACAGGAACTGTGCCGACACCAGTGATGGTGTATGCGTCCTGAATTGGCCACCTGAGCGGCTTGTCTGTCAGCTTCGCCGGCGGGACTAGGTCGTCAAGCGCAGCGGTTAAATGCTTGCCCTTGTACCAGCCCATCTTCTCGCCTGCTGGCTTTGTAACGTTCTCGCCGCTTACGAAAGAAGCTGTTGGTATGAACGGAACCTTGTCAATCTTGACGCCAATCGGCTTCAGAAGGTCTTCAACAGTCTTCTTGACCTCGTTGAAGCGGTCTTCCTTGTAGTCAACCTCGTCCATCTTGTTGATGCAGACGATAAGCTGGTTGACGCCGAGCGTCTTGGTAAGCCAAGCGTGCTCCTTGGTCTGGGGCTGTATGCCCTCTTTTGCGGACACCATCAAAACTGCAGCATCTGCCTGGGAAGCACCCGTAATCATGTTCTTCACGAAGTCCCTGTGACCCGGAGCATCAATGATTGTAAAGTAGAACTTGTCCGTGTCAAAGCGCTTGTGAGCAACATCAATTGTAAGCCCGCGCTCGCGCTCTTCTTTCATTCTGTCCATTATGAAAGCCAGACCAAAAGTTTCCTTTCCGTATTTCTTGGCCTCCTCCTGGATCTTCTTCATTTCCTGTTCAGGAATGTTGCCGGTGTCGAACAAAATTCGTCCGACTGTGGTCGATTTGCCGTGGTCAACGTGACCAACAACGACCAGATTCATGTGTGGTTTGTTTGCCATTTTATGTAACCTCCATATTACTATTAAATAGATAACATTAGCTCGGTTAAGATACTTTTGCCATCTCCCTTTAAACACCTAAAAGGTGCTCTGTTATATGGTTCTAAGGAGTATATAAAGTTTATCTCAAAGATGTGGAAGCTTCATACTGTACCACTTTGAGATCAACTAAGTTACCAATTACAAAGTCTAAGTGTTATTCAAGGTAATCGCTTGGCTTTGGCAGGTCCTCTTTGAGCCCTTTCCTCTGCCTGATTTCCTTCACGACCTTCATCTGGATTTCCTGCGGGAGCTGCTCAAACCCTGCGTTCTCTGTGCTCCAGAGCACGCGGCCCTCTGTTGCTGAGCGGATATCATTTGAGAAACCAAACAATTCAGCCACAGGCGCCTTGGCTGTAATCTCAGTGCTGTCCCCTTCCTGCTGCATGTCCAGAATCTGCCCTCTACGGGACTGCATCTCCTTGTTCACAGCACCCATGTGCTCGTCTGGAACTCGGATAAAGAGCGTCTGTTTTGGCTCAAGCAATCTCACGCCCGCGGTTAGCATAGCGCCCTTGATAGCGGAACGCACTGCTGGAATAACTTGTGCCGGGCCCCGGTGAATGGCATCTTCGTGGAGTTTTGTGTCGTGCAGCTTGACCTTTACCCCAGCGCACGATTCATCGCAGAGCGGGCCTCTCTTCATTACCACCTCAAATGCCTCAATTGCGAGCTCCATAATTTCAGTAAGGTGAACCTCACCCTTGACCATGCTGATTAGCATGTTCTGGCCGCAGATGTCAGCAACACCCTTTGCCTCGTTTTTGTCAAGTCCAAGCTCCTGGAATTCAGCCAGATACTCCTTCTTCTTGACCTTGCCCTGCGCAAGCTTGCCCTGGAATATCGCAGTCTGGAGGGGTTGCTCAAGGGGCTCAACTGTTATGTAGAACTTGTTATGCCTGTTTGGGCTCTTGCCCTCAACCTCAGGCGATGCCTTGTCAATGGTCTCCCTGTAAACCACAATTGGGTCAGAGTGAGTGATTGGAATTTTCTTGTCGTGTTCTATCCTGTACCTCCAAATCTCAAGGTGCAGTTCGCCCTGGCCGGACATCTTGTGCTCACCAGTGGCTTCGTCAAGCTCAATCTTGATTGCAGGATCCTCCTTTTCTATGTTCCTGAGAACTTCAACCAGCTTAGGAAGGTCTGCTGTATTCTTTGCCTCAATAGCCTCTGTAACAACTGGCTCTGCCTCGTGGATTGCTTCAAATGGCTCAATTGGATTATTTGGGTCGCAGACAGTTTCCCCAGATCTTGCTGATTTCAAGCCCATCACTGCGATTATGTTGCCGGCAGGAACCTTCTCAATCTTTGAGCGTTCAGGCCCCATGTAAATTCCAACCTGCTGGGTTCGGAAATTCTGACCAATGTTGCACAAGTGTACTTCAGCACCGTCATACAGTGTTCCTGAGAATAATCTGCCTGTTGCAACATCGCCCGCTTGCGGGTCAATTATCATTTTTGTAACCATTAGGGCGAGCGGACCCTCAGAGTTGCACTCTGCCAATTTTGCCTCCATTTCCTTGTCGTCACCAGGCCAAATCTGAGGTATCCTGTAAATCTGCGCCTGCTTCGGGCTTGGGTGGTGCTTTACGACCATATCAAGAAGAATCTTGTGAAGCGGTGCTTTCTTGTAAAGGTTCTGCCATTCCTCTGATGCATAAGAATCAAGAATGTCCTTGAAGCCGAGCCCGAGCTTCTTCATGTGCGGCAAAGAAAGCGCCCACTTGTGGAACGCTGAGCCGAACATGACAGAGCCGTCATCCACACCAACCTTGAACTGTTCATAGAGCTCTGGTGTGCAGTTCTTGCGGATGAGCTCGTTAACACGCGCTATAATCTTGACAAACCGCTTCTGCATCTCCTCAGGCGTAAGCTTGATTTCCCTGATTAAGCGGTCAACCTTGTTAATGAAAAGAATCGGCCTGACGCGCTCGCGCATTGCCTGCCTGAGCACGGTCTCAGTCTGGGGCATGGCGCCTTCAACAGCGCATACCACAACAACCCCGCCGTCAACAGCGCGCATCGCGCGGATAACGTCACCGCCGAAGTCAACGTGGCCTGGAGTGTCAATCATGTTTATGAGATATTCCACACCATCAACTTCGTGCAAAAGCGAAACGTTAGCTGCATTAATCGTGATACCACGTGCCTGTTCCTGCTCGTCAAAATCCATAAACAGCTGCTTTCCTGCGTGCTCCTCTGAAATCATGCCTGAGCCGGCGACCAGGCTGTCCGACAGCGTGGTCTTGCCGTGGTCAATATGCGCTATAATACCAATGTTCCTGATTTTGTCAGGCTTCCACATCAATTCCTTTACCTTAGCAATCAAATCTTCTTTTCGTGCCATTTCAAAGTTTCTCCTTTTTCTCCAGCTTTGAAATGCACACAAAGCTGGAGACCTTTATGATGCTTTGTTGTGCCATTTTTTAAAATTACCTCGCGCTCTGCGCCACTCGCTCAAGCTCGTCGCGCTTGCCGATTGAGTAGCACTTGTTGTCATAATTAGATGCAGCTATGATTTCCTCTGCCAAAGCAGATTCAAGTGTAGCCTTCTTTGAGAAAGACCTCTGAGCTGCGCCGTGCGTTACAAATTTCAATGCAATGTCCAATCGCCTTGCTGGCGCAACATCAACTGCCTTATGAACTATGATTCCACCCTGCCTGATTCTTGTGGTTTCTTCCCTTGGTGCTGCGTTCTCAATTGCCTGCACCAAGACCTGGACTGGATTCTGCTTTGTCCTCTTTTCTATAAGGTCAAACGCGCTCTCTATGCTCTTGTAGGTGCGCTGCTTCTTCCCAGAGTCTCGGCCACTGATTCTCTTGTGGACTCTTGTGTCCTTGATGTGACCTGTAACCATGAGGTTATTTACCAGGCGCTCAACAAGGTGGATCTTTGACTTGCCAAACTTCCTGGTCGCGCCGAGGCCGAAAGAATAAGGAAGCGCCTTGTTTGGCAGGTTTATGTAGCTTCGCAGCCCAACGTCTTTGATTATGACACTTGCACAGTCCCATTTGTTGAATAATTTAACGTCCATATGTTTATTTCACCGGTTTTTCTTTTTTGCCCCGAACCATCTGATTCAGGCTTGTCCCCTTGACTTTCGTGACCTTGAAACGGACACCAGGAATATCACCCATTGACTTGCCGCGCGGACCGCCAATTCCTGCTATCTCAACCTCGTCGTGCTCGTCAATGAAACTTATGGCGTTGTTGCCAGGCGCAAACGCTGTAACCATCCTGCCACTCTTGATAAGCTGAACCCTGACACACTTCCTAATACCTGAGTTCGGCTGTTTTGCTTCAAGCCCGACCTTCTCAAGAACAATCCCGCGGGCCATTGGAGCGCCTCCGAGCGGGGATGACTTGATGTTAAGCTTAAGGGCACGCCTCTTGTAATCCATGTCGTGCCATCTAAAGGTCTTGCGCCTTTCTTCAAGTTTTCGTGCTGTAAACAGCCCCTTGGGTTTATTTGCCATTTTATTACTTTATTATTACCTCACTTATATTGTGGTGCCTCTTTAGTAGATCTTTTAGTATTTGAACCTTTTTCCCGCCCTTCCCGAGCACTGCGCCGCGGGATTTGAAGTCAACCTCTATTTGAATTGAGGTTAAACCAGAATCCTCCGTCTTTGTGACAGTCTTTTGCGCGATTGTGCTGAGCATGTTGCTCACGAACTTAACAGGGTCAGTTGAAAATTCAATGAGCTGTACTCTCTTGCCGAGCGCGGCATTGAGCTTTTTAACATTCACGCCGTTCTTGCCTATTGCCTTGCCGAGCTGACCCTCTTTCACGACGAACATTATTGTATCCTCGTTTGCTATGCAGTCCTTGACCTCAACACCGGTTGTGCTTTCAAGAGCAGCAATGTAACGCAGTGAATCCATGTTCAACTTTATCGTCATTTGCTTTTTGTTTCCTCTTTAAGCACAACAAGTGAAGATACTGGAAAAGGTTTTTTGCACAATGCCCCAAGGCTTTTTGAATCGCCCTTGAATTCAAAGAGTTCTGTACCGGAGCTCTCTGAGTACGCCCTGAGTTTCTCAAGGTTTGGGCAATTGCTTGCCGCGACTATGAATTTTGGGTTTCCCTGCTTGATTGCGCGGAGAGTTTCATCACTGCCGAAAACAGTTGTTCCACCCTGCACTATTTTTGGAAGTTCTTTTACTATGTCCATTATTTCTTCTTCACTATGCTCCTATTGAGCACCAGTTCAGGCACTCCTGTGCCCAAGTTAATTACCTGCCCAACTATGATATTTTCAACAACCCCATTGAGCTCGTCTGACTCACCATACGCTGCAGCCCTGAGAAGGTGCTTTACGGTTTCCTCAAAACTTGCCCTTGCGAGTATGGATGCCTTGTTCCCGGAAACCCCGTGCCTGCCGATTGCTTTTACCAGACCATCTGCACACATCGTGTCTGCCACGAGCGTCACGTGCCTTACGTCAACACTCAAGCCAGCCTCTTTTAGAGTTTCAAGTGTTTCATCAACAAGAAGATTTCTTGCAGCTTCAACACCAAGCACACGCTCAGTTTCCATTATGTCATTTGTGCGGGTCCTCTTAACGTCAACTTCCTTGACCAGCAACATATCCTTCAGATTTGTCCCCTTGGTGTAGAGCACGTATCGGTGGTCCTCCTTCTGGATAACCACGTAACTTACGCCCTTGACACCTGAGACGTGAACCTGCTGGATTTCTTCCCTGAGCTTCTGAAGCGCTGAAGCGCTGCGCTTTGGCGCTTTTATGATTATTTTGTCCTTGACCACGGCTGCCTTGTCGGCGAACTTCTCTTCCAGTATCTTGCTGAGATTCTTGGAGGTAACACCACGCTCGCTGAGTTTTTTCACGTCAAGAGTGATTGTAAGCTCAAACTTAGCGAAGTTTGATTCCATCTCTTTCATAACGTGCTTGATATTAGTTTCTTTTATGTGGTTTGCAAGCTTTTCCGCTTTCTCCGCAGTATTGTACTCGCTCTTCAGGAACACAGACATCATTGGAGTCTTTGGAGTTTTCCTTGCGTCAAAAATTTCAATAAGCCTTGGAAGACCCCGCGTAACGTCCATTGCAGTTCCTGCGTAGTGCTTGGTTCGCATCATCATCTGGGTGCCTGGCTCGCCGATTGATTGTGCTGCAACAACGCCAACCCCTTCACCTGGCTCAACCTTTGCCTTTCCATAAACCTCAATTAGCTTGTCTAGGACTGGCTCAATATACTTCTTCTCTACTTTTGCGCGCTTGATTTGTATCTCTATTTCATTAACTAAGTTTGAGGGAAATTCAGCCCCTTTCTTTTCCAAGAGAATTTTTATGTCACTCATTTTGAGCCCTTCCTAAGGGTGACGTCTTTTATTACTTTCTTGATATTAACACCCTTTCCGTGATCAGACTTTGCAGGGTCAATTCCATCGTCACCATACTTGAACTGAATGATAATCCCGCGCCCGTCCTTTACGGTTTCATTATAATCAACCATTATGTCCTGCAGCGCGTTCACGAGACGCCTCTGTAGATAACCTGATTTTGGCGTTCGCATTGCCGTGTCTGTTAGAGATTCGCGGCCACCCATTGCGTGGAGGAAGAATTCAACTGGGTCCATTCCGCCCTTGTAACTGTTGCTAACGAAACCTCTAGACTTTGCACCAAGGTCGCCTTCCTTAAAGTGCGGTAATGTTCTTCCGTGATAACCACGCAAGATACGCTTGCCACGCACAGCCTGCTGACCAATGCACGCAGACATTTGAGTAATGTTAAGTGTACTTCCCCTTGCCCCTGTCTTTGCCATCACAAGCGCTGCGTTTTCTTTCTTCAGGTGTGCGCCTGCCATTTCTCCAGCCTTGTTCCTGCCGTTGTTTAGCTCAAGCATTATTAGCTCTTCAAGAGTATCAGTAACTGTTTTGCCCTTTGATGGCTGTAGCTTGCCTGCCCTGTACTTTTCAACCAGTTCGTCAACTTTACCCCGTGCCTTTTCCAGAACCTTTGCAATTTCAGCACGAACCTCGCGAGGCAGATGCTCATCGTCCAGCCCAGTTGTGAAACCAACCAAATCAAGATATGCGATTCCCAGCTTTGTTATGCCGTCAAGGAAATCCTTGACCTTTGCTGGTCCGTGCTTCCTTAGTATTTCGTCAACCAAGCGGCCAGACATTGCGCCGATTGCGCGCTCATCAATTATTCCAGACAGCAGTTCGCCGTCCCGAATCAGCACATATTCGTTATACTTGCACTTTGACTTTATACAATCCCCGCACTTGCGGCACATCTTTGACTTGAAACCGATTGAGAGGTCATCTGGGAGGAATATTGAGAATATCTGCTTGCCATCAATCATTCCCTTCTTTGACTTTGGCAATAGACCGTCATAGTTTGCCCTCGCAAGTATGTTCGCTGCTTCCCTCTCAGTGAACGTGGATGAGGTCAAGAAGTACAAACCGGAAATGTGGTCGTGAATAGCGCCTATGATTGGACCAGTAAACCTTGGTGAGCGAATCTGGGTCTGAACCCCCATAAGAATTCTTGCCTCGGTTCTGGCCTCTTCAGTCTGCGGCACGTGCAGGTTCATTTCGTCGCCGTCAAAGTCAGCGTTGTAAGGTGTGCATACACAAAGGTTAAGCCTGAATGTTTTGCACGGCAAAACACGGACCTTGTGCGCCATTATTGACATTCTGTGCAGTGATGGCTGCCTGTTGAACAAGACGATGTCGCCGTCCTTCAAGTGGCGTTCAATGATATAACCTGGCTCAAGTTCCGCAATGAGCTCTTCAATGTTCTCATCTGTTATTTTCTTTCTCTTGCCATCTGGCCGAATAACATAATTTGCACCAGGGTGATTGCTTGGACCCCTGCGGATAAGCGCTTTCAAAGCTTCTAAGTTCATTTCTGTGGCGCGTTCTGGAATCGTGAGCTCCATTGCAATTTCGTACGGAATGCCGACCTCGTCAATGCTGATATTTGGGTCTGGCGAAATAACTGTTCGGGCCGAGAAGTCAACACGCTTTCCAGCCAAGCTGTGCCTGAACCTACCTTCCTTGCCCTTGAGCCTCTGCTTCAGTGTCTTGAGAGGCCTTCCAGAGCGGTGCCTTGCGGTTGGAACTCCTGTGACTTCGTTGTCAAGATAAGTTGTAACGTGATACTGGACAAGCTCCCACTGGTCCTCTACAATCAAGTGCGGAGCGCCTGCCTCAATGTTCTCGCGGAGCCGCTGGTTCAGCCTGAGTATGTCAACAAGTTTGTGTGTCAGGTCGTCTTCCGAACGCTCCCCGGTTTCAAGCGTGATGCTCGGCCTTGTGGTCACAGGAGGCACTAGTAAAAGTGTAAGGACCATCCACTCAGGCCTTGAAGTTTCTGAACTAAGACCGAAAATTTTGATATCATCATCAGGTATCTTTTCAAGGCGCTCTCGGATTTCAGTTGGCATTATGCGCTGACCGCCCTCAAGTATGGTAGTCGGTTTTTCAAGTTTTATCTTTAGCTGAACCTCGCCGCAGTGCGGGCACTTCTTTGCCTTTCGGGACTCACTGAGAACCTCTGCGAATATTTTGTCAAGCTCTTCTGTTCCGCCGAGATTATTCTTTATCCGCCCCTTGTACTCATCAATCTTCTGCGGAGACAAGAGTGTCCTGCTGCAATCCTTGCAGGTTGAGCGTAGTAAATTGTAGACCAGTTTTGTATAACCAACGTGCAACACTGGTCTTGCGAGCTCAATATAACCAGGGTGGCCAGGGCAATCGCCCATCTTTCCCTTGCAAGTTCGGCAGCGGAGCCCTGGGTCTATGACACCCATTCTTGGATCCATAAGACCTGCCTTGATTGGGTAACCATCAGTATCGTGAGTATCAGGAGCAATGACCTTGACTGCAGCCATCTTCTTTACCATCTTTGGTGAGAGCACTCCAAACTCAATTCTCTCTATCCGCTTGCTTATGAATTCCACCATTATCCCTTATCACCTATCACGAGTTTTGGATATATGCTCATGGATTTTAATTCATCCAGAAGCAACTTGAACGCATATGAAATTTCAACGAATTCTATGTCAACATTATCTCCGCAGACCGTGCAGTAGCTATAGTCTCGGAACTTGTCATAGATTGCAATCATGCCGCAGCTCGTGCATATTGGCACTTGTGTCTTGTCTGACTCATCCAGGAGACGCTCCTTGAGGAGCAGCGCTGCGCCGTGCGCAACCAAGCAGTCTTTCTCCATTTCACCCATTCTAAGACCGCCCTCGCGCGCCTTTCCTGAGGTTGGCTGCCTTGTGAGAATCTGCACAGGACCTCGTGACCTTGCGCGAATCTTATCAACAACCATGTGCTTGAGCTTCTGGTAGTATACAACGCCGATGAATATTTCAGCCTCAAGCTTCTGCCCGGTTATTCCGTCATACATGACTTCCTTGCCACTGCTCTTGAATCCCAGTGAGTGCAGTTCATCGCGCAGTGAGCGCTCTGGCTCACCTGAGAAAGGAGTTCCATCAATTGTGCGCCCGTTTAACGAGCCGACCTTACCGCCGAGCGTCTCAAGCAATTGACCCACTGTCATTCTAGATGGAATTGCGTGCGGGTTAAGAAGCAAGTCTGGACTCATTCCAGAAGCAGTAAATGGAGCATCCTCCTGTGGAATTACAAGACCGATAACACCCTTCTGACCATGCCTTGAAGCGAACTTGTCCCCAACCTCTGGGATTCGCTGTTCGCGAAGAGTGACCTTTACCATTTTGTCACCCTCAAGAGTTTCTGAAAGCATAACCTTGTCAACAATTCCGCCCTCACCAGAACGAACAACCACTGAGCTTTCCCTTCGGTTTTTCACAGACATTCCGAACTCTTCCATAACCTCAAGGAATCTTGGAGGCGATGTCTTTCCAATAAGAACATCGTCCTCGCCAACTTTGTACTCTGACTCAATGAGCCCGTCCTCGCCGAGGAACCTGTAGGATTCCTCTGAGAGATAGCCGCGGACTTCCTTGTCAGGAAGCTCTATGGTATCAACCTGCCCACCCGGATATTTGCGCTCTTCAGCGTTGTAGGAGCGGAAGAAAATTGAGCGGCCAAGACCGCGCTCTATTGAAGCCTTGTTAATTATGATGGCGTCCTGCATGTTGTAGCCGCCCTTTGAAATAATCGCAACCACAAAGTTCTGGCCGGATGGGCGCCTGTCATAATTAATTAGGTCAAGACCATGTGTTCGCACAAGAGGCGACTGAGGGTACACCATTAGGTGGCGCTGAGTGTCAGCCCGTGCATTGTAATTTGAGGTATAAACGCCGATACCCTGCTTGGACATGTTCGCACCCAGTGTTACACGGGTAGCCATGTTGTGATTTAGGAAAGGAACAACGCCAGCGCAGATTCCGAATATTGTAAGAGGGTCAATTTCAAGGTGCGTGTGCTCAGGGGTAATATCACCGTCGCGCAGGGCAACAAGCGTGTTTTCCTCCTCTGCCGCGTCAAGATACTCCACAATACCCTGGCTGACCAAGTCACTCCACTGCAGTTCACCCTTCTTTATCTTGTCAAGGTGCTCCTGTGTAATCAGTGGTTTACCATCAATAACTTTTATGAGCGGCCTTATGATTCTGCCCTCGTCTGAGTTTATGTGAACCTCATCAAAGTCCTTTGAACGTGAAATACTGACCTCAGCCCCGATTACACCCTCGGTTCGCATCTCCTTGAGCTCTTTAATAAGCGCGTCAGTGTCCTCGTGCTCTCCGATTAGACGACCGTTTAGGTAGATGCCAATTTTTTTCTTTTCTGGTTTTGTTTCTACTTTAGCCATTTAATCTCCGAGTTTTACGTTCTTCTTTCTAAGTGTTTCCTCAATCAAAGCGTCGTCCGAGTACTTGCTTATCTTTGCCATTAGCGCAAGGTTCTTGACAAGACCGATGTTTGAACCCTCAGGAGTTTCATTAGGGCAGAGCCTACCCCAGTGGGTTGAGTGCAGGTCACGCGCCTCGAAGTGAGGCTGGGTCGTGCTCAGAAGTGATCGGACACGACGCCTGTGGGACATTGAAGAAAGATAATTCATCCTGTCAAGGTGCTGCGAGACACCTTGCCTGTTGCCAATCCACGCACCGGTTGCAATGGCGTGCTGGATTCGCTCGGTGAGGAAGTTTGAGCGAACAGCAGTGAGAACTGAAATTTTTCTGTGCCGCTTAAACGCTTTTTCAAGAGAGTAAACAGTGTTGTTGATGAGCGCTCTGAAAGTCACCCTAAAGAGGTCCTCAAAGAGAGACCCTGCAAGGCGCAGGCGCTTGTTTGAGTAGTGGTCCTTGTCGTCAATGTCGTGCAGACCGATGTGCAGCTTGATTACCTTTTCAGCCATCTTCGCCACGTAATATGCCTTCTTCTTTCGGTCCTCGGGTTCAACTCCAACGTGAGGGAGAAGGAAAGTGTCAAGTATGCGCTTTGCGCGCTCAATTCGCTCCGGCCTGTTCTGGCCGAACGCGACCTTCTTGCCAAGGTAGTCAAGCGCATCATCAGTGCTGTTCTCTTCTGCTGCCTCTTCAAAACTCACGTAGAGTTCTGAGGAAACTCGCTGGTTAAGTGAAACCGCCTTTGCAAGCTCTGAGTCCTTTCCAAGGCCAAGTGCCCTGAGCAGAACCACGAATGGTATTGGCTTTGAGAATGGCGGCATGTTCACGACAAGCCCGCCGTCCTTCTTTCGCTCAACCCCGTTCCTTCTTCGGTACCAGCCGCTCTCTGAGAATACACGAGCGCTCTCTGTGACTGTGCCGATTGTTGAGCGCTCAAGGTTGATGCGGTTCGCAGCAAGGTCCTCTACAAGAACAAGAACTCGTTCTGTTCCGTTGACTACGAAATACCCCCCGGGGTCATCAGGATCCTCACTGGCCCTGATTAATTCATCTCTCTTAAGACCCTTAAGCAGGCAGATGTTTGACTTGAGCATAATCGGAAGCTCGCCGATTTTTGCCTCCAGCGTGTCTTGGTCAACCCCGTTCTTTATTGGAGTCATGTCAAGAAGAATTGGAGCAGAATAAGTCAGGTTACGAAGCCTTGCCTCGTTCGGGAAGATTTTTCGGATTGAACCATTTGCCTCTTTTACAGATGGCACACCAATATGAATATTTTCAAGCCGAATTTGGAAATTCTCAATCTCAGGCTCTATAAGACCCATCTCATCAATTACGTGCTGCAACTTGTTCTCAAGGAAGTCATTGTATGAGTCTATCTGATGCTCCACTAGACCTGTCTGTTGCATATACGATGTGATGACTGGTTTGTAATCCATTTTAAGTAACAACCCTGTAGTAAATCGCAGTGCCAGCAGTCTGGCTAGCGCGTGTTATCTTGATAATGTTGCCCCGAGCCGCCTTAAGGTGTTTTATCGCCGGGTCGTTAGCCAGAATCTTTGGAAGCTGGCGCTTGATGATTCCATACTCAATGAGTATTTCCTCGCCTTTTGCCTCAGAAACAATTTCGTGCTTTGGAACAAGCTCGTGTTCCAACACCAGTTTCATGTCTTCTATTTCCATTGCGGTTTTTACTATGAATGGGTCCGACGGGATTTGAACCCGCGACCCCTTGGTTAAAAGCCAAGTGCTCTCCCAACCTGAGCTACGGACCCATGGTAGTGGCGCCCTGGCCGGAAGTCGAATCCGGGTCACGGCCGTGACAGGGCCGTATGATAACCACTACACCACCAGGGCGTAGTTCGTTACGGTGTGTCATAGATAGGGGTGGGTAGGTTAGTATGTACACTAGATGAAATACTCTATTTGGAGTTTGTGTCACCTAAAGAAAACAATTGAATCATATACCCGCATCCATGTTGAAGTGCCTGGCAACGTCGTGTTTTTCCCACGTCAAGACGCAGTAATCAACACATCGCTGAAGAGCTTAACTTCCGTGTTCGGAATGGGAACGGGTGTAGCCTCTTCGCTATGGTCGTCAGACCTCATATAGAACTACGGATAGGTATTTAAAGGTTTCGGAAAGAATAAAGAGGGTCTTAAACATAAGATATAAATAAGCCACTAAAGTACTAAGTTAAGCAAATGAAGAAAATACTCCTGACAATGATAGGGGTAGTCCTGCTAACTGCAGCAGGAGCCAGTGCATACACAATTCAGGGTGGCAACGCGTATTGTAGCGGCTGCAGCGACTGCGAGGCCGCACTTGACAGTGATTATACAACCACCTTCCTGGCGCAAGGCATAGCCAGCTTTGAAAGCAACTGCATAGAATGGCCAAAGCATGGGAAAGTGCTCAACTGCCAGGGATATGCTATAACTGGTAATGATAATAGCAATGTTGGCATATACTTGAGCAATAAAGATGGCAATATCATAAAGAACTGTGCAATCACGGATTTTATGAAAGGAATTTATCTTGACTCTGACTCAGATGATAATCTCGTTAAGAACAATAACCTGAGCTCGAATGGCAGAGGCATAGCACTGGACGCAGGATCAAGCAATAACAATATAGAAGGAAACATAGCAAAAAATAACTACGAGGGCATCTCGCTGGTTGCAAGCGATGGCAACCTTTTAAAAGACAATACATTGAACAAAAATACTCAAACAGGCATATTTCTTCAGGATAGCGACAACAATGTTATTAGAGATTCCAGTATGAAATCCAATGGCGAAGTCGGAATATACCTAGGCGACTCTTCAAATAATTTACTCATAAACAACACTGTGACCAAGAATTATAACGGGATAGAAGCCCAGGGTTTTGGCTCCAGCAATAACATTCTAAACAACAACTATGTCTGCTCCAGCACAAATAAGGATATTAAAAACAAAGGCAATGGGAATACAGGGGAGAATAACAGGTGCAGCAAAGACAAGAACTGGAATGACACGAACGAAGTCGGCTGTGAGCATATCTGCATTGAAGACGTTATTGAGAAGCAGGATGATTATATCAAGAAAGATAGCAAATATTATGGCATCCCGTGGCTGAGCAAAACCAAGCCAGGGAACACAAACTCTGGACCTGATACATCAGTAAAAAAGAGCATATCACCAAGCTATGATACAGCGCCTTCGGAGACTCTAACACCAAGCTATGATACAACACCTTCCAAGACTAAGACTTTGCCAAAAAGCTATGATACGGCGCCTTCCAAGACTCCGCCGAAGAGTTACAAGAGCTTAACTAAGCAGTCCTCAATAAGCAAGACGAGTTCTAAAATTCAGAAATCATTTTTAAAACTTAGAGTTATTGTGAAAAAGTAAAGCTAGAATATGAAAAACAAGCAACAAGCAGAAATTGCCACATTACTAATTGGCGCAACTTCCTTGATTTTTGTTACATATTTATGGACAACACCATTTATCTTAACCGCGATTTTGATTGCCCTCGGAGTTTTAATGCTCGGGCTTTCCAAGCGGCTTGATGACATTTTGCTGTTTATTCTAGCAGGAGTAAGCGGAGCTCTTGCAGAAATTTATGGAATATCCCACGGCGCCTGGGCTTATGCAAATCCAACCTTCTTTGGCATCCCAATCTGGCTACCGATTCTTTGGGGAGTTGCAGGGCTGTATATGAGGAATCTGCATAGTATGATTAAAAGATGTATAGAAAAATGAGTCCCCTCCCCAGGATTTAGGAACGTCCGCCTGCTTGCGGACGAAAAGCAGCTTCGCTTAAACACTTAGAAATTTGGTCCCCTCCCCGGGATTTGAACCTGGAACCTGCCGGTTTCTGCACGATGCGTATCCTTTGCTGTGCACAGGGCAATTGTTGCCCCGGCAACAGGTTAATCAGCTACACATCGTGTACGCGCAAAGCACGTGACGTTCTACAGCCGGCCGCTCTACCGTTGAGCCAGGAGGGGGCTCTTAGATGTTTACCGTAGTTATAGAGGCGTCGGCTTTAGCCGAACGCCTCCGACCTTCCTCCGAGGCCAGTCGGAGCCGACTGAGCCAGGAGGGGAATAATGGTAACCCTATCTAATGCAAAACCTTCTTTAAATCTTTTGCTCTTGGGGCTTTATTCGTAAACCAACACGGTGTTGCCGTTATCGTCTACAATGGAAATTGGCAGCCCTTCAGTCCACATGCCTTCAGTTCTGCCCATGTAGACGTTGATGCTATTACCAAGACCCATGCCAGTGTTTATTCGCAGTTGCCCATTAAGGTTGAAGTAGTTGTTCCCGAACTTGAACATCTCAGTACCGTTGGTCTCAATAGTCCAGCCGCGCACATCCATGTTCTTCGCATTAAGGTCCATCCACTCATCCGCGTCGTCGTAGTTAACCCCTGTGATGGCAATGTAGCCGGACTCTTCAACAGCACAGCCGGATGCCAAAAGATTGACGCAGGTGCCGTCGTTGCAGTTGTCAGTTGTGCAGAAGTTGTCGTCGTCACAGTCGTCCTTTACTTCACACTCAGCTTCAGTTTCTGGCTCAGGTTCCAATTCAGATTCAACCTCAGTATCCGCAGGTGGTGCGTACACGCCGCTGTCATCTGAACTATCTTCAACGCAGCCAGACACGAAAACCAGAGCAATCAAGGCAAATGCCAATACCCACACTCTTGTATTCATAGGGCAAGATAAAATTTCAGGGTATAAATAGGTTTGTAAAAGCATTCCAATCCGAATTTTTTAAAGAACAAATAATATAAAGGTGGAACGCAATTTTCCTACGACTGGGCTGGATCTCAATAGTTCAATTAACCCGGCAAGGTGGCTTCGCGAACGCAGTGAGCGAATGCCGCCTAATTTCCCGGGGTAATTTGACGCCGCCGATGTAGCTCAGCGGTTAGAGCGCCAGACTCATAAGTTCGCTTGTGAGTTATGACCCTTCGGGGAATGATAAGCGCGCTAAGACATCTGGAGGTCACGTGTTCAAAACAGCGGCAAATTCCGCTGGCAAATTGGGCCGCGTTCGGCTTCGCCGAAGCGACCCTGCTCGCATCCTGCGAGAAAGCCAAAAGCGAGTTTGCTGTTGAGAAATTCACGTCATCGGCACCAAACTTTTTATTTGTTATATTTGTCCAAAAAGTTTGATCAAAAAACTCGCTATCGCTCGGTTGTTTGAATTTGACCGAAGGCATTGAAATTGCTTAGCAGCGCTGCATCACAAGTTATTTTGCAGCGCAACTTTCCTCCGGAGTTTGCCGGAGTGATCAAAAAACTCGCTTCAGCACACAGCGCATGAGCGCCGTGTGTCTCTACATGCTGCGCATGTAGATCGCTCGTTAAGAAATAACTTACCGCCTCGTATACGCAGTCCTTTTTGCCCTGTTCCCGCCCTGAGGCCTTCCGCGGTTCCCGCCTTGCGGTCTTCCCCTGCCGCCGCCCTGCTTGTAATTACTCCGCTTGTTTTCAGTGCGCTTCATTACTGCCTGCTCAACATACGGCACTTCCTCGCGCTTTATGTCCGCAGCGGTATCGCGCTTGACAAATCCAAAATTCTCATAATCCCTGCTGGAGAGTATGTTTATGGCCTTGCCTTCTTTTCCTGCCCTAGCAGTCCTGCCTATCCTGTGAATGTACTGCTTGCTCTCCTTGGGTATGTCATAATTGTAGATGTGCGACACCCCTTTGATGTCCAGCCCCCTAGCTGCAACATCAGTACAGACGAGCACTTTTATGTTCTGGGCGTGGAACTGCTGCATTGTCTTATTCCTCTTGGACTGATTCTGCCCGCCGTGTATTGCTATGGCGCTGATGCCATTCGCTTTCAGGTTGTCTGCAATTTGGTCAACATATCTTCGGGTGTTGCAGAATACCATTACAAGCCCTGAAGAGTTTTCGTGCTTCAGGAGGTGCACCAGCAGAGAGAACTTGAGGCTGTCCCGCACGTCGTAGTAAACCTGCTTGAGCATTCGGGGATCAACCTGCGACTCTGCAGCTATATCTATTGGAGCGTTCATGTACTTCTGGGCGAGCTTGCTTATCCCTGTTGAAACCGTTGCAGAGAACAGGAGAGTCTGCCGCTTTTTTGGGCAGCTGTTGATTATCCGCTCCACATCAGGCAGGAAGCCCATGTCAAGCATCCTGTCCGCCTCGTCAAGAACTAGTATGCTGACACATCTCAGGTCTATGGTTTTCCTTTGCATGTGGTCAAGCAGCCTGCCCGGCGTGCCCACTACCACGTCAGCGCTTCGCAGTGAGTTTATCTGCCCCATTATTCCAACGCCGCCGTATACTGCAGTGATGCGCAGGGATTTGTACTTTGAGAATCCATTTAGCGCGCCCTTGATTTGCTCAGCGAGCTCTCGTGTAGGAGTTAAAATAAGCGCTTGTATGCCCTTGCCCCGCTCAGAGTTCTGGATTATGCCAGAGCCGAAAGCGAGTGTCTTCCCAGAGCCTGTTGCAGCGCCTGCTATGATATCCTTGCCATCCACAACTAGGGGTATGGACTTGATTTGCACCTCAGTCGGCATCACAAAACCCTGTTCTGTTATCGCTCTGAGCACTGGCTCTGTTATCCCGAGCTTGCGGAATAGTTCAATTGAGTCTGGAGCGCGCTCTGTATTAAGTTTAGGCGCGGAGTGAGGCGAAGCCTCTGCTACACGCTCGGTTTTGCCAGGCTGTGCCGCTTCAGTTTTGCCTTCATTTGGCATTTCTTTAGTTTGTTCTTCATGGGTTGCGCCTTCTTTTTGTTTCTTGCGCACCCATTCTGTAGTTTTCACTATAGTCTTGTTAGTCTTGTTTTGTTCTAATTCGGTCATTTTATACATCTAGAAAAATAGCGTTGTATGCACTTTTTTCTATCCCCGTCTTTCAACTATGACTATTTATGTGAACGGCGTTGTATTTAATACTATGGTAGGAACACCAAAACTTATTTAATCAGAGCAACGATTTAGTATGAGTTCAGTTTGGTTGGCAAATTGCAAAGCAGGATGACTTGCTCGGCAGCGCTGCAGCATCACCAAAGTGATGCAGCGCAACTTGTCAACTGAGTTCGCAGTTGCCTCGGTGGCTCAGTGGTAGAGCGGCTGTCCTGTAAACAGCAGGTCGGGAGTTCAATTCTCCCCCGGGGCTCCAAATCAAACTTTTTAGTAAAAAAGTTTGATCAAAAACAAAAAGAAGAAACACATTAACCTTTAACCCACAACAAACTTTTTAGTAAAAAAGTTTGATCAAAAACAAAAAGAAGAAACACATTAACCTTTAACCCACAACAAACTTTTTAGTAAAAAAGTTTGATCAAAAACACAATACACCTCTGGCACAATTTACCCCCCTTTCACCCACATTAAAATAGCCCAGCCGAGTTTTGAGAAGATTAAGTAATTAAATAATATAGAGAGCATTGCAAACTTGACCAGGCGGAACCAGTTTGAGCCCATAAACATCCAGATTATGTTTGAGACAATGTTGTAGCCAATCACAATCATCATTGAGTTGAGCAGGAAGTTCTTCGCGGTTATGTCAAAGAACGTTGCGGCGAAGAGCGTGCCTGCAAGAGTTATGCCCATAATGAACAATCCCTGGATTTCATAAGGGAACAGGACGAACGAGATTATCAGGATTGAGATTGCGAAGAGGAAACCCCACAGCGGGCCGAATGCGTAGGTCAGAATCAGGCCGAATGAGAGCCAGATGCCGACGCCCTGCATCTCAAAGCGGCGCATCCAAAACTCAAGGAAGCCGCCAATCATCACGAGCCCGATGAGCGCGAGGAGTTGGTAAAACATACTTGGGAATACTTGGAAGGTGTATTTAAGTTTTGAGAAGAAGTTATATATTACTAAATAAATAGTGTTGAGTCTAACGTGGGCTCGTGGCTCAAGCTGGTAGAGCATCTGACTCTTAATCAGAGGGTTGAGGGTTCAAATCTCCGCCGCTGCGGACACAATGAAACGCCAGAGATGTAATAAAATTGCTGGCGATTCATTGTGAGGATAGCAGGGGGCTTGGTGAAAACCAAGCATTCAGCCTTCGGCTGAAGCCCCCCTATAAAATGCAGCTTCGGACTGAAAATCCCTTCGGGCCCACCAATCACAATATCGGGGCTTCGGCAACAGCCGAATGCCCTCGGCCTACAAACACGCAAAGCGTGTTGTACAACCCGCTGTCGCGGGTTCGTACCTCCGCGGCCAGGCGGAGCTTCGGGCCCACCAAAACCTTATAATAAACAATAGCTAACTTCATACTCATGAACTGGAAAACCCTTGCAGAAACAGACCCTGAAATTTTGAAAGCGCTGAACGGCGAAGTCACTAGGGAGAACGAGGGGCTTGAGCTTATCCCGTCGGAGAATTACATCAGCAAGGCAGTGATGACCGCGATGGGCTCGATTCTTAACAACAAATATTCAGAGGGCTACCCAGGCAAGCGCTACTACGGCGGACAGGAATTCACGGACATTGTAGAAAACCTTGCGATTGACAGGGCAAAGAAACTCTTCGGCGCTGAGCACGCAAATGTCCAGCCTTACTCAGGAAGCCCAGCGAACCTCGCGGCTTACCTCGCGGTTATGAAACTAGGGGACACGCTGATGGGCATGGCGCTTCCGATGGGCGGACACTTGACACACGGTCACTCAGTGAGCGCAACAGGCAAATTGTTCAAAGCAGTGCAATATGGAGTTGATGAAGAAACCCATTTGATTGACTACGATGCAGTTAGGAAACTTGCCCAAGAGCACAAGCCGCAGGTGATTGTCTCAGGCGCAACAGCGTATCCAAGAGAATATGATTTCAAGGAGTTCCACGCCATAGCTGAAGAAGTTGGAGCTTACTCAATGGTTGACATGGCGCACATCGCCGGCCTAATCGCAGCTGACGCGCACCAGAGTCCTTTCCCATTCACAGACATCATCACGACCACGACGCACAAGACACTGCGCGGGCCGAGAGGGGGGATGATACTTTGTAAACAGGAAGACCGATTGAAGGAGAAGTATCACGCAGAGTCCAAGTGGAACCTCGCAGAGCTGATTGACCGCTCAATATTCCCAGGACTTCAAGGCGGGCCACACGAGCACACAATCGCTGGGCTCGCAGTTGCGTTGCTTGAGGACTCCCAGCCCGAGTTCAAGAACTACGGCAAGCAAGTTGTGAAGAACGCGAAACACCTTGCTGAGAAATTAATGGACTTTGGATTTGAGCTAATCACTGGCGGAACAGACAATCACTTGATTTTAATTGACCTCACGAACAAAGGCATTGCCGGCGGGGAGGCAGAGGCTGCGCTGGACAAGGCAGGCATCACAGTGAACAAGAACACAGTGCCTTACGACAAGCGCAAGCCATTTGACCCGTCGGGAATCCGGCTCGGAACTCCAGCACTCACAACGCGCGGGATGAAAGAAGGCGAGATGGAGCAGGTCGCTGAGTTTATGAACAAGGCGATTGCAAATGTTAAAGATGAGTCTGCACTCGGCAAGATTAAGGCAGAAGTTAAAGAGTTGTGTGACAAGTTCCCGTTGTATGAATTGTATTAGTAGCTCCACGAAAACTTTAAATACCCAGCAACTTACTTGATTGCACTATGACCAATCAGCGACCATTTGATTCTTTGAATGAAGCTATCGGCAGCGAAGTCATATTGAGACTTAAGGAAGGCGGCGAAGTTCGCGGCACCCTTAAGGCTTTTGACGTGCACATGAATCTGGTGTTGGACAAGGCAGAGGAAGTCTGCGAGGATACCACCAAGAGGTTCGGCATGTTAATCGTGCGCGGCGACAATATAATCTTCGTTTCACCGAACAAGAACGGCGAGTAAAGACGATGAGCAAGGGAACAACCTTTTTCTGTGCGCCTTCGGCGCTTGAAAAACGTTGACGAAAAAGAAATTTTGCAAAGCAAAATTTCAGCCGCTCACGCGGCAATTCATAGGTAAAAAATGAGCAAGGGAACTCCAAGTTTTGGAAAGCATAACAAGAAGACGCACATCCGCTGCAGGCGATGCGGCAGGGGCGCGTACCACAAGACCAAGGCGGTCTGCGCTAGCTGCGGCTACGGCAGGTCAGCCAAGCTGAGGAGCTTTGCGTGGGGAACGTTGGGGAGGTAAAAAAAATGGGTAAATACAGACTATTTTCAGTTATTTCAAAAGGAGTCAATACTTATGTGCATATGCAGGCAGCAAAGGAAGTTTTTAAAGGTAGCATATTAAGCAAAAGATATAAAATCATTGAGGAAGCTGGCGAGGTCGTTATTGTTACATACCAAATAACAAATCTTAATACTGAACTTCGCGAAATCATTAAATACTTGTATAAAAATGGAGCAGAAGGAGTAAGTGTGTTTCAGCACTAAAAAATAAAATGGCAATATCACAAGAAAGGTCAAAAAGAAAGAATACGGGCGGCAAGTACCACTCGCTCAAGGGGAAGAGGAAGCGAACACTTGGCAATGCGCATCTTGAGGTCACCATTGGAGCGACCAAGAGGAAGACTGTAAAGGGAATGGGCTCCACCACACGAGTCCGCGCAATGCTTCTGAAAGAGGCGAACGTGCTTGACCCAAAAACCAAGAAATATTCCAAGAGCGAGATAGTCACAGTAAAGGCGAACAAGGCTAACCAGCACTACGTCCGAAGAAACACAATCACCAAGGGCGCGATAATCGAGACCAAGCTCGGGCTCGCCAAGGTCCTGAACAGGCCTGGGCAAGAAGGGCACGTGAACGCTGTTTTGGTTGAGAAATGAACAAAGCAATTCTCATTGTTATAATCCTAATTTTAATAGCTCTATTTGCATGGTCTCCTTGGATTACTGCTGATTATGCTGAGGCTAGAGTTACTAACAAGTTCAATGACACTTGGATGGGCGTTATGGATGGCTGCGGTTTCTACAATGAGGCAACAGGTAGGATGGAGCCGAAAACTATAACGTCCAGCAAGACAGCTTTTGGCCGCTCGGTTGAGATAGGCTATCCCTGCAGCTGGACCCCTAAATACCCAGAGCTTGAGACAGAGACGGTATTTGTTTCCCCTCTAGGCACTGTTCATGGAATGCGCGGCTTGTAACAACAAACCTTATTAACTCAATCTTCTGAATAAAGATTAGACAGATGAAAGCAAAAGTTGGTTTATTTATCCTGGCAATCATAATTATTGCCGCAGTTTTTTTGATTTTAAGCAATCAACCCAACCTCCCTAAAGAAGAGGGAAAAACATGGGTAGACAAACATTTGACACAGTGTGCTGAGGACTGGCAGATGTGGGGAGCTGAAAAACTATACAGCCATTTAGATAATTTGATTAAGGATTTCTATGAAGAAGAGCATGGAATAACAATTTACAGCGTTCACCACGAAGAAGCAAGAGGCGATGCGTGCGAAGCCTGTACTTGTTTAGCACCAGTTAGATTGTTTCTCCAGATTGCAAATGAAGATGCGGATAAAATGGAAGCATTGGGATATAACAGATAGGCCTTCCCAAAACAATAAACCTTATTAACTTCTAATTCTGATTAGACCGCTATGCAAGAAGCACTATTGATTGACCTTGTCACGATTATATTAGCCGCGACTGGCGTTGCGTTTGTCGCGAAGCTGCTAAGGCAGCCGCTGATTCCCGCCTACATTATAGCTGGTGTTTTAATCGGCCCGCTGGGCTTGGGAATTGTACGCGACCTTGAAACTGTTTCAACTCTCGCCGAGCTTGGCATTGCGTTTCTGCTGTTTATCGTGGGAATGGAGCTGAGCGGTCGCAGGCTGAGGAACATTGGGAAGGTTTCAACAATTATCGGCGTCCTCCAGGTTGGGGTAATGCTCGGGCTGGGCTACCTGATTGCATTGTTCATAGGGTTCAGCGAGATTGAGGCGATTTACATCGGATTAATCGTTGCGTTCAGCAGCACAATGGTGGTCATAAAGCTGCTTGATGACAAGGGCGAGCTTGACACGCTTCACGGCAGAATCACGCTGGGTGTCTTGCTAGTGCAGGACATTATCGTTATCATCGCAATTTCATTCCTTATAAATCTCGGCAATTTAGACATGACATTCATACTCGGCACAGCTGTGAAGGGCCTTGGAATGCTCTCAATTGCAATCATAGCGAGCAAGTTCATCCTCCCGCATCTGTTCAAGTACATCGCAGACTCGCAGGAGCTCTTGTTCCTCTCCGCGCTTTCGTGGCTCTTCATGTTCTCAGGCTTTGCTTATTTGAGCGGGTTCTCAATTGCAATAGGTGCTTTTGTAGCAGGCGTGGGCCTCGCATCTTTCCCATACAACCTTGAAATTGTGAGCAGGATGAAATCGCTAAAGGATTTCTTCATCACGATATTCTTTGTCATACTAGGGGTTGAGCTGGCAAGAGTGCCTAGCAGCGCGGTGCTTCCAGCGTTTATCGCGCTCACGGTAATGGTAATAGTCCTCAAGCCGTTCATTACCGCGCTCGTTGCTTCCTTTATGCGCTACGGCCGCAGAACATCTTTCCTGACTGCAATAAATCTGGGGCAGGTCAGCGAGTTTTCACTTATCATAGCAATGATGGGCCTTGAGCTGGGGCATATCGGCGAAGAGCTCTTCGCAACCACAATAATAATCGCGCTCGTCACAATCACGATTAGCACATACTTCATCGCATTTGACCAGCAGATGTTCGCGCTCTTCGGCAGGATAATCCCAAGGTTCCACAAGCTGACGCACGAGGAGGTGCTTAGCGAGAAAGGAAAACTCAAGGACCATATCATTCTTCTCGGCTGCCACAATACAGGGCACGCGATATACCAGGAGCTCAAAAAGCTCAAGATTCCGTTTATTGTAGTTGACTTTGACCCTGAGATAGTTGAGCACTTGAAATCAATGGGAACAAACTGCATCTACGGCGACGTGAGCGACATTGAGCTATTGCACAAGCTCAACCTGCGCAGGGCAAAGATGATAATTTCAACAGTGAGGAATGAGGAGGACAACGCGCTCATAATTGATGAGGTTCGCAAGGTCAACAAGACTGCGCCGATAATAATGGCAGCGAAGGAAATTGAAGAGGCGCTGATGCTCTACGACAAGGGCGCTGACTACGTGATACTGCCACGCATAGTCGCTGGCGAGCGCATCGCGAAGGGAATTGACAGCTTCTTCAAGAAAAAGATGGACATAGAAAAGGTGAGGAACGAGCACCTGAACAAGATTAAGAAAATACAGGATGAGAAAATATTATACAGGTACGGGCCGCGTGCGAAGTTCAAGCTGAGGGAGAAGCTAAGGCAGGCCAGAGCCAAGAAGTGACAAAGGCTTAAACAATCTCTTTTTTCCCGTATTTCACTTCAACAACATTCTTGAATTCTTTAGATCACAAAAATAAAACCTAATTTAAAGATGAAACAGTTTAAGTCCAAAGCAGATACTATTTTAAGTGAGGTCATAGTAGGTATAAAGTAATGACAAACATCACATTTCACGGCGGCGCGAATGAAATCGGCGGGAACAAGATACTTTTGGAAGAGGACAAGACCAAGCTCTACTTGGACTTTGGAGAGTCGTTCAATTTTGGCGAGGAATATTTCTACGAGTACCTGCAACCGAGAACAGTAAATGGCCTTGAGGTCATGTTTGAGTTTGATTTGATGCCCCGCACAAGCAATCTCTACAGCGAAAAAGCGCTCCAATTCGCGGACATGAAGTATGAAAAGCCAGACGTGGATGGTGTGCTCATAAGTCACAGCCACTCGGACCACATCGGCCACCTAAAATACCTTGACGAGAGCATTCCAGTCCACATGGGTCACGGCACTTACCGATTGTGCGAGGCATATGCCAAGCTCTTCCCGCAGTTTGGGAAGCTTGGCGAGCACGGCATGAAACTTTTCAAAACCGGGGACAAGTTCAATGTGAAGAACCTTGAGGTTGAGCCAGTTCACGTTGAGCACTCGGCTCCTGCTTCTTATGGGTACATAATAAAAACGAAAACAGGGCCGCTTGTCTACACCGGAGATTTCAGGCTTCACGGCCCCACTGACTTAACAGATGATTTTATTAAAGAAGCCTCAAAGAGCAAACCACACGTAATGCTGTGCGAGGGCACACGGATGGGACGGGAGGAAGATAAGAACTACACAGAGACAGAGGTACAGGGAAAGATTGAGGGGATAATTGAAAATGCGAAGGAAAGTGTGTTTGCGTATTCCTCAATGCTTAACCTTGACCGCGTAATGTCACTCTACAACGCGGCTAAAAAGACTTCGCGGAGATTAGTAATTGACACGCGCCTTGCTTACATAATAGATAGCATGCGCGACAAGATGAAGGTTCTGCCAAACCCGCTGGAAGATGATAATATTGATGTTTATTTTAGAATGGCGAAGTCCTGCAAGTTCTGCGAGAAGGATTATTCACCCTGGGCGCGAGAATACATGGACAAAATGGTTTCGTACAAGGACCTGCGAAAAAGCCCAAAGGAATACATAATGCACCTTGGATTCTACAGGCTAATAGAGCTAGTATACATAAAACCGAAGCGCGGCGACTTTATCTTTTCACAGTCAGAGCACTTTTTTGAAGGAGAAGAAAACAAGGAGCAGAAGCAGGTCTGGGAGAACTGGATGGAGCACTATAATATTGAATTCCACAAGGCGCACTGCTCTGGGCACGCGAGCAAGGATGATATTGAAAGCACAATTAAGAAAATCAAGCCGGATGTGCTTGTCCCGATACACACAGATAACGCCGAGGCGTTTAAAGAGATTCACGATAATGTGATTATTCCGGAGAAAGGAAAGAGGGTTGAGGTGTAAGTTATTTTATAAATTATTGAATACTTTCTAAGCCCCTATATTATTTCTTAACTCCACCACTCCCTCAAGATTCTTCATAAACCGTTCCAAAGTGCAAGGAACAAATCTGTATATAAAACCACGATTGAAATTATGAGGATTATGCTCACCCCGACTATGAGTGTGTTGAACAAGTGCCACATGAACTTATTGTCAGTCTTGTGATGCTTCTCAAGCGCGTTGAGCATTATGTACATTGGTACTACTGCAATAAGCGTTTCAAGCACTGGAAGGTAGCTGGTTGTTGCGCTTCCCAGATAGCCAGACAACAGCGAGTAAACCATATAACCAAGCGCAGTGCCGCCAAGATAACCGCTCACGAAGCGAATGTCATTGTCGCTCTTCCTCAGTTTGAAGTACTGCGTCACCCAGTCAAAAGCCATTGGATAGAAGAATAGAATCAGCCAGATTGAGTTTGTATTCAGGCTGAAAAAGCCGTAGAAGAAAAGCATAATTAGGAAAGAAACCAGGAAACCGCTGTAAACGCCGAGGCAGCGCGAGCAAATGTGCAACGGCTCCTCGCAGAAGTGGTAGCACCGCTCAGGCATTTGGTGGCACACATATTTGAACAAGTTTTTGAATTTCATTAAAATAACCAGATAAAGACGATGAGGATTATCACGACGATGCAACAACAGCTGATTGGACTCTTACCATCACCCCTTGTATTTTGCAGTAATCTTAACATCTACTTCTCCACTTTTATTAAAGAGCCTGCCTATTTAAAACTAACTGCGAAATGGATATAAGCTGGCTTGGGCATAGGAAATACAATGAAAAACCTGATAACCGTGCTGAGGATAACCGGCGTGATTCTAATAGGCTTCGCTTTAGTGTGGTACATAGTATAATGACAATTTCAAAAGCTGCAACAATCGGAGTATTTGTCACAATTGCGACACTAGTCCAGGGATTTGACCCAGTGTGGGCGTTTGCAATAGGCGGCATTGGAGTGACTGCGATTTACCGCGGGCTCAAGGGCTGCTTGAATTTTATCAACCCGATGGCACTCACCGGCGCAGGCGCAACAGTGCTCGTGTTCGGCTTCACAGGCGACTGGGTACCAGCGCTCGTCGGCGGAATGATTGTTTCGCTGATAGTTGGGATTCTTGTGCCGGCGTAGTTAACTTTAAATATCTCGCTGGATTACGCAGGGTTATGGCAGTGAAAACAGCTACTTCTAAAATTGCCCCGGAAACCAGTTTCATAAAGAGCGGAGTCCCGGGACTTGATGACCTATTCGTAGAGAAAGGAATACGGAAAAAGAACACGGTCCTCGTGACTGGCGCGCCTGGCACTGGAAAGAGCATACTCCTCTGGCAGTTCCTCTACAACGGCGCGATGCAGGGCGAGCCTGGCTTGCTTTTGACAATTGAAGAGCCTGCCGAGAGGGTGAGGGAAAATGCAAAATCACTCGGAATTGATTTCACTGAACTGGAGAAGACCAAGCAAATCAAGATAATTGAGCGCCCCCTCCTCACGAAGAGTCTGTTCGGCGCTGGCGAGCTCATAGAGAACATAAAGAAGATGAAGGCAAAGCGCGTCGCGGTTGACTCGCTCACAATGTTCAAGCACCTTTACCCTCCTGAAACAACAGAGTACAGGACCGAGCTCCTCAAGTTCATGGAGTATATGAAGAATGAGGGAGTCACGATGCTCTGCAGCTCAGAAAGAGAAGTAACTGACTGGGACAACTTCGCGTATGAAGCCCAGGACTTCCTGTTTGACGGCCTTGTCGTGGTTGGCAAGATACGCAAGGGGCTGAACTACGAGAGAATACTGAACATCGCAAAGATGCGCGGGCAGGATCACTCACTCCTAATAGCGCCGACAAAAATTGAGAAAGGCGGGATGCATGTCTATTCAAAATCACCATCCTTCGCGATGATAGATAAGGATCTGCGAGGAGGCAAGAAAAATTAGCAAAACTACAGGATTGGCAGGAACTGAAATCTACAAGAAGATTAAGCGAGGCATTTCAGGTAATGAGGGCGGGATAACACTCCTGCTCGTGGACTCTGTGAACTACCAAAAAGCCAACCTCAGCTTGCTGCACTACCTCTCAAACGAGAAGAATATGCCCGGCGTGTACGTCACTTTTAACAAGCCGTATAAAACCCTCAAGAAAATTCTTGAAGAGAATGGAATAAATCCAAACAAGATGATATTCATTGACGGCATAAGTGAAGTAACTGGAACTAAAGAGCAGAATACCGCAGAGTGCTTGTATATCGGCGGGCCTGAAAAATTGACCGACGTGAGCATTGCAATGGATCACGCTGTTGAGACGCTTAGTGGCAAGGACAAGTACGCATTCCTGGATTCGCTCTCAACGCTACAAGTTTACCACGAGAGCGGGACTGTTTCAAAATTCGCGCATTTCCTCACTACAAAAATGCGGGAGTGGGGCATTGTAGGAGTCATAATAAGCATGGAAAAAGAGACTAATGAAACCCTTTTGGGCCAGTTGGTTCAGTTTTGCGACAACGTGATAACAATAGGAGGGAAAAATGTATGAAGTTATTTTTGCAGCAATCATAGTCATGATTGGCTGGGTTGCAGGTTCTATGATATATATGGGCTGGAAGGAAATGAGCCCAGGGCTCACCAAGAGAATGATGGCATGGCTGATGATTACTGTCATTGGCTGCGGGTTCCCATACGCGTTCTGGAACTTCTTCCTCTACGCAGGCGTTGTGAACATAACAAACCCATTCTACAGGGAATTGCCAGGAAACCTGCTAATGGCGCTCTTTTTCGTGCTGATGCTCAAGACAGGACATGTGGCAAAGGAGATGGGTGTGCAATATGGGTTTGCCAAGCAGAATAAGAAAGTGGAAGAAGCAATAAAGAAAGGCTGAGAGCGGCATAAAGTATATAACCACGAGGGGACACGGAATAATTATGAATGCAACCAGAGTCACGGACAAGATGCTAGGGCTGTTTTTGACAGTTGTAACAATATCTGTCCTGTTCTCAATGGCAAAATTATCAGGTTTTAGTGTCAGCGGTTTTGCAGGCACTGAGAGTGCGAACAGCGGCTTTGGAATAATTGCAGTGTTTGCGCTTTTGGCAATGGGCGCCATAGCATACTGGTCTTACAAAGCGCAGAATTAGGACTTTTTAAGTAGGTTACGAAAGATATATATACCAGAAAAACAGGTCTATTTAAAACTATGCGTTTGATAGGGCAAGTTCTTCATTCTTCAAAAAACAGCCGGCTTGTTCTCCGTACGGACTGCGTTCCAAAGGGAAACGAACGGGTTTA
>JBDRKL010000011.1:0-32750 GCA_043814055.1 archaeon
CAGCCCCAGACCAAGGAGCACTTGATGGCTCTTGAAATCATAGGGGTAAATAACATTGTAATTGTGCAGACCAAGATTGACGTTGTTTCTGAGGAAAAAGCCATTGCGAATTACAAGGAAATCCAAAAATTCGTCAAGGGCACAATCGCGGAAAAAGCCCCAATCATCCCGATTTCGGGAATGCACGGCACGAATATTGATGTTCTCATAAAAACCATACAGGACGTGATAAAATCGCCTGAACCTGCAGAAGGGCAAGACCCGCTAATGCTCATTGCGCGCTCATTTGACATAAACAAGCCAGGAACTTTAATACAAAAGCTCAAGGGCGGGGTGGTCGGAGGTGCAATAGTTAAGGGTCAGCTCAAGTCAGGCATTGAAATTGAAATCCGGCCGGGAGTTAATGGCGCTGAGAGCCTAAAAACTAAAATCGCTAGCATAGTCTGCGGCGGCTCTGAAGTTCAATGCGTCCAATGCGGCGGAACCTTTGGAATTGAAACCACGCTTGACCCTTACTTGACAAAATCAGACAAGCTATCCGGCCGCGTTCTTGGACTGCCTGGAAAACTTCCGCCAGTGCTGAGCCAGCTCAGCCTTGAAGTTCACCTCTTGGAGCGTGTCGTGGGCTCAGAAGATGAGTTAAAAATTGAAAAGCTTGCTAATGGAGAGAACCTTATGCTTAATGTCGGCACTTCAACAACCCTTGGGACAGTCGCGGCAGGAAAAGGCGTCACTTCCACCTTAAACTTGAAGATGCCTGTGTGCATAAACAAGGGCAGCCGAGTCACAATCGCGCGCCGCTATGGGACCAGATGGCGGCTAATCGGCTACGGCGTTGTGCAGTAAGATTTTTAAACTCTGTCGCTTTATTTCAGCCATGAACCTAAAACTAGTCACAGCACTTCTTGTTCTAGTCGTGCTTTTCTCTGGCTGCATTGATTACCAACAATACCTCGGCGGTTCTGAACCTGAGGTCTCTGTAGATGAAAATGGCTCTGCCGCGCCAGAGGAAGAGCAGAGTGCAAAGGAACTTCTGGATGAACTGCACAAAGAGGCCGGGATAGGCAAGGATGATGTTGTGAAATACCTCCAGGACAACCCAGTTGCAATGTTTGATGGTCTTGACAGCCGCATAGACTTTGTTGTTGACTCTGGAACAAATGTCTCTCTCAAATACACTGTAAGCACGAACGACCCTGGCGCTGAATCCATGTATCTCGCTGGCGTGCTCTTCATGGTGTATGATGATGCAATCTATGTTGAAGTCAAGGGTTACAATGCTGAGGGCAAGCACATAACCGCATCGCACAAGTACCCAACCCGGGACAGCTACAACTTCAACCAGTACCCAACCTGGTTCCCAAACTATGTGTATAACGAGTGCACCGAGAACGAGGACTGCGACGATAACGACATTTGCACGAACAACATCTGTGCCAATAACCGTTGCTCAAACCCAAGGGTTTTCAAAGAAGGCTGTGAAGTTTAAACTCCGAGGAGTTTCTTGCGCTCGTACCGCTCAAACGCGAAGTAATTAACAAGTTCAAATCCTACTGCAGTGAACAGCATCAGCAGAGCAATGTTTATGAAAATGCCCGCACTGTACGCAGCGATGTTCACGTACAGGAAATAAACGAGCAGGCCAAGGATGTAAACCGTAGTGAGCGCGTTGAATATGTATGCCATCTCAACCTTGTGCAAAACTCTCCAGCGTTCCTCCTTCTTGATTCCGCGCTGCGGAATCAGTACCCCCCAATAATAATAGTAAATCATTGCGGGAATTCCTCCTGCAAGTTCCAGTATTACGAAAGTTATGAAATCCATTTTATCCGTACGAGTTCTTTTGCACTGGCATTGACGGAGTTGCAGTGCTTTTCCTGTTCTTGTTGAACTCCTTGTACTCGCTCCAGGTCTTCTCCGCCACCTTGCCCTTGAGTATCTTGGTTATGGTCATCCTAGGGACTGGTGAGTTTGGCACAGTCGGGGTATAATCAACAAGCACTACGTTTCCTTCCTTAACTTTTCCCTGCAATGCTGTCTCCACAGAAACCGTAATCAAGTTCTCGTCCCACATCTCAACAAGCGCCTGCTCTGTCTCGTCAGCACTTTTCACATTCTTGTCTTCAGGAGAGTAAATCTGCAGCACCTTTCCTGGGTGATATTTCATAGAAGGGAGTTATGCAAACTTATATTTAAGTTAGCCCCTAAGTTTTATTCATGCAAGTGAACAATTTGGTTTTAGACACCAGCGTGCTAATGACGCAGGGCAAGGAATCGCATCGCGACGTGTTTGAAGAGCTCCAGAAGCTTAGGGGCAGCTACACCGCGCTAGTGCCTAGCTTCGTGATTGATGAATTGGACGGGCTTGCAACTGTAAAACCAGGTCAAAAGCGCGGAGAAGTTCAAAGAGCAGCGCGCACAGCGCTTGCTATTTTGGATGAATACGCGGTTCACACTGAAGTTGGGAAAACAACAGGGGATTCACCAATTTACAAAGTGGAAATTATTAAATCCGTCAAGGGTGCAAAAACTGTTGATGTTGCGCTCGTTGAGTTCGCGCAGAAATTCAACGCGGAGATTTGCACAGTGGACAAGGGTTTGAAAGCGAGCGCGGAGTCCCTTGGTTTGCACGTTCTTTACCTGGGGCAGTATCCTAAAAAAACGCGTCACTGTGAATAATTCGGCGCCTCGCCTGTAATCGTTATGTCATGCGGATGGCTCTCCCGCAATCCGCCTGAAGTTATCTTGATGAACTTGCTCTTCTTTTTCATTTCATTAATGTTCTTTGCGCCGCAGTAGCCCATTGAGCTCCTCAATCCACCGATGAGCTGGTAAACATTCTCAGAAACTGTGCCGCGGTACGGAACAATTCCCTCAACGCCTTCAGCAACCAGCTTGCCCGCGGTCTTTACATTGCCCTGCGCATACCTTTCCTTTGAGCCCTGCATCATTGCGCCGATTGACCCCATTCCGCGGTACCTCTTATACTTCCTTCCGCCCATTATGACCTCATCTCCTGGAGCTTCATCAGTTCCGCCAAACATGCTTCCTGCCATTACGCAGGATGCGCCCGCAGCAATCGCCTTTGCAATATCCCCTGAGTATCTTACCCCGCCGTCTGAAATAACTGGGACATCTCCTGCTCCTTCAACTGCATCCAGTATTGCAGTAACTTGCGGAACTCCAACACCTGCAATAATTCTGGTTGTGCATATTGAACCAGGGCCAACTCCGACTTTCACAGCGTCCGCGCCAGCAGAAACCAAATCCTTCGCTGCGTCCGCAGTTGCGATGTTTCCTGCAATAACTGGAAAATCAAATTCTTTCTTTATTGCTTTCACGCCCTCAATAACATTGCTTGAGTGGCCGTGCGCAGTATCAATAACAAGAATGTCAACACCTGCGTCAATAAGTGCCTTCGCCCGCTCAGTATCATTGGGTCCAATCGCAGCTCCAACCCTAAGCCTCGCCTCTGAGTCCTTGCACGCGTTCGGGTATTTCCTTCCCTTTTCAATATCAGTAACAGTAATTAACCCGAGCAGCTTGCCGTTTTCAACAATCGGCAGCTTCTCAATCCTGTTGTCATCAAGCACTTTTCGCGCCTTTTCCTGCGTGATATTCTTGTCTGCGATTATTAGGTCCTTGGTCATGATATCCTTTATCCTGATTTTTGGGTCATCCTTGAATCTCAAGTCCCTATTCGTGACTATGCCAACGAGTTTGCCTCCCAAAATAATCGGGAAGCAGGATATGCCGCGTTCCTCTTGAATCTGAAGCGCTTTTTCAATCGTGTCCTCTGGCGAAAGCGTGATTGGGTCGCGGACTATGTAGCTCTCAGACTTCTTAACCCTTCTAACCTCATTCACCTGGGCCTCAATGCTAAAGTTCTTGTGAATAATTCCAAGGCCACCTTCCCGTGCCAAAGCGATAGCAAGCTTAGACTCGGTTACAGTATCCATCGCAGAACTCATAAGTGGGATGTTCAATTCTATATCTTTTGTAAGCCGTGTCTTCAGCTCAACCTCGTTCGGGAGAACATCAGACTTGGACGGCACTAAAAGTACGTCATCAAAACTAAGGCCAGTTTTTATTGTTTCCATATCTTTCTATATACCAAGGTATATAAATGGATTTCGCTGGGCTCAACCTAACGTTTATATACCCATTTGCATTATTAAAACTTACTTCTAAGAATACTTTCGGGAGGAGATGGCATATGTTTGATATTACAACAATAAGCGTTGCTTGCAGCGTGTTAGCCCTCATATTCGCGGGCTACTTGGCAGTTAAGGTAAAGCGTGAGAGCCCAGGCACTCCAAAAATGCAGGAGCTCTCCACGATAATACACGACGGCGCAATTGCGTTCCTAAATAAGGAGTATCAGCCGCTCGTGGTTTTCATATTAATTTTCGCTGGAGTAATATATTATTTCATAAATCCAATAATGGCTCTTGCGCTTCTCATAGGCGCTTTCAGCTCAGCGCTCGCCGGCAATATTGGAATGCGCATCGCGACAAGCGCGAACGCGCGCACTGCGAACGCGGCAAAGAAATCAATACGCGACGGGCTCATGGTGGCATTCTCAAGCGGCGCAGTCATGGGCTTGTGCGTGGTCGGCCTCGGACTCCTCGGAGTTACCGGGCTTTACATGTACTACGGCGACACCACAATTCTCTTTGGCTTCGGTTGCGGGGCAAGCGCAATCGCGCTCTTCGCAAGAGTCGGCGGCGGCATCTACACGAAATCAGCTGATGTCGGTGCGGATCTCGTGGGTAAAGTTGAAGCTGGAATCCCAGAGGACGATCCAAGAAACCCTGCGGTAATCGCGGACAATGTTGGCGACAATGTTGGCGACGTAGCAGGAATGGGTGCAGACCTCTTTGAAAGTTATGTTGACTCAATAATAGCTGCAATGGCGCTTGGTGCAATTGGTGCAGTGGCTGGCGCAGCAGTTACCCCGCTTCTCATAACACTTCCGCTCCTCCTAGCCGCAGTCGGCATAATTTCCTCAATACTCGGCACATTAATTGTTCTTAATTTAAAAGGCAAAAACCCTGCAAAACTTTTGAACAATGGAATATTTGCAAGCGCGGGGATAATGCTGGTTCTCTCCGGCACATTAATTTGGTTCCTTATGGGTTCATTAAATATTTTCTTCGCGCTCCTCGCCGGGCTCGCGGCTGGAATCATAATCGGCCTTTCAACTGAATACTACACGTCAGATCACTATGCTCCAACTCAGGGAATTGCGAAAGCCGCGAAGATGGGCTCTGCAACTGTGATAATTGAAGGACTTTCAGTTGGCATGATAAGCACAATCATCCCGGTTTTCGCAGTCAGCGCGGCGATACTCACGGCTTTCCACTTTGCAGGCCTCTACGGAATCGCAATCGCCGCGGTCGGCATGCTCTCAACTCTCGGCATAACTCTTGCAACAGACGCTTACGGCCCTGTTGCTGACAACGCAGCAGGAATCGCAGAGATGGCAAAGATGGGTCCTGCAGTGAGGAAGCGCGCAGAAGCTTTGGACGCAGTAGGCAACACAACCGCTGCAATCGGCAAGGGCTTTGCAATTGGCTCAGCAGCTCTAACCGCGCTCGCCCTATTCGCAACTTACTCAAGCGTGGTCGGGCTTGAAGCAATAAACCTGATAAATCCAGTCGTTGTTGTCGGTTTGTTCATCGGCGCATTCATGCCTTATCTCTTCTCAGCTTTCGCAATGAACGCAGTAGGAAAAGCAGCGATGGAAATGGTTGAGGAAGTGCGCAGGCAATTCAAGCAAATCAAGGGCCTGATGGAGGGCAAGGCGCAGCCGGACTACAAGCGCTGCATCAACATCAGCACGTCCGCCGCGCTTAAGCAGATGATTTTGCCGAGCATTTTGGCTATAATTTCACCTATCTTAGTGGGTGTTGTTTTGGGGCCAGAAGCGCTCGGCGGCATGCTCGCTGGGGTGACTGCTTCCGGTTTCCTAATGGCTGTTATGATGGCTAATTCAGGCGGCGCATGGGACAATGCAAAGAAATATATAGAGAGCGGGAAACTTGGTGGTAAGGGTTCGGACGCGCATAAGCAGGCAGTAGTGGGAGACACTGTTGGCGACCCGTTCAAGGACACAGCTGGTCCGTCCCTAAACATATTAATAAAGCTTATGTCCATAATAGCACTGGTATTTGTGCCATTATTCCTATAAGAGGCTATAAAATGTATCAAATAGTTGAAATACAAGACACAGTAAGGGTTCCGCCGAGCACGTTTGGCGAAGACTTGGATAAAGCGCTAAAGGCAATACTAGCGGAGACATACGAGGGCAAGCTTGACCGGGATGCAGGCGCCATAGTGTCAATCATAGAAGTCAAGACCGACGGAGTCGGCAAGGTAATACCTGGCGACGGCGCCGCGTACTACAACACGACTTTCAAGGCGCTCGCGTACCAGCCAGAGCTTCAGGAAATAGTTGACGGCGACGTGATTGAAATCGTTGAATTCGGCGCATTCGTGAGGCTAGGTCCGCTTGACGGTCTAGTACACGTATCGCAAATCACTGATGATTTCCTTAATTACGACGAGAAAGGTCAGAGGTTTGTTGGGAAGGAATCCAAGAAGACACTTGCGCAGGGCGATTTGGTTCGTGCTCGTGTTGTAACAATCAGCCTGAAGAAAGCCAAGGAGAACAAGATTGGACTCACAATGAGGCAGCCAGGGCTTGGCAAGTTTGAGTGGATAGCAGACAAGAAAACTGAGACGGTGGGCAAGGCAAAAGAAGAGAAAGAATCCAAGCCAAAGAAAGGCAAGAAGGGGAAGAAGTAAAAATGAGACGCAAAGCAGTAAATTTGTCAAGCAACTTCGCGTTCATTCACAATGAAACTCCAGAGACTGTAAAAAATAATATTGCTGGAGATTCATTGTGTTCAAAGCTGATGAAAGCGGTGAGGCTTTGAAATGGCTGACAAAGCGTGCAAAAAGTGCAACAGAATAACAGACAAGCATATCTGTCCAGTCTGCGGCAACGAGGATATGTCAAGCAGGTGGAGTGGATTGTTAATTATACTCAACCCAGAGACCTCTGAGGTTGCGAAAAAGCTAGGCATAACACAAAAAGGAGAATACGCACTCATAGTGCAGTGATACAAATGAAATTTGAGATTAAAAACCAAAAAGAAAACAAGCTGTTGAACCGGAAGGAACTCCGCATTGAGATGACAGCGGAGAAGCAAACCCCTTCCAACGAAGAAGTTTTAGCCCAGGTTACAGCCCACACCGGCGCCAAGAAGGAGCTTGTGGTTATTGACAGCATTAAACAAGCATTCGGCTTAACTAAAAGCGTTGCATATGTGAAGGTTTACGATTCTGAAGCTGATTTGAAAGCCGCAGAGCCATCTCCAAAGAAGAAGGCGGATGCAAAGCCGTCTAATGTTCCAGACTCAAGTGGAGAGATATGCGTTCAGGTTGATGCGCCGGCTGAGGAAAAGAAAGAAGGTGAAGACTAATGGCTGGCAAAGGCGGCGGAAAGGACAAGAAGAAGCAGTTCAACAAGTATTCTTATTACACGGTTTCAGGGGTCAAGGCAACCACGAGCAAGAAGTTCTGTCCGCGCTGCGGACCTGGAGTTTTCCTTGCAGACCACAAGTCGCGGGTTTCCTGCGGCAAGTGCGGCTACAGCGAGGTAATGAACGCAGTTAAGAAGGAAGAGCCAAAAGCTGAAGCGCCTAAAGAGAACGCAAAGCCTGAGGAAACAAAAGAATAATGACCCGCGTCCTTCTAAAAACCAACAAAGGCGACATAAAAATCGAGTTATTTTCTGACATGCCAATCACTGCTGGCAATTTTGAGAAATTAGTCAAGGAAGGTTTCTACAACGGAGTGATTTTCCACAGAGTTATTGACGGATTCATGCTGCAGGGCGGCGATCCAACCGGCACAGGCACAGGCGGACCCGGCTACAAGATTAAGGACGAGTTCACAGACCACAATCGCAACGAGCGCGGCACACTTTCAATGGCAAACGCAGGTCCTAACACAGGCGGGAGCCAATTTTTCATCAATTTGGTTAACAACGACTTTCTGAATGACAAGCATCCTGTTTTTGGAAAAGTAATTGAAGGGATGGATGCTGTTGACGCGATAGCAAAAGTCAAGAAAGATTCTAACGATAAGCCGCTTGAGGCTGTAACAATAACTTCAGCAGAAGTTGTTTGAGCTATTTTATTCAGCAGTCAGCTGAACAATCAAGGTTTCATCCGAAAGAACATCAGGATTTTCACGGATTTTATTCATTACTTCAGTATCAAACTTCTCCAGACTCTCAACATCAGCCCTGACCATAAAGTCATACTTACCCATAACGATTTTAGCGTCCGTAATCCCGTCAATGCTCTTAAGCTCAGCGAGGATTTCTTTATCCTTCGCCGGTGTGATTTTTCCAAGTATGTAGATTTCCATTTCTCCCAGACACTCCTTTTTGATTCAGGTTTATATAAGTTGCGTTCTGCTTCATATTATTTATATAATACCTCTGCTTACTTGTTTCTTGGGAGAACGAATGGATTACAAGATTTCACCATCAATATTGTCAGCAGACTTTGCAAAGCTGGGTGAGCAGATAAAACTCATTGAGCAAGAGGCAGAGCTTCTGCACATTGACGTTATGGACGGCCACTTCGTGCCGAACATAACCATTGGAGTTCCGGTTGTGGAGTCAATCCGCAAGATAACCAATATGCAGCTCGACGTTCATTTAATGATTGAAAATCCTGAAAATTTTGTTGAAGCTTTTGCAAAGGCCGGCTCAGACATAATCACAGTGCATGTTGAAGCTATGAAAGATGGCGCAGTGCTGGACAAAATCAAGAAACTCGGCAAGAAATCCGGAATTGCGATAAACCCAGACACAAAACTTGACACAATCGCGCCTTATTTAGAAAAAGTTGACATGGTTACAGTAATGTCCGTGAACCCAGGCTTCGGCGGGCAGGGTTTCATAGATGTTTCTGACAAAATCAAGGAGCTTCGCGCAAAATACAGCGGAGACATTGAAGTTGACGGCGGAATAAAGCTGGAAAACATCAAGGAAGTTGCGGATGCAGGCGCGAATGTCTTTGTTTCAGGCTCCGGCATTTTTAAAACCAACGACCCTGCAGGCACAATAAAAAAGATGAAGGAGATTTTAAATGAGACACAAAGCTAGAAATTTGTTAATCAGCTTCGTGTTCATTTCAAAGCTGATGAAATGGAGGAAACTTTGAAATGGATAACTTGAACGAAACTGCAAAAACAATCAGAAAGCACATAATCGAGATGACCGGAGCAGCAGGCTGCGGGCATCCAGGCGGCTCGCTATCAGCTACGGACATACTTACTGCGCTATACTTCTCAAAAATGAACATTGACCCAAAGAACCCTAAAAACCCAGACCGGGACAGGTTCATACTCTCAAAAGGCCACGCAGCTCCAGGGCTCTACGCAACTCTTGCAGAGCGCGGCTTCTTCCCAATTTCAGATTTAAAAACCTTGCGAAAGCTTGGTTCGCACTTGCAAGGGCACCCAGTTCTCGGCTCAACACCAGGAGTTGAAGCATCAACTGGCTCGCTCGGGCAGGGGCTCGGAGTTGGGAACGGAATGGCGCTCGCCGCGAAGCTTGACAAAGCAAACTGGCGCATCTACGTGCTTTTAGGGGATGGGGAATGCCAGGAAGGTAGTGTTTGGGAAGCTGCAATGGCTGCAGCGCATTATAAATTGGACAATGTTACTGCAATTCTTGATTACAACGGCTTGCAAATTGACGGCTGCACAAAAGACGTGATGGATTTAGGTCAAATTTCTGAAAAGTGGACAGCTTTCGGCTGGAACGTAATAGAAGTGGACGGCCACAATATTGAAGAACTGCTTAAAGCGCTTGATGAAGCTGAAAAAACCAAGGGAAAACCAACAATTTTAATCGCCAAAACCGTTAAGGGCAAAGGAGTTTCATTCATGGAAAACAACCCGAAGTGGCACGGGGTGACTCCGAATGAGGAAGAAGTGAAAAAGGCGTTGGAGGAGTTGAGATGAGACACAAAGCAAAGCTTCGTGTTCATTTCAAAGCTGGTGAAATGGAGGGAACTTTGAAATGACTGAAAAAGAACCAATGCGCAAGGCATACGGAGAAGCGTTAGTCGAGCTCGGCAAGGAAAATGAGAACGTAGTAGTGCTTGACGCAGATCTTTCCTGCTCAACCCAGACAAAAATCTTCGCAAAGGAATTCCCAGAGCGCTTTTTCAACCTTGGAATCGCAGAGCAGAACCTTGCGGTCACAGCTGCTGGGTTTGCAAGCGCTGGCAAAATCCCATTTATGAGCACTTTCTCAGTTTTCGCACCAGGAAGATGCTATGACCAAATCCGAGTCAGCATTTCATACTCAAATCTGCCTGTGAAAATCGTTTCAACACACGGCGGAATCACAACTGGGGAAGACGGGCATACGCATCAGGCCTTGGAAGACATTGGAATGCTCCGCGCGCTCCCCAACTTTAAGATTATGGTTCCGGCAGATGCGCTTGAAGTGAAACAAATGGTCAAAGCCAGCGTTGACTACAAAGGCCCGGTCTATATCAGAGTCAGCAGGATGAGTGTTCCGCGAATTTACCCGGATGATTACAAATTCAAGGACAGCGCAGACGTTCTGCGCAAAGGAAAAGATGTTTCAATAATCGCGTGCGGCCTAATGGTTAAGAACGCGCTGGACGCTGCAGAACTCTTGGAGAAAGAAAATATTAGCGCAGAAGTTGTGAACATGCACGTAATCTCCCCAATTGATGAAAAACAAATCCTAAAAAGCGCAAAAACTTGTGGCGCAATAGTCACAGCAGAAGAACACAGCGTAACAACTGGTCTCGGAGCTGCAGTAGCTGAGATTTTGGTTGAGAATAATCCTGTTCCAATGGAGCGAGTCGGGGTTAAAAACAGGTTCGGGCAGAGCGGAAAGCCCGACGAGCTAATGAAAGAGTACAACCTGACCGCCGAGGATATAGTAAAAGCGGCGAAGAAAGTTGTGGGGCGGAAAAAATGAGCAACGTAGTTCTATGTCACCTCTGTGATAATAAAGAGATGAGGTCAGTAAGAGAAGTTTTGCACTGTTTCAGTTGCGGCTTAACGGTTGAGAAAGGCTCTGATATAAACGAGCTAAAGCATTGTGAAGGTTGCGCTGGTGAGTTTAAACCGGGAGTTGAATGGCGCTGTGCAAAGTGCAAGCGAACACGTTATACTCAAGGGAGGAAATAAAAATGAAATTTTTTATTGACTCTGCTAATTTAGATGATATCAAAGAAGCCCTGGCAATGGGAATGTGCGACGGAGTAACAACAAACCCTAGTCTCTGCGCGAAAGAGGGCAGGCAAATTGAGCCCTGCGTGAAGGAAATCGCGCGAATCGTTGATGGTCCAATCTCTGGAGAGGTCATCTCAACCGATTACAAGGGAATGGTTAAGGAAGGCGAGAAGATTTCCCAGTGGGCTGAGAACATGGTTGTCAAGATACCAATGACAGTTGACGGCCTCAAAGCAGTGAAAGAGCTCGAGGAGAAGGGCATCAAGACTAATTGCACTCTAATTTTTAGCGCAAACCAAGCTTTAATGGCTGCAAAAGCAGGCGCATCCTACGTTAGCCCGTTCGTTGGCAGGCTTGATGATATCGGCGAGGACGGGATGAAGCTCATAGAGGACATAGTGCAAATCTACAAGAACTACGGGTTTGAGACCGAGGTTATAGTTGCGAGCGTTCGCAGCGGAGAGCACGTGAGAAGGTCTGCAGTTGCCGGGGCTCATATAGCTACAATCCCTCTAAAAGTTGTGAAAGAGCTTGCCCAGCACGACTTGACAGATAAGGGATTAGCCAAATTTTTAGAGGATTACAAGAAGGTCTCTAAGTAAGTCGGTTTTGAAACACGTAGTGCAACAAATATGCAGTTCTCAAACTTGACCAAAGGCATTGGGCTTGCTCGGTAGCACTGTAGCCTCATCTATTTCATGCAGCGCAGCGCCCCTCCGCCGCTTGGCGGAGGTGTAGTGCAATTTTTCATCAAATAACAAGCTTTATATAGCACTCTTGCCCATTTTCCAATTACTTCCAGGCAGTAAAACATTGTAGTGCAAAAACTCCGCGGCCAGGCGGAGTTGTAGTGCAACGGGCCCCAAAATGGTATACAAGAAATACGTAACTAGAGACGGAAAGAGGCATGGTCCTTATTATTATACTACAGTGCGAGACAAGGAGGGGAAGGTAAAAACTGTTTATTTGGGCTCTGACTTATCAAAAATCAAGAAGCAGCAAGCCAATGTAGTGCAACGAAATCAACGTTCAAAAACTCCAAAATCTACCAGCCCGCAGCTGAAATATATGGCAATCCCAGTTGCTGTCCTGTTCATTTTCGCAATTCTTGTTTTCTCGCTCTCTTTATCCGAGCCAACAGCGTTTGACTCGCTTATGCCTGGAAAGCTCATAAGCGGTTTTACAACTTTCGGTGAGGAGGGTTTTGACCCTGAAACTCCTATTATGGACAGCGGAACCATCTTGCCAGTGGAAGCGAATGAGACAGAATCACATCCTCCTGCGCCAGAAACTCCTCCAGCATCAATACCCAAAACCTCAGGGGACGCGGATAGCATTACTGCCCTAATAGATGATTTGCTTGCACTACCTGAACAGGAAGTTCCTGCTGAGGAATTAGCACCCGAAGCTCCGGCTGAAGAACCAGTCGGACCATCGCTAATGATGACTGCAGAAGAGTCAGCATACTTGCCACCGCTCCCAGCTGGAATTGACGAGGTGCCGCCGAACGGCTCAGACCCGTATTACATAAACGAAAATACAATTCTAAGACACGACACATACAATATAAATGTTACATCACTTCCCACAGCTCAGGCTGCGCTCTGGATAAACGCCTCTGACATCTATCTTGACTGCAACGGCTCAACAATAATGGGCAACGGTACTGGCTATGGTGTATATATAAACAGTTCGTTTTCAAACGTTGTAATCCGGAATTGCATATTATACAATTACAGCTATGGCATATTCGCAGAATCAAATAACTATCACCTTATAGCCAACAATACAGTTGACTCAAATGCGAATCAGGGCATTTATCTTTACAATTCAAACTACAGTAATGTTACCAACTGCACAGCTATAAATAATTCTGAGCGTAGCCTGCAGTTCACTTACAGTTATTTTGCAAATGCAACCAATATCAATTTAACAACCATCTACTCCGCTCAGCAATTATATTTTGAAGGGAGTCACAACTGTTCAGTTTTCAACGCAACTGTGACTGGAGGCACTGACGTAATATTTTTGTCTGGCAGTACAAACAACACTTTTTCCAACATAACTACAAGTGGTGGCAACTACGGCTTCTATCTGGTTGGTTCAAGCAACAATACAATAAAAAATAGTTACATTCTTAATCAGGGTGACTATGGAATATATGTTATGGATTCTAATTCTATGGACAATCTTTTCTACAATAATTATCTTGCAAGCAATGCTGCTGGTGCTTGGGACGCCGGTACAAATGATTGGAACACTTCTGAGCAGACTGGTCCTAACATAATCGGCGGTGATGATATCGGTGGTAATTATTATGACAATTACACTGGCTATGATTTGGATGGTGATGGTATAGGGGATACCCTTGATTATCCAATACCAGAATTTGGTTTAAACATAGATTACCTCCCACTAACCAACAATGTTACGCCCTGTGTGAATTTGACAAACGGTACAAGTCCTTATTATGTGAACGAGAGCACAACGCTCTGCGAAGGCCAGAGCGTGAATATAAATGTTTCAAATAATCAGGGTGCGCTCTGGTTCAACGCCTCAAATATATATCTTGACTGCAACGGCTCTACAATATTCGGAAACAACTCCTCTGCAGGGTTCGGCGTCTGGATTAATCAAAGCTTTGAAAACATCACAGTAAAGAATTGCGTGCTGCTCTATTATGACTTTGGCATAATCGCCCAGTCAAATCACCATAATATTACGAACAATACAGTTATGGACAGTCCCAGTTATGGCATGTACCTTGAAAATAGCAACATAAGCAACATCACAAACAACACCCTAATTAGAAGTGGTATGTATGGATTTTATATAACTTCAAGCAGTAGCACCAATGTTATAGAGGGTAACAATATCAGCAACAACACGCTTGATGGTATTCATATTAATGGAGATTCCGATTGGAATAATTTAACTAAAAATTTGATTTCGTATAATGGCAATGATGGCATTTACGTCTCACAGTGGTTTTATACTGCCTCACAGAGCTTTTATACTACAATAAGTAACAATACAGTGAGTTTCAATTCTCTGACTGGAATCTATCTAGGTCAAGTCTCCGATCCAACGAGCCTATCTTTTCTGGTTGTCCGAAACAATACCGTGATAAATAACTCGCAGTACGGTATCTTCCTGGATTATATTGTCCAAACCACTCTGGCGAACAACACAATTCAGGAAAACGCAGTAGCGGATTTGGCTATAAACGCAAATTCTGATGCTATTTGCAAGCACCTCGTGGAGAACAATACGGGCTCTAGTGGCGGGCAAATCTGGTTCAATAACACTTCTGTAAACATCCAAAATGTTGAGCTATCTGAGCTTATACTCTGCAATGCGGATTATTCAACTGTGACTAATGTGAATGTCAGCGGTTCTGATACGCTTTACAACAATTACATATTTACTGCAAGAGCCGCGAGCCTCGCGTTTTCTAATGTAAATTCTTCCTATAATTATCATGGAATCTTCTCTAGCTCTGGGAATTCCAACAATCTCAGCAATCTTACATTGTTAAATAACAGCAATATCGGGCTTTACATAACTGGCAACTCATTCATTGTGAACAACAGTAATATTAGCGGCAACACGATTAATGGACTTTACATAAACAATAGCAAAACTGGCAATTTGATTTACAACAATTACCTCGCCAACACAAACAACACCTGGGATGACGGCACAAATGATTGGAACACTTCTGAGCAGACTGGTCCGAACATAATCGGCGGGGTGGACATCGGCGGCAATTACTACAGCAATTATACTGGAACTGATAGCGATGGTGATGGTATAGGAGATACTTTGGATTACTACATACCTGGTGGTTCAAACATAGATTACCTGCCGCTAACTAACAATGTTATCCCCTGTGTGAATTTGATAAACGGCACAACTCCATACTACGTGAATTCAAACACAACGCTCTGCGAAGGCCAGAGTGTAAATATAAATGCTTCAGGGGGTGAGAGTGCTTTGTGGATAAACGCTTCAGATATCTACCTTGACTGCAATGGTTCAGTCATATTTGGTGATAATGCGAGTGCTCCAAATGCTGCGAGTGGTATTTACGTGAATGGTTCATTTTCTAATATTACGATAAGGAATTGTGTTGTGCATAGCTATTCTTCGGGTGTGTATCTTAACATGACTGAGGATAATACTTTGCAGAATAATACTGTGTATTATGCTTATGCTGGTTTTAGGTTGATAGCTGCGAACAGGAGTAATCTCACGAATAATAACGCTACGCTCAACCAATTGGGTTTCTACCTCTCGGGCAGCAGCTCAAACAACACGCTTTCAAACAACAACGCAAACTTTAACAATGTTGCGCCGAGCGGCTGGGGCTTCTTTGTGGGGTCAGGTAGTAATGAGAATAACCTAACTAATAATAACGCCAGCTCAAATTTGATCACTGGCTTTTACATATACTCAAATAACAACAATGTCCTTAACAACAACGCCAGCTCAAACACCAATTACGGAGTGCAGCTTCTAGCCGTTCAGGGTAACAATATTTCGGATAATACACTTCAAGAAAACGCTATCTATGACCTAGTGTTATCTATAAATATCCCAACTCACTGCCAGAACTACATTTCAGGGAACACTGGTTCCGGTGGCCGCCCGATATGGTTCAACAACACTTCAATAACTGTGCAAGATGTAGAGCTCTCAGAACTCATACTCTGCAATGCGGATAACTCCATACTCCTCAATGTCAATATATCAGGCTCAGCAACTTTGAACAACAACAACATAGATGCGTCGTTTGTGGATAATTCTAATTTTACGAATGTAAATTCATCTGGCAACTATCGCGGAATAGAAATGTATCATAGTACGTTCAATAATATATCTGGGGGTAATTTCTCCAACAATTTGTGGGGCATCTACCTCTGGAATACAAATAACACTACAGTCTTTAACAATAATGTGAGCGACAATACCCAGGCTGGGATAAAGCTTTCCAACGAGGCCACTGACAATACAATCTACAATAATTATTTCAACAACACTAAAAATACATATGATTCCGGCACAAATGATTGGAACACTACGCAGCAGACTGGTCCGAACATAATCGGCGGGGTGGACATCGGCGGAAACTTCTACAGCAATTACACTGGAACTGATGATGATGGCGATGGTATAGGTGACATTCTGGATTACTACATACCTGGTGGTTCAAACATAGATTACCTGCCGATAACTAATGAGATCACTTCCTGCGTAAATCTTACGAACGGCACAACTCCATACTACGTGAATTCAAACACAACGCTCTGCGCTGGCCAGAGCGTGAATACAAATGTTTCAAATGGCGAAGGCGCTTTTACAATAAGTGCAAATTCAATCTATCTCGACTGCAATGGTTCAACAATATTCGGAAACGGTTCAGGCAATGGAATCTTGTTAAGTGGCGTTTACACCGAGGTTATAATCCGAAACTGCATACTACACGACTACAACTACAGTGCTTACATCTCAGCAAGCAGTTCAAACAGCTTCTACAACAACACGTTTTATAACAGCACTCTGGACAATGTTTACATAGAGGGCCTATCCGGCTCAAACAATTTCACGAACAACACGCTTCATTCCGGAGGCCAGCGCGGAATTATGCTGAGCTCCGTGATGGACGGCAACATGTTCTATGATAACTTGATTTACAACCACACTTCCACTGGCATAGTCATTGGTTCAGGCACAGACAATAACATTGTCTCCGGCAATAATGTGAGTGAAAACAGCGGCAATGGAATTCAGGTTCAGGGCAGTAGCAATACGATAGGCAACAATTACGTGGCTTCAAACAGCATTCACGGCTTTAACATTTCATCTCCTGGCTCCTATAATATACTCTCAAATAACACGGCATTCAACAATTCCCAGGTTGGTTTCTACATTAGCTCCTCAAATTTCAACAATCTGACCAACAATACAATCTACAATAACTTGGATTATGGAATCTATGTTGAGTCTGCAAATACCATAAATATCTCCAACTGCACATTCTGGAATAACACGGATGATACCTATACTTACGCCACGGAAGGCGAGACCTGGTTCCAGTCATCTACAAGCATAACTTTCTGGAACAACACTGTGATTGACACTCACAATACAGGCGTTTATTACAATTCAAGCAACGATTCAATAGTGGCGTTCAACACGTTTTCGTCAAATGATGGAACTCCTAGCGCTATTTCAGCCCGCGAAACTGACAATGTAACTATCCACAATAACACGTTTGTCAATTTCACAGGCGGCGGCGTGTATAACATAGTCACCCAGATTTCAACAAACATCAACGTGTCCCAGAACAACTTCTCAAGCTCCCGCTGGGCAGTTGACTACAGGCAAACCAATGACAGCTATATTGAAAACAACTTATTCTACACAAATTCTCTTGTGGGCATAATGGTCAGAAACGCAGCAAACAATATCACAATCCGCTACAACACGTTCTATGACAACCTTACCAATTTTGGAATAGTCCTGATTAATACCACCAACAATGATGTCTATAACAACACACTTGAAACCAACAATGGACTTGACATATACGACGAAGCCCACGGCAACTTAATCCACGACAACATGGTGAAGTTCAGCAGCTACGGGTTCTGGTTTGAGCTCACTGATGCATCCTATACCAACCAGAACAATACAATTTACAACAACACGTTCTACGATGGTATCTCATGCTTCTACGCCGACCTGCTCCGCGGCTCGGGCAACATATTTGAGAACAACACGCTCACAAACTGCAGCTACGCGGTGCGCGCGAACAACATGACAAATGGAAGTGCTGTTCGCATCAGATGGAACAATATCACGCAAACAAACATCTCAGTGTTCTATGCGCAGGCTGGCTCAGAATTGATAGTATACGACATGAATATTGATAGCTCTAATAACATGTCAGCAATATCCCAGACCGCCAGCACAATCCATCTGGTAAATATGACACTCAACCGGTCTACAACTAACATAACTGACACCTCAAACATAACAGCTAAGTGGTATAGCGTTGTCAGGGTTTATGATGCAGACAGTAGCGCCAATCTGAGCGCAAGCGTGACCTCAACCGCAAGCGACAGCAGTATTGAGTGGACTGCCACGTCCGCAAGCGCGACAGGCAGGACAACTAATTCCTGGCCATATAATCTAGATACTGAATATGTTGAATACCAGCCAGGCAACCTTTCAAACATATCAAACATATCCACGCACGTATTCTCTGCCTCTGCAACCGGCTACACAGCCGGCACAACAACAAATTCAACGCTTTCAAATGAAATCGCCACTTATGACATAGCATTGTCAGTAACGCCCAACGGAACTTCTCCTCCTAGTGGCGGTGGCGGAGGTAGCTCAAGTGTATTTGTCCCACTTCCGCGGCTCAAGATAGAGCCGAGCAATATTGAGAACGGCAAATTCACGGTTTATGTTGAAAACATCGGTAATGTTGACCTTGAGGGGATAAAGCTCAAGCTCAGCGACTTGCCTTCCAGAGTGCAGGCAAAGTTCAGCCCGAATTTGCTTGACCTAAAGGTTGGTGAAGGTGATGAATTTGAGGTCATGCTGGACGGCACTGAGAACTTGCCTGGCGGCTCTTATGACATAAATGTCCGCGTAAACGACATTGAGAACCAGGCCAGTGCAACCGCAATGGTTACATTCGCAATTGAGGGTATGCAAAAACCGAAGAAGCCGGTTGAAATCCCGCCTATACTGATGAATATAATTAAAAAGCTCTTTGACCCGCGCATACTCGTCCTTGCAGCCATAATAACCTCATTGATAGTGCTCTTCATGGCATACCCAGTTGAAAAACTCAATCTGCCAAAGGCAATACGTAAGATATTCAAGTTCCGGCTTGTTAAGAAAAAGATACCAGTGCCTATCGGAACTGTTCTTGACTCTGAAAAGATGCGCCTTGCCAGATACATAAGCTATGAGGTAAAGGGTGGCAAGAAAGTTCCTGAAATCCTGGAATCACTTGAAACCGACGGCTGGAAGAAAAAGGACCTTGACACAGTGGTCGGCTACCTTGAGGAGAACGACTTTGAGCTAGAGGAAGTAGGCAAGAAAAAGAAGTAATCCCTAATGGGTTTGCTTTACTCAAAATCCTTTTCTATGGCTAGAACCTTCAATTCAAAAGTCAGGTTTTCGCCTGCGAGCGGATGATTCATATCCAATAATATGTTTTTCTCAGTGAAATCCAGCACAGTGCTGGACTGGCCGTCCCATATCTTCTGACCCATCTTAATGTTCTCGTAACTAATTTCTATTTCATCGTCTGTAATTGAAATTATTTTCCAGGTCCACGGCAGTCCGACTTGGATTGGTATGTAAAGGCTGTTAAGCACTGGGTCATTCCTTATTATCGCTGTGCCATTTTTCTCGTCAATTTCCATAACTGTCACAGGCCAATATATGCCTCTTATCTTGAGGGTCTCATCAACTCCTAACTCTCCATCTGTTATGGAATCTTTGAGCACGTCCAAATTAACTTCCTGCTCGCGCTCAAGTATCTTGACCCGTGATATTATTTTCATATTGTTCAGGCTGCGCTCTCCGTACGCATCCTCTGAAAGTATTTTTATGGTCTTTGTTTCTCCAGATATCATCCCAATAAGCGCGTTTTCAAAATCAGGCAAGTAATCCCCTGAGCCAATTGTAACATTTACCACGCCGTAGTCAAACCTGCTGCCGTTGTCAAGCGTGCCGTAGTAGTCAACCTCTACAGTGTCCCCCAGCTCAGCAGGCACAACAGTCTCGCCTATCAGCATAATCCCAAAAAGTATGAGCGCTACGAGCATAAGCCCGCCTGCTATGAACTCCACCTCAGTCATTCTGAGTTTTTTAATCTTCTTTGTGGTTGAATCTTTCTTTTTTGCCATTTTAATTACTTCCCAATCTATAGAATACACATAAAACTAAGTGGTTTTTAAAAGTTTCTACATTCCCTGCATCTTTCCCGCGCCCATCTGCTTCATGAGCTTGTTCATGTTGCGCTTGTTCTTGCCGAACTTTTTCACGAGCTTCTTGGTCATGTTGTACTGCTTAATCAGCGCGCGAACCTCTTCAACGCTTCTTCCTGAGCCTGCTGCAACGCGTTGAACCCGTGCCCCATCAATCACGTCTGGCTCTTCAAGCTCCTGTGGGGTCATTGAGTCCATAATCCAAATGAATTTTTCCATCCGCTCCTGGGACAGGTTCATCTGGTCCTTTGGGATATTAACGCCCATCGGGAGCATTTCCATAACCTTGCTGAGCGGACCCATCTTTTTCATGCTTTGAATCTGCGCGTACAAGTCCTTCAGGTTGAAGCGGCCTTTCATCATTGCTTCCATTTGGTCCTTTGACGCGCCTTCAAAAATTTCCTGGGTTTTCTTCACGAGCGTTTCAAGGTCGCCCATTCCGAGAAGCTTTGAAACGAACTTTGTAGGGTTGAACTCCTCAAAGTCCCCGATGCGCTCGCCGAGCCCGACGAACTTAATTGGAACTTTAAGCTCAGCGCACGCGGAAAGAGCTCCGCCGCCCTTTGCGCTTGATTCTAATTTTGTAAGTATGACACCATCAATGCCCACCATTTCCTCAAAGCCCTTCGCGACCTCAGCGGCTTTCTGCCCCAAGTCAGCTGGCACTACAAGAATCTTCTCGTCAGGATTTAGCTCCTTGTTCAGCTTCTTCAGCTCCGCTGTGAGCTCCTTGTCCACCGCGTCCCTGCCCGCAGAGTCAACTATCACAACATCCGCGTCCTTTGCCGCCTTCATCCCCTCTTTGAGCGCCTTCATCGCGTCCTTTCCGCCGCCGTAGACCTGCATATTCCCTTCCTCGCCGAGCTGCTTGAGCTGTTCAAACGCCGCTGGTCTCCAAATATCAGTTCCGATAAGCGCAACCTTGAGTCCTTTCTTTGTCAAATACTTGCCAAGCTTTGCTGTGGTTGTAGTTTTGCCTGAACCAAACAGGCCGCAGAGCATAATCTTGGTCTGTCCCTTGTCATTCAATTTCAGCCCATCTGACTCTCCTGCCAGCGCGTTTGTGAGCTCCTCGTAAACAATATTTACTATGTGCTCGCGTTTGCTGAACCCTGCCTTGGGCTTCTCATCAGCCGCGCGCTTCTTGATGTTGTCAGAAATCTGCGAGACAAGCTTCACGTTAACATCAGAGCTCAAAAGCGCCCGCTGTATCTCCTTCACAGTGCTCTCAAGCGTTTCCTTGTCAACATAGCCGGAGCGGGCTATTTTCCTTAGAGCGTCCCTCAGCGATGAGCCGAGCTTGTCCAGAACCATAGTAGTTTTATTGAGCTAGTTGGTTTTAATAGTTGCGCCTGAGCTAATATTTATATATGGAGCGTGACTATCAAAATAAAATGGCAGGGCATCACGAGAAAGAACTTGGTGAAATGACCGGTCTGATGACCGGGGTAATGGGGCTTGTCCTAGTTTTTGGCATGCTTTTGCTCGTGTATGTTACTTTTTTGCCAGTGTTTAAAAGTTTTGGATTGTTTTGAGCAGTTCCTCGGCTTTTTCCTTGCTCTTCGCTTCAACAGTTATCCTTACCATAGGCTCTGTGCCTGAAGCCCTGACCAAAATCCACGAATCCTCAAAATCAACGCGCAGGCCGTCAATCTCATTAACTTCTCCGCCGAGCGACTTGAGCTTTTCAGAAAGTGAATTCACTTTTTCCTGTAGTTCTTCCTTTCCGCAAAGGATTGTCTCGCGAATCGTGTAATACTTCGGAAGCTCAGCAACCAGCTCAGACAATTTCTTCCCGCTCTTTGAGAGCAGTTCAAGAATCTTCAGCGAGCCCAGAATTCCATCCGGGCACAAGTGAACATCCGGGAATATGAAACAGCCGCTCGGCTCCCCACCGAACACTCCTTTGTGCTCCTTTAGCTTCGCCACGACATCAACATCCCCAACCCGCGTCATCAAAACAGATCCGCCATTCTGCTCAATAACATCCTCAACCATTTTTGAAGTATCAATTGGAACCGCGACCACGCCTTTCTTGTCCTGCAGCGCGTTCTTGGCAAAGAGCGCAAGCAACGCGTCCCGCTCAACAAAAGTCCCGGTTTCATCAACAACTCCAATTCTGTCCGCGTCCCCGTCGTGCGCAATTCCAATATCCGCGCCAACTTCCAGAACTTTCTTTTTCAGCTCGCCAAGATTTTCACCAGATGGCTCTGGCTTTCTCCCAGGAAAATCTCCATCTGCCTCGCAGAAAAGCTCAGTTACCTCGCCGTAATCCGCAAGCAGCTCTGGAGAAACTGGGCACGCTGCTCCATGCCCGCAGTCCAGCACGATTTTAAATTTCTTTTCAATCTGCACGGAGTTTTTCAAAGCTTCAGTGTATTTTGGAATAATATTAATAGTATCAAAAGGCACACTCTCTAAATTTCCACTTTGTTTTTGAACTAATTTTTCAATCTCTCGCTCTTTTTCAGGCTCAAACGCGCTTGAGTCTGAATTCCACAGCTTTATGCCGTTATATTCAGCAGGGTTGTGCGATGCTGTAATCATCACGCCTGCTTTTGCCTTAAGCTCCCGCGCTGCAAAAGCAACAGCAGGGGTTGGAACCATCCCCACACTCTTAATTTTAATTCCTTTCGCAGCTAATCCTGAGGCAGCTGCCTTCTCAAGCGATGGCGAGCTGTTCCTAGGGTCCCGTCCCAGCACGACAAGCCCCTCTTTCACGTATTCGCCGAGCGCCGAGCCAACTTTGGAGGCGAGCTCTTCTGTTATTTCCTCGCCATAGATTCCGCGTATTCCTGAAGTTCCAAATAATTTCATGCTACTTCCTTCTTTACCAGCTTATAAAAACCTTATTAAGGATTAATTCATAATAAGTGCCAATGACTTCTAACAGTCACTTGACAAGCCCTTTTACATCCTCGCCAACTTCAATTTTGTAAGGCTCAACAACTCTGTAGCCCAAAGATTTCAAACTCATTAAACGATATTATAATTTGTTATTTAATTATTTTTGTATAAATACTTAAAACTTTAAATACCTCCTGAGATAATTCAATTATTATTATGCATAAAAAAGTGGTGGTGAGAACTGTAAAGACTGTTGGGCGCAAACCACTTAACGATATTTTTAATAGTCTTGACGTTTTTGACAGCTTCAAGGGAAAAAAAGTTTTTATAAAGCCAAACCTTGTGTGCAGCGAAACATCTGATACCGGGGCAACCATAGACCCCAAATTGATATCCCTGCTTATAAAATCCTTCGTAGAGAAAGGTTATAAAGTAACAGTCGGTGAGGCAGGAGCAAATCATTTCATCAGCGAAGAGACATTTGACCAACTGAACATTTATTCCCTTTGTGAGGAAAACGGGGCTAAATTCGTTAATTTGAATACATGTCCGATGCAGAAGATGAAACTAGTTGACGGTTTTAGGCCGGTAAAATTCCCAAAGCCCGTGCTTGACGCAGACCACATTGTGAATCTGCCAAAACTGAAAACACATAACGCAACGAGAGTGTCATTCTCGATAAAAAATCTGTACGGGCTACTACCGGGCGACGAGAAATGGGAAGGTCATAGGTTTGGCCTGAACAAATTTTTAATTGCGCTCGCAACAAAAGTGCCTGTTGATTTAATCATTGTAGATGCCCTGACTTCAATGCATGGTCTTGGTCCTACTTTAGGGCTCTCACTCAAGACAAATATGCTCATAGGCTCAAATGATATGATATCCTGCGATCATTTCTGCTCAAAATTGATGAAAGTAAATCCTATGACTGTGGGGCATTTAAGACCTCTGATGAAAGAACTGCCCCAGTATGAAACAGACGGCGAATACAAAGAGTATGACTTTAAGGTGCCGGGAAAGCAAACCGTTGCGCCGATGTACCTTGCTCAAAAGATTTTCTTTGGACATGCCAAGTATATGAAGCCGATTGGTATAGATATCAAGGCACTTATGCGAACTTTCATGACACAAGACCGAATTAGCTTTATTAAAAGGGTTCAGAAAAAAATGTACAAACTTTGAGAGCATTTAGGCGTCTTTAATTACACGTGTAATTTGGGCGCTATTTAACTACTTTTGTTTTTATTATTCCAAGGATATATCCTGAATTTCTTGTTTTTCTGTCCAAAAACACCATGTCCAGATTAGTAAAGCTCTCTGCTGGTTCCTGAAGCCTTTTTTTAATATCAACTTTTCCGCGGCGACTCATACCGGTATTCTCTTTTATGAGTTATTTAATCCTTTCTAAGGATAATTATATATAGCTCTTCTGGGCATTGAGTGCATATGGCAAAGATATCTATGCAGGGCAATAAACAGCAGAAGATATACGACAAATTTTACATCGTAAAGAACACGTTATTCAAGTTTCTGTTCAAACCACTCACAAAAATGGGAGTTACTCCCAATATGGTTTCTATGCTCTCTCTTTTATTCGGGGCTGTTGCTGCTGTCTTTTTGATGTACGATATGTTCATTGCTTTTTTCCTCCTCATGGTCAGCTACGTCATAGATGGCTTGGATGGCAGTCTTGCTCGCTATCAGAAGAAGGATTCTATTTTTGGGATCTTCGTTGACGCTGTAGTAGATCTTTTCATAAACCTCTTCGTGGTTATGGTTCTAGTCCATATGGGTCTGCTCATGGGCTCTCTGGGTGTGATGTATATGTTCCTGTACGCACTGATTTATGTTACATCTTACATGCGCAGTTTCTTTAACAAAACAAGCAACTGGACTGTTCTTCCACGGTTTTACTTCTATTTCATGATTCTGTTCTATGTGCTTGGTATCGCTAACCTCTTTGACTTCGCAGCTCTAGTGTTCTCACTGCTTATGGTGGTTATGGTCGTGCGCGACACTATAGTTCTGAGGGGTTGTTTAGACAAATGATTATGGATATGCATATTCATCCACAGTATTCCCATTCCTCTTTTGGCGGTTCTTCTGTTTCAAAACCGAGTGACATAGTCGACTTTGCCATAAAAAGAGGTTTTGGCGGAATTGCGATTACTGACCACGATTCGATAAAGGGCGCACTTGCTGCCCTTTACGTGTTCCTATACCTTGGGGATAGTGTGTTGGTATGCTTGAGAAACTCTCGGAATAAACCAATTATGTACTCATTCAGGCCAAGATTGTTTGTATACCTTGCATTTTTTCTTTATTCCCTGTTTAACATAAATTTCATAGAGCCATTAATGCTGATTTTAACCATTATTCTTGTGCTCTCTTTCACCAAAAACTATGTGATTGTACAGCGGGTGATTTAAAATGCAGGCTGACCTTCACGTGCATTCAAGTCATTCTATAAATAAAATTTGGGGCTCTGCGTGTGAGTCCGACCCAGAAGCAATCATAAAAGAATGCATTAAAAAAAATATAGGCGCAGTAGCCATAACAGACCATGATTCTGTGCAGGGTTTAACGTCTGGAAAAAAGAGCGCAAAAAAACACGGCATACTATTTATTCCAGGCATTGAGGTGTCAACAAATAATGGGCATATGCTTGCATATGGAGTTGAGGAGCTCATACCACATAACAGGACGGCAGAGGAAACCATAGACCTTATTCATGGCGCAGGCGGGATAGCAGTAGCATCCCACCCATTCAACAGCATGTACGCCCTCAAGTCAAAAATATACTCACTCAAACTTGATGGCATAGAGGTGTTCAACAGCCGCTGTGGTGGAAATGCAAAGTCTCTAAAAGCTGCAGAAGAGCTTGGGCTTGGCATGACTGCTGGAAGTGATGCTCACTCACTCAAGGAAATCGGAAATTCACTAACCATATTCAACAAAAACATTGACTCAGTAGACTCTGCCCTAAATGCAATTAAAAAAGGAAAAACCTCATGGAAAGGCGCGTCAACCCCCTACTCAGATATCTTTAGAGCCTCTTTTAATCTGCTCCTTTCAAAGTTCAGGTAGTTATGGTTCCCATGGAAATGAAAAGTTTATAAGTGAACATTTCATAATAAGTGCGATATGGTTTCTAAAAAATCCAACCCATTAACTCCGCTGGCAAAGCGGCTTGCGAAATACTATACTCCTAAAGCGCTATCCTGGCGGGCATTTACGTTTTTAATTGTTGCAGTGCTTGGCTTTTATGTTAGAACTACACTAACTCTGGCGCTAGCTGTGATTTGTCTATGTGTCAGTTGCCTCTATTTTGTTCTAGTTGGAATGGTCAAGAAAATTCAGGAAAAAAAGAAGGCCTAAACCAAGTAATAAGTTTATTAATTGATTACTTTTATTCCATGGAAAACTTATTAAGCATCGGGTGTTATTTTGTTCTATGAATCTCTCCAATAAGCTGACATCGCTGAGACTGGTTCTTTGCGGTCCTCTCTTCTTCCTCCTCTATCAGACTTCTTTTGAGTTGCGAATCGCTGTGCTATTTCTATTTGTGTTCATGATACTAACCGACATCTATGACGGCCTAATTGCAAGAGATCGCAATCTTAAGACCCTATTTGGGAACTTTCTTGACCCTGTCTCAGACAAAATAATGATAGCACTGCCTTTGATAGTGTTTGTTGACTTTGGCTTCATACCGCCCTGGATTGCAGTAATAGTTGTTGCCAGAGAGTTCATAGTGACTGGCATTAGAAGTGTTGCAATGTCCTCAAAGAAAGTTGTTGGTTCAAATATTTTCGGAAAGGCAAAGTTCTCTCTGCAGGCAATTGCCATCATATTCATGCTGCTCTACCTTGTTTTTGAGCTCTCAGCTGTCTGGACTGCACCGCTTGGCAAAATGTTCTTTAAAATAACTCTTGGTTCTATGTACCTAATGGCAGTAGTAACTGTGTTGTCAATCTACAGAATATTAAAAGACAATTTCTGGATATTCAAGGAAAGCTAATTAAGTGCACGTTGGTTTTCTCACTACCGGGTCTTCAGGGATTCGTAAACTATTTCTCTTATCTCCTTTTCTCCCATCTCAGACGGGCTTCTTTTTATACTGCCCATCCTATATCCAAGCGTATCGCTTATTATTAGGTCAAGGTCAGCATCATTGAGTGCCACAACTGGCTTGTCTAGACCAAGCTCCCTTACAAGGCTGTTCAGCGTATCTGCGCAGTTTTCCGCACCCCCAAGAATTTCAGAAGCCTTTCTAAACCTTGCATTGACTGCTTCATCTCCGTCCCTCATGTGGACTTCAACTGTTTTTGGCATAATATATGCTAGCGCCTGCCCGTGGGTTATTTCTGGGAATCGGCCGCTCATTGGATGTGCTATTGCATGTGCTGCGTGGGTTCCAAGTATGGCAAGCGCTATTCCAGCGTAAACATCAGCATAGGCCATACCAGTTTTATGTTCAATCCCATTGTTGTTAAAAGAGTTCACAAGGTGTGTTTTTATAAGCTCAAGCGACCTGAGCGCAAACTCTTCGGCAATTTTTGTGCAGTCGCTTCTTGTGTAGACCTCCAAGGCGTGACACAGCACGTCAAAGCCGGTTGTTGCAACCAAATAAGGCGGGGCGTGCTTTGTTATATCAATATCAATTATGGACAATTTTGGGAGCAGGCGGTCATCTTTCAGGGTCTTCTTCTCAAATGTCCTGGAATTTGTGATTACCGCATATGGAGTTACATGGCTGCCTGTTCCTGAGGTAGTTGAATTTGCCACAATTGGCAGTGCATTTTTTATTGTTGCTCTTTTCTCAACAAAGTCCCAAACGCTCCCGAAAATTCCAACTGATATCGCCTTTGCAGTATCTATTATGGAGCCGCCCCCCAGTGCCAGCAGGAAATCAATCTGCTCTTCTTTTGCTTTTTTAACTCCGTCCTCAATCTGCTCCAGAGTTGGATTCGCTTTTATCCCTGAGTGCTCAACAACTTCAATTCCAGCTCTATCAAATAGCTCAATATACCTGTCATAGAACCCAAGCCGCTTCATGGAGCCTGAGCCAGTGCAGAACAGAACTTTTTTTCCAAGTCCTGCAATTTTGTCAAAGGAGGAATCAAGTATGCCTTGCCCAATTTCTATGTTCAGTGCAGCCAAGTAATCTGATTCTGGCTTGTACTTGTCTATGAGGCCAAACAGATGCTTTTTCTCTTCATCCATGCGCGCTAAATTAGTTTTATTGCATATAAGCATTGCGATTGTGTCAGAGCCTCACTATTTTACGTGTCCTTAATTATGTGCGTGTTCGTTACTAACCCAAGCCTGTATTTGTGACCCCCTCTCCAAGACCTGTATCTATGCAAGGCAAATGGCATGACCCACATTTTATTTCCATGTGGCTGGTCCCTGAATATGGCAGTCAGGTAATTCCCAGTGTTAAAGTCTAATTGTTCTCTGAACATTTGCATATAAATCAATTGCGCCCCCCAGCAGTAATAATCCGCTATGTTTATAGGGCCCTCCAATCCAGTTGGCCTCCCTTTCCCTACCAGCAGGGAAACGAGCTCAATAGGCGGTATCAAATGCCTTGGCTGAAGGGGTATGTGCGTATGCGTGTGGAACGAGCCAAAAAATTGCATTCCATTCTTCCTGAGCTTTTCCCCCTTCTTCCACAAAAAGGTGTTCTTTTTCTTTCTGCCTTCGATTACCTGCTCTTTAAGCCTTGTCCAGTAATAGCGGTTTTTGGCTCTCCATACTTTTGCGTATTCCTCAAGGCTGAATCCTGATTGTATAAGGTCTTTCATAATCATGTTTACATCACCTACTCGTTCCTTTCCACTGCTCAGCTTTCCCGGGACATTTTGCTCCCCTGATGCCAGGAACAATCTCTTGACCTTATTGCTATCAAAGCCGCAAATGCCTTCAATGGTCCAGACCTTCTTTTTGCCGTCTTGCCTAAATCTTCCATATAGCATTCCTTCCCGCTCCTCATTAGACTTCCAGTGGCCAATCAGCTCGTCATAAACGCTCTTCCTTATCTCACACAGGTGGGTGTTCTCAAATAAAAAAGTTAGTGGTAGCCTCACTTGGGGCCAGCCTCCATTATCCCGCGGGGCATCCTTTAAGTCATGTTTTTCTAATGGGGGGTTCTCTTTCATTATTTTATATGATACTCCGTGTTGTTGTTTATAAAACTTCTGTTTCAGTTGCCGTGGCTGCAGAACTCCTTGGAAAAAATAATATATTATGCAGTTTCTGCACAATCTTTATGTAGTTCTCCGCTAAATCAGTATTGATGAACCTCCGCACCGCAATCCTCCTAACAGACGAAAATGCCCTGCTCAAGGTGCACGGCGACACGCTCCTGGAGATTTCATTCTACAAATTGCGCGAGGTTTTTGACAAGATTTTCGTAATCACCAGTTCGCCAGAGGCGCAGGCAAAGTATTCAAAAATCATAATGGAAGATGTGCTCTGCGATTACTCAGAACGAAGCCACCCGATTACGCAGTTCTTCACAGGTTTGAAAGCCTGCCAGTGCGACAAGGTTTTCCTTGCAGCGTCCAATATGCCTTTCCTTAACCCAAAAGCAATCAAGCTGATGGGGTCACAGGAGTGGAACCGCGCGATAGTCCCGCGTTACGTGAACGGCGCCCTGGAGCCCACGCACGCCTTCTACAAGGTCAAGCCTACCCTTCAGGCTGTGGCTGGCGCGATAAATGACGAGCGCTACTCTTTTGAAGCTGCGTTGCTCAATATGGACAAGGTAAATTATCTTCCTGTGGGCGAGCTGATGAAAGTGGATCCTCAGCTTCTAACGTTTTTCAAAGTGCGCTCAGCGGTTGATTTTGACACTGCAAAGGCAAAGCTGAACCAGAAAGTTTACAAGGGTCGGCTCGCGAAAGCGCAAACACTTAAATCCTCAGTGCAAATAGAGTGCCAGAGCGAAACCGCGGTTTACTACAAGGTCCCTGGAACTGAAGAGGAGCACGAAGTGCGGTTTGACAAGCGCAAGAACTCGTGGACCTGCGACTGCACGTACTTCGCGATGAAAGGAAGCTACTGCTCGCACATAATCGCAGCCAAGGAGGCACAGGATGATATCTGATTTCACACTTGCAAAAGAAGCCCTTGCGGAATTCAAGAAGCCGCAGGGCAATTTCATAAAGGATACAGGGCTCAAAAACCTGATTCCAGAGCGCTTAATCGCAGTAGGGGATGAAACAAACCTCAAACTCGCCCAAGTTGGAATCACTCCTGCGCTCGCGATTTTTGACTACAAGATAAAACGCGGAGAAATTTCCAAAGAAGTTCAGGAAAAGCTCGGCGAGCCAGACCTGCGCGTGAAAAATCCAGCTGGGGTAATCTCGCTTGGAGCCTGGAACGCGATAAAGCAGGCTCTTAGCACGCAAAGCTCAAGAATTTTAGTTGATGGGGAAGAGGATTTGCTCGCAATTGCTACTTATTTCCTTGCGCCAAGCGGATTCAAAATACTCTACGGCCAGCCGAACAAGGGCCTGATCTGCTGGGAAGTGTCTGACAAAAAGAAGCAGGAATACGCTGAGCTCTTAATAGCAACAAGCGCCCGTGAATTCATTTCAAAACTCAAGGGCAAAACCGTTGTTCTGCACCACGACGATCCGGATGGCTGCACAAGCGCGGTATTAATGCTCAAAAAAGTCAAGGCAGTTCCCATCGTAACCAATGATGTCACAATCCACGCGAACCTGCGCCGAGAAATTGAAAAAGAAAATGCCAAAAACCTGATAATTGTGGACTTGGGTGGTGAAGCCCGCAGTGATATAGTGGAAATGTCCCAGAAAATGAACGTAATGGTCGTGGACCACCACCAAGTCTGGGGCGATGCTCCGTTCGGAAACGCACTCTTGCTCAACCCGCACCTCTTTGAAGTCCCAGACACGCACATCGCACCAGCATCATACCTCTGCTACAAGATAACCCAGGACAATGACTGGATCGCAGCAATAGGTGTAATAGGCGACAAAGGCCAGCCGCAATGCGCTGATTTCCTTAAAAAAACCAAGTCACATTACAAAGTTGACTTTGATGAACTCACAGAGCTCGCTTCTGCAGCTGACGTGGTTGGTGAGTCAGATTCCCTGGTTCAAATCCTGCTCAAAGCTAATGGTCCAGGCGACCTTTTAAAATCCAAAGAGCTCGTTGAATATGGAAAAACAGTTGCTTCAGAGCTCAACTTGCTCCTTGCCGCGCACAAAAAAGAGGCAAAACTCCTCGCAGGAGGCAAACTGCTTGTTTACGAAATGAAATCCGAGCTTGAGATGCGCGGCGCAGTGGCTAATCAGCTCCAAACTCATTACCCAGACAAGGTAATAATAATTGCAGAAGCCGAGGATGATGAATTCTCAATGAGCTTGCGCACAATGCGCGATGATTTTGACCTTGTTCCTGCGATAAAAGCTTCAATTGCAGGTCTTAAGAGTGCTCAAGGCGGTGGGCACGCGCACGCGTCAGGGGCAAAAGTGCTCTTGAAAGACAAGGAAACGTTTTTGCAGAGATTTGCAGAGCAAATCAAGTGACTGTAGAGCAGTAGAAACATATAAATAATCTTTTTACACTACATTTTTAACTGTTGAAAAGACCTTTGCTATTTTTTAGGTCTTAAAAATCTTTACACTACACGTTAAACAAGGAATCAAAATGGTTTACAAGCGATATGTCTACATAAACGGCAAAAAATATGGTCCCTACTACTACAAAAGTGTTAGGGGCAAAAATGGAAAAGTTAATGCAGTGTATGTTGGCAACGCGTCCTCACCTAAAGTTGTTGCAAAAGTGAGGCAGGATTACCATCTAGGCATATCAATTCCTTCTTTAATCTTTATGCTGGCTTTCTGCGTGCTATCCATGTCATTAGTTTTAAACTCCGGCGGTGCTCTTGCCGGATATACAACTATTATGGGTGGTGAAACCGGGTATGAATCAGTTGTTGAGCCAGAACCTCAACCCGGACCTAAGTTCAGCGAGGAAATAGCAAAAGAAGTCGGAGATTTGCTCGCTCTGCCTGAAGCACCGGCTCCTGAGCCTCCAGCAGCCTCACTCTCTGAAGAGCTTGTTCAGCTTCCTGCCACAGTGGGCCAGCCCGTCCGCTGGGTTAGGACAGTCCAGCTTGACTCTGGCGCAACCAGCGCAGCGGTTGAAGTGCCGAATGAGGCAACAGTTGTGGCAGTGCGAAAAGTTGAAGGCGAAATAAAAACAGACATCTCATCAGATAAGGTTCAGCTTCCTGCGCCTGGAATGCTTGCCGCAAGCGCTGAGCCAGGGAATAAAGTAATCACGGTTCAGGAATCTGCGGATTTGATTGAGGTTGAGTATGAGACTCCTGCGCCGCAGATGTCTGAAGAAACAGTTTCTGACAGCAAAAAGCGTGTTACAATTTATTCAGATTTTCATTACACTAACATTTCGGCCTTTGTGAATATTCCTGAGAGTCCGCAGGGTTTGATAACTCTATATCATATTAATTCCAGCGCAAGAACTCCAGCTCAAATTTCAAATTACATTGACTCTAATCAGGATGGTCTCATTGACCGTATT
>JBDRKL010000012.1:0-153280 GCA_043814055.1 archaeon
TTCAGTAAGAGTGGTTTTGCCGTGGTCTATGTGCCCGACTAATCCGATGTTGACCTCTGGGAGTTTGCAGACTTGTTTTTCACTCATAATAGATTAGTTTATTCGGACTTTTCCTCAACAGGAGCAGTCTCTTCCTTTGGAGCTTCCGCCGGTTTCTCTTCCTTTGGAGCTTCCGCCTTGCCCAGGAGTTTGTCCAGCGCTGGAGTTCCTGCAGTTACAACTTTCATATTGACCTGTACGATGTCCCCGCTGATTGTCCTGCCGCGGATTCGCTTCTTCCTGCGCTCGCCCTTGTGGAGTGGGTTAAAACCAACCCCACCAGAGAGCAGGAGCCTTCGTGATGCAGCGCCTGATACGTCGTTCCTCATTGGATTGCCAACGCTGTCAGAGCCGCCTGTGAGCTCAAGCTCGTAGCCAGGCAGACCGATTGTATCTCCCTGTATTTTCTCGCTGAGCTTCTTGCCCAAGAGTGCTGAGACGTCCTCAAGCTCCTTCTGGTATGTTTTTCCTGTTTTTGGGTCCGATATTACCAATTTAAATGCCATTCAAATTCACCTCTTTTTGATTATGTCTTCTATTTCGTTTAACAGTTCCAGAATCCCTGGTCCCAGAGATTCAAATAACTTTTCCTTAATGAGTTTAATATCTCGCTTAGGAACGTGAACATATAAGATATCTTTCTCTTTAATATGCCTTCCGATTGTGGGCCCGACTATGGAAACCGCGACTTGCTCGCCTAATTTGGCCTCTTCTATGGCTTTATTATCCTTTTGCAGGGCTTTTATTGTTCCAATGACTTCACCAGTTTTAGTCATCAGCTCCTGCTTCGGCTTGATTGAGCCGGCAAGCACTTCAAAACCGCAGATTGCAGGATTGCACTGCCTGAACACGCAGCCTTCCATCAGCTTGATTTTGCCAGGCATAGTTAGTTCAGAGAGGAGTTCTTCCTTTGTCTTGTCCATCTGGTCCTGCTTCCACTGCTTGAATTCCTCAATCAATCCGTAAACAACGTCGCCCTCAAAAATCCTTAGCCTTAGTTTTTCAGCTTCGGCTTTTGCATCAGGGAGCAGCTTCACGTTGAACGCGAAAATCACCGCATCAAGCTCGTTTTCGTTCCGGACGGATTCCGCCTCCATAACATCCTTTCTTGAAACATCGCCGAAAGACGCTTTCCTGACAACTATGCCGTCGTCCTGAAGCATTTTCACAAGCGCCTCAAGTGAGCCGATTGTGTCTGCTTTCACTATCACGCCGTTGTCATCTGTGTGGATTTGAACTTCCTCTATCTGCGAGCGAACTTCATCCTTCACGTTTTCAAGCTCAGCAGCTGACGCGACCATAACAGGAGAACCCGGGAGTGCATTCTCAATTCCAGGGGCAGATATCTTGATTCCAGCAGCTGCTGCTGCTTCGTCAACGCTTTTGAACTGGCTGCCGATTCTGATTTCCTGTAGCGGGTTCGGTCGCAGGAGAGCTTTTATTTTTGTGACTATTGGCTCGCCGGTTGTTCCGACAACGATTGTATCGCCTTTTTTCAAGGTCCCGTCATAGAGTATCACGTCAAGTGTTGCGCCGAGCCCTTCCATCTGCTTCACCTCAAGAACTGAGCCTTTCCCAGGACCTGAAACATCAACCTTGAGCTGTTCACCCATGTATTTTTGCGTCAGCCCGGTAAGGACCATTAGAAATTCAGGAATTCCCTCACCAGTCTTTGCGCTGATTGGTATGATGCCTACCTGTTTCGTGAAGTCGCCCACTCGGTCAAACCGCTCCGAGCTGAACTCGTTCTTGTGCAGGATTTCAACAATTTCGTAGATTTTTGTGTCAACTCTCTGCTGGACGTCCTCGCTCTGACTCTTAAAAGATTTGAGAAGCGGAATTTTTGGGTTTGATCGCCAGCCGTGGAAGAGGTCAATCTTGTTTGCGAGAACTATGAAAGGAGTTTTGTATGATTTTAAAATTTTAAGCGCCTCGTAAGTTTGCGGCTTGAACCCCTCGTTTATGTCAACGATTAAAACTCCGATGTCTGAGATTGAGCCACCGCGCTTTCGCAGGTTTGTGAACGCTGCGTGGCCAGGCGTGTCTATGAATAAAAGTCCAGGAATTGTAACCTCAACTCCAGCCTGCAATAGCAAAGGGCCGCAGATTTTTTTCACAACATCAATCGGGACTTCAGTTGCGCCAATGTGCTGAGTGATTCCGCCAGCCTCCTTATCAACCACAGTTGAGCTGCGTATCCTGTCCAGTAGCGAAGTCTTTCCGTGGTCTATGTGTCCAAGGACGGATACTATTGGTTGGCGTATCATAGAAAATCACCATTCTTGATATACTGTGTACGTGGGGTTTAATAAAGTTATTATACAGCGGAGTTTTACTGCAGCCCATGGATTACAAGGCGAATATTTGGAAGATGTACTTTTTGAGTTTTCTAGCCAATATGCATTTCTTCGCAGGAGTTATGATTCCATTTTTTATGTACTGGGGCAAAATCAGCTATATGCAGATAATGATGCTGCAGGCACTTTTCATTTTAAGCGTTTTCATTCTGGAGGTTCCTACAGGAGCGATTGCGGATAGGTTTGGAAGGAAGATTTCAATCTCGCTGGGAATGCTCGGACTTATAGCAGGAGTGCTGATTTATGCTTCAATCCCGAACATTTGGGTTTTTATGGTTGGTGAAGTAATATGGGCGCTTGGCTGCGCATTGATTTCAGGCGCGGACGAGGCGATTTTGTATGACACCCTAAAAAAAATGAAAAAGGAACGAGACTTTAAGAAAGTTCTTGGAAGATACACAAGCTTCCTCCTGCTCGGCATACTGGTTGCCGGGCCTATTGGAAGTTTTATCGCGGGCACAATTGGGCTGCGGTATTCAATGATGTTAATGGCTGTGCCGCTTTTCTTTGCGTTCCTGGTTGCTCTGACGCTTAAGGAACCGCCCATAGTAAAGAAAATCTCAAAGGAGAACTATTTCAAAACATTGATAGAGGGAGTTAATTATTTTAGAAAACACAAGATTTTGAAAATACTTGCCTTTGACAAGATAATGGTTTGGACGATAATATTTCTGGTGGTGTGGACTTACCAGCCTCTGCTTCTCGGTCTTGGGATGAAATTAATATACCTCGGTTTCGTGGTAAGCGCAATGACCTTTTTTGAGATAGTTGTGATTAACAGCGCGGACAGGCTGGAAAAAATATTCCGCGGGAAGCTCAGATTCCTGAGGCTCAGCGCGATTATTTGCGCAGCAGCATACATACTGGCTGGACTAACAAGCCTAATTCTGCTTTCCACGATTTTGGTTATAATAATCGCAGGGTTTGGAACTGCGCGAGAGGTTTTGCTCAGGAATTATATGAACAAGCATGTTGAGTCTAGAACGCGTGCAACCGTGATGTCAGCTGTTTCAATGTTTCAGTGCCTAGTTCAGGGAATTTTCTACATAATACTTGGATTGCTGGTTGCGTGGTCGCTTGAATACACGCACGTTGTACTTGGCGTTTTGATACTCATCGTTGTTCTGGTTTCAAGAGTTGAAGAAAAGCATTTGCTGGACTAAAAAATAACGAGCGAAGCTCCGAATTGCGAAGCAATTCGTTTTTGATCAAACTCCAGACGCGCGAAGCGCGTTGGCCTCGGACGCTTTGTGTCCGACATTTTTCACAAATAAAAAGTTTGCGTCGAGCGAAGCGAGATTTTTGGTCAAGCTTTTTGCACGAGCGATAGCGAGTCTTTTTGATCACTCCGCCTGCTCGCGGAGGTAGAGCGGAGGCATTCGCCTTCGGCGAAGCCTCTATATAATTTAGCATACGAGCGAAGCGAGTTTTTTGATCAAACTTTTTGGATAAATATCACCAATAAAAAGTTTGTGCCGGAGTCAGTCGTAAATCTTCTTCTGTTTGTGCACTCTGAATTTTTGAGGTTCAGTGTGCCCGCGGTGAAGCGGGTGACGGCATTTTACTAAGCACCATACCGGCTTTCTCATCAGCGGTCATTGAAAGCACATTTGGCTTGCATCCATGCAGGCACTGTTCGTTTCATCCAAGCCGTTAGATCTCTGCTTTTCAGCTTCATGGCGTATAAACGGTGTGGTTCGTTTCTGTGACAGCACCAAACCCTCTCAGGCTTTCCATTGCTGGCTACACTGCTGTGGATGGAAGATTTTCCTCAGCCGCAAAGCGGCCGTAAGCCGTCCACTAACTCCGGCTCGTAATTAGTGTGAAAGCGGGTATTTATGCTTTCCTCAAAGAACTTTCCCGCCGAGATATGGGATTGACTGCAGAACTTGTTTTGGGTTGCTTGACGCGTACGCGCCGATGAACTTGTACCTGCGCGCGTGGCCTTGCACTATGAGCTTTTTGCTTGTTAAGCCCCTGACTTTTATTGACGCAATTTCGTCGTAAGTGAAGTCCAGCTCGGTCTTGTAGCCCTCGGCCACAAGCTGTTGATAAGTTTTGTCTTTGACTTTGTTCTGCGCGTGGATTCTGATATCCTTGTTCATAGCATTTTGGAGAAAACCAGCGAACATCTGCCTGCCGAGGCCCATTGTGTCAAGCCGAATTGCGTGCATTCCATTGCGGTCAAAGTAGATGTTGTAGTAGGCGTTCCCGATTGCCCAGCCCTTGAGAAGCCACTCACGCGAATCAGGAGCATACTTGGACTGCGCAGGTTCAAGCCGTGGTGCGGGTTCCTGCCCCGTGACTTCTGGCTCAGGCTCTGAAGTGAAGTAAGAATTACATAAAGCGCAGTACTGCTGTTCAGTTCCAGGGATAAGTTTCAGCGCGTTGCCGCACTTTGGGCATTTTGACATAGGATTGGATAGTTTACAGGATTTAAATTAGTTTGGGGTTAGAATTGACAATTTTTTGTTGGTAAAGCTTAAGTATATAGGAGGGCACTAAAAGTGTGGTGGAAAGGTATGAGTAAGATACTCACAGTGTTAATTATCACGCTCGTCTTTGTAGCTGTGGTTATGTGGCTCTATGAAAATCCAGTGATTGAAACTGATGAAAAGGAAACACCAAATGTGCTGATTTCTTTTTTGAATTCAGGTGTGCTTGGAGTAATAACACTTATGCTGTTCTTGTTCCTTGGAATTGCTTATGTTGTCCTGCAGAGTGATGCGATGTTCCATTGATCCGCCCGCAAAATCGGGCGAGAGTTGTCCCGCATCACATTTGTGATGCTGCAACGCGGATGAGCAAGCCCACTACCTTTGGTTAGAGCTGATTGCTGCGCCACGCTATTTTTTACTTCTTAGACTTGGACCCAAATACATTCTTGCCATTGTACCTGAAGTACACACCAATTAGACCCATAACCATTAGAACTGATATAATTTGAGGGGCTGCATTGCTGAGTACTGCAAGACCAGTTGGTCCGCCTTCGTCTTCTACAGGAGCTACAATCGCTTCCCTAGTCTCCTCAACTACAAGTTCAGGAGCTGGGATTTCTTCCACTACTTCTTCTGTCTGCTCTGCATTCATTGAAGGTGCTGAAGAAGGTGCTGCAGAAGGACTGCCTCCACCTACAATTGGAGTTGTGGTTGGAGCCGCTTTTTGGAATGGAGCCCACACGCTGAAGTGCGTTGCATTAGCCCATACATAGTTCTCGTCCATATTAACTCCGCCGTTTGGATCATCATACGTGACCCATGCGCCATTTGCCTCGTCGTAATAGGTCAGGCGAAGCTGGGACTCGTCCATGCCTGCAACATCAGCATCAGTGTAGTAAATCTTTAGAAGCACCCAGCTGATGTCAATCTCATCAGATAATTCAATATCAAGCCACTGCCCAAGTCCTGACAAGGAAAACACTCCTGCAGCCGGGTTTTGGTTGTAATACCCAACATTTATGTGGCCGTAGAAAGGCGAATTTGTGTGAACTTCTGCTGAGAACCCTGCTGATCTGCCGCCGATTGTTGCACTTCCGCCAGATGTGTCCAGATTTAAGTATGCATAGCCCTCCTGCCCTGAGCTGAAGTTGATTAGCTCATTGTTAATTGTTATGGTGCAGTTGTTCCGTGTTACACTTCCACCCATTGGAGCTATGTAGCCGTTTGCAATCTCAATATCATTGTTTTCGCATGTGACTGGCTCGGTAATTGACCAGTAGACTGACCTGCTGGACTCATCATATATTCCGTAGTCCCCGTTGTTTTTGAAATCGCCGTTTGTCATGTAGACTGTTGAATCAGAGTCAAGATACAAGCCAGTCATCCCTTCTTCCCGCATTCTTGGCGGGGTGCTTGTCTTGCGCTCAGAGACTTTTGCCTCAATGTGTGGGTCATACTCGTCCGTTTCTGTGTACTTTTCATATGCTGCTGTAGCTGTTGCAAGTGCGTCTGGTGACGACATTTCGTCCACGTACCCACAGAACTCAAGTTCATCAGGGTTGTTGTCATTGAAGTTTGTGTTTTCAATGTTTGCAGAGCTTTGTGAGAGCCTTATGCCTTCGCAGTTCTCATATATCTCTGTGTCTTGGATTGTGGGTCGGGCATCTGGGTCACATTCTGGCTCAGGCTCAGTCTCTTCCTCTGATGGGGCTGCGGGTAGTGCGTTTTTTTCATATTCCTCTGCCTCGCACTCGCCTGTGCCAGAGTCCTCCAAGTAAGCGCCATACTCGTTCTGGTAGTAGGAATCTTCGCTCATTATAAAGTCATTTATTTCAGAACTGTAGAACCCGTAATATGCTCCAGAAACATCGTTGCCTTCAAAGTAATTGCCGTTTGGAGACATGTGGTTGCTGTACAGGGATATGCCAGCATAGGCGTATCCTTCGCCTTCCACTTTGACTGTGTTGTCAATTATTTGGTTGTTTGCAGTTCCAACGCGTATCCCAGTAAATGCCTCAACATTGTCTAGGGTTATTGTGTTCCCCTGAATGAGGTTGTTGCCACTGAACTCAGAATAATAACCTGCTACGCGAATGTTATGGTTCGGGTTGTTCTCAACTGTGTTGCCAATGACTCGTGAGTCTTTTGTTTCGTACAGCGTGAGCCCATTGTAGCCGTTGTCAGAAATAACATTGTCCTGCACAAGGATGTTGTTCTCGTAGTAAATCTCAATGCCGTCGTAGCTTCCCCAGTCATTAGCACCATTGTTTGTGACAATGTTGCCAATTATGTTGTGATTTGAGTAGTCGCCATCCTCACCGTAGATGTAGATTCCAGAATACGTGTTTGAGTCTATGAAATTGTTTTTTATATCCACTGAAGAGCTGTAGTCAATTTCAATCCCATAACCAGCCCCATCTGTTATGTTGTTGTTCTGTATTGTGGTAAAGTTTGACTCGTAGTTGTAGATTCCATAGTATACGTTGTAATTCTCATCAATGTCATTGCTGTCTATTGTGTTGCCGATGCTCTCGTCCAGGTAAATCGAGCTGTATGTGTTGTCGTGCATATAGACGCCGGTTATGGTGTTGCTGTTAGACTTTTTAAGGTATACGCTACCGTAGTCCCAATAGTAATTGTTCTCTCCGATTTCTCCGCCGGTTATTAGATTGCTGTGGGAGTCCTCCATGTAGATGCCCTCATAATAGTTGTACATAATCGTGTTGTCCTGGAAGGTGTTGCCTGAGGAAGAATCCATATAGACTCCGTATCCAAAGTTTTCAATTTCGCAGTTCTTTATTGTAGCACCTGAGATTCCGTTCATGTAGAGCCCTATCCCCCCTTCATCGCCCCCTATTGAATATCCATCGCAGTCAAGCGTTATACCATTTGAACCCAGGTATAGTGCTACGTCTGTATCTTCATAGGAGCAGTATTCTAGGCTGTCATCTTCCAGAGTGTAACTGTCCAGCAAAACTCCGCCGCACTCGCACCCGCCGAATTCGCCGCCGCAGGAGGTTTCATCGCAGAGGTCGCCGTCGCCGTTGTCATTCGTGTCCTTCTGGTCGGGGTTTACAGTTTCAGCGCAGTTGTCGCACGCATCTCCAATGCCGTCGCCGTCCGTGTCAGTCTGCTCTTCATTCGGGGTGTTCTGGCAGTTGTCGTTTTCATTTAGGATGCCGTCGTCATCAAAGTCCAAATCGTTTATTGTGATTTCTATTGTTGGAGAGTTTGTTTCCTCCGGGTTTGAGTCTGATGCATATATTACATAGAAGTTATATGAAGTGCCGTGGCTTCCAGTTGGCATTACATTCCAGGCTACTGGGCAGGTGTCGTCTGTGTCCATTGCACCCAGGCACGCAGTATCTTCATAGGTCATTGGGTTTGCTGTGGTTGTGTAGAACGGGTCGCCCTCGTTCATTGGCACAACCCCCTTGTCCCGGAAGACGCAAACGTAGCCGTAGTATGAGTTGAAGGTTTCAGATGGGCTAGAGCAGTAGTGGCAGTCGCATTCGTACAAGTCGCTCCATCCAAAGCCGTCTCCTACTTTGCCGCAGCAGGAACTTTCTCCTTCTGCAGCATTTTCATCGCAGAAGTCAGAATCGTCATATGAATAATAAGGGAGGTCAAAACTGCCTTCCTGATACCAGTACAGCCATTGATAATGCTCATCAAAGTTGACCATATCGCCGCCGAGGGAGAGGCAATTGTCTCGTGCATCCTGAAAAACAGTATAATCTTGTCTGGGGGAGGAATCCATATACCTTGTTTGGCCGTTAACTTCAATCTCAGCGCAGCCACCGTTGCATGGGTATGGGTCCAGCGTAAGAGTGACGTCACCGCAAAGACCGCCGGAACATAATACTTCAGCGCTGTAACCGAATGCCTGCTGTTGTATGACAGTTGCCGACGTTGAAAGCGGTGTTACAGTCACAACACCGGTAGCGGGAACAGAGCTTTCAATTTGCGCAGATACAGAACCAGCGCAAAGCGTTAAAACTAATACCAAAACCATTATTGAACTCAATACTAAATTCTTCATTTGTACCTCCCCAGGTAAACAATCTCTCAGAGAGAAACTGTGTAGTTAGAGAAGTATGAGTGTGTTTATAAAGATTGTTATTCTCCGGCTGATCCAAACCCACGTAGTGGGTTGGACAACTCACAAACCCGCCAAAGCGGGTTGCGCAACGCACATCAGTGCGTTTGCGCTGTCGCGAGTTTGTCCCGGAGGAAGAGCGTCCCGCATGACGTTGGTTATGCTGCACAATGAAACGCCAGAGATTTTTAACAGTTTATATTGCTGGCGATTCATTGTGGCGGGACTGCTGAGTAAGTTGAGTGCCATTGGTTAAAGCTCACGCTCAACTTTGGATCAATTCTAAAAAAATTTTAGAGTGGTCCCGCATAGAGTATGTATTGGGTAATAACCACGCGTTTAGTAGTCGCGGGCTGAATATGTCGCCGAAGCTTCATACTTACACCCCGACCCTATCAAACTCCTATTTTAGGAGAGCGTGTGTTGACTCTTTTTGAGGTGGGTTTCGAGCTTAGATGCATTCAGCTCTTATCCCTTACAGCGTAGCTGCCCAGCAATGCCTTGTTAGACAACTGGTCGACCAGAGGCTGCGGTGCTCTGTTCCTCTCGTACTGGGAGCCCCTTCCTCGCAGTCAATCAACACTTCTAGCAGATATATGCCAAACTGTCTCGCGACGTTCTAAACCCAGCTCACGAAGCCCTTTAACCGGTGAACACCCGTACCCTTGGGCGCTGCTGCACGCCCAGGATGGACTGAGCCGACATCGAAGTACCAAGCTTCAGGGTCGATACGAGCTCTTGCCTGAAACCAGTCAGTTATCCCCGGGGTAGCTTTTTTGTTAGCTCAGGCTCCCATCAAGGGAAACCTGAGGTTCGCTAGACCCTTCTTTCGAACCACCATCCGTTGCTGTTAAGGATGATATCAAGCCGGCTTTTGCTCTTGCACTCTGCTCCGGAGTTCTGACCCGGATGAGCCGACCTTTGGGCCCTCCTGATGCTTTTTCAGAAGGGCGCCGCCCCAGCCAAACGGCCCATCTACAGTTGTTCCTTTCCAGGTTAGTTACACAGTTGCGAAAGGGCGGTGTTTCATCGGTGACTCCCCTTTGCCTGACGACAAAGGATCGATGCCTCCCGCCTACTCTACACAGTCGCTGCCGTATAACAGCTATAGACTGCCGAAAAGCTCCACGGGGTCTTATCTTCCCGCTAGAAGTCCCTGGCCTATTCACCAGGATGACGTGTTCGCCGGGTGCCAATTAGGGACAGTGGAGACCTAGTTGATCCATTCATGCAAGCCACTAATTAAGCGGCAAGGTATTACGCTACCTTAAGAGGGTTATAGTTACCCCCGCCGTTTAGCGGTGCTTTGCTCCCTTGTAAAGGAGTTTGACATACCGCCACTGGGCAGGAATCAGGGGCTGTACACAACCTTTCGGTCTTGCAGCCCCCTATGTTTTTATTAAACAGTCCAGTCTCCCTGGTCACTGCGACCTGCTGGTCCATATTGAATACGGAAAGCAGGCACTCCTTATTCCGAAGGTACGAAGCCAATTTGCCGAATTCCCTTAATTGGATTATCCCGACTCGTCTTGGGTTTTTCGCCCAGGGGCACCAGTGTCAGTTTTTGGTACGGACATGAAGAATTCTTACATATCTCCTTTTCATGGATCCCAGGAATCAGCTGAACTCATCATAGGATGAGCCATTCCCGCTTTCATCCGGTTCTCCTCATTACGAGACTCCCCGGATTTCAACGGTTAGACAGCAAAAGCTGCACAACCTATCCAGAAATGTCAGAGATATATCTTGCGTTGCCGCACGTATCTCCACGGTACAGGAATATTAACCTGTTTCCCTTTCGCGATGCTCCAGTTAGGGCATCACTTAGGACCGACTGACCCTCGCCTGATAAACATCTTCGAGGAACCCTAGCCCTTTAGACGATGTGGATTCACACCACACTATGCTACTACTACCGACAGGATACTCTTTTCCGAGTGGTCCAGCTCTCCTTACGCAGAGCCTTCTGCCCAAACGGAATGCCTTCCTACCACCTCTTGTTAGAGGTCTGAAGTCTCGGTGGTTGATTTAGCCCCGTCCATTTTCGGGGCCTTGGACCTCGGCGGGTGAGCTGTTACGCACTCATTAGAGGGTGGCTGCTTCTGAGCCAACCTTCCCGCTGTTTTGGGCCAAAGACACCCTTCGATACACTTAATCAACACTTAGGGACCTTAACTCCAGTCTGGGTTGTTCCCCTCTCGGACACACGGCTTACCCCTGTGCCCTCACTCCGGCTGTCTGCATGGATGCACGATTCGGAGTTTGACAAGATGCCGAGCCGTTTCCGGCCCTAAACACCCAATCAGTATCTCTACCGTTGCATCACACTCGAGCCAGGCTATACTACGATATATTTCGGAAGGAACCAGCTATTAGCAATCTCGATTGGTATTTCGCCCCTAATCCCAGGTCACCTGAACGAATAGGATCAGAACCAGTAGCGGGCCTCCATCACCCTTTCGAGTGACTTCACCCTGCCCAGGATTAGATCGATTGCTTTCGGGTCTTATCCCAATGACTACAAGCACTTTTTATACTCAGTCCCTGACCACACGAAGTGGCTGCGGACATTCGCTTTCGCTATGGCTTTCGCCTCGCCATTAAAATAAACTCCCTGTCCCGTTTTTCAAAACGGACAATGCGACCCTGTTTGGCTTAAAGAATTACCGCTGCATCACTGCAGTTTCACTCAATAAGCTACATTCCTTTCAGGCCGCACCTGACTATGACTAATTGGTTTCAGGTCTTTTCACCCCGCTCTCACGGTGCTTTTCAACTTTCCCTCACGGTACTATTGCGCTATCGGTCTTAAGAGGTTTTTAGAGTTGGGAGTTGATACTCCCATATTCCCAGTAGATATCCAACCACCGGTACTCTGGACATCGGCTAGAACTTGCGGTTTTACATGTACGGGACTATCACCCTCTATGGCGCTGCTTTCCAGCAGCTTCTATTTAGTCGCAAGTCCGACGCCGGCCAAACACCACATCTCTACACCCTCACGGGTGCAGATTCAGTTTGCCCTGTTCCGCTTTCGATCGCCTTTACTAACGGAATCGCTATTGCTTTCTCTTCCTGCGGGTACTAAGATGTTTCAATCCCCCGCGTTCCCTCTCCCGAAGGAGTAATACCACATATTATGCAATATTAGGAAGTCCAATTCGGAAATCTCCGGATCAAAGGCTGCATGCGCCTACCCGGAGCATATCGCAGCTTGCCACGTCCTTCATCGGCCCTTAAGCCAAGTCATCCACCAATTAGTGTAGCTACCCAAGTCTACGTCTATGCGGGACCAATGTTACATATTCCCGTGCAGACTAAAGCACGGAATGTAAGGCCGGTCATCGGGCATTGGGCTGTCGGGAGCCGTACCCTCGAGAACCTCTTCACTCCCACCCCAATAGATCTGGGAGTTGTGTCATCAATGAATTGATGATTGTGATTTCGAAGCGTGAGCTTCGAAAGACACCCAATTATTTGGGTGTGATGTTTAGTCAATTACCCGGCGAGCCACATCTTTTATTTTCTTCGCAGTGTCGTCGTGAAGGTCTTTTGCTGCTTTCGCTGCTTCGACCATTTTAGTAAGGAGCTTGTCTGCATCTGGCGCCTGCATTAGAGTATGAGATGCCAATGCATCGCTCTCTAGAGAGACTGCAGCTGTAAGTGCAAGATCTGTTCGGTTCAATGCCAAAATAAGGGACTCAAAATGTTCCCCTGCATCTCTGACATCCTTTTCAGATTCTGTAAGATCTTTTTCTACTTTGATTAGTGCATCTCTAAATGATTCAATTACTCTTTCTATATCTTCAGACATTTTTATTTCACCTCGTTGATAGAGTTTCCTCTACTTAATTCTTTAAAGAACACGCCTTGTATCAGAGGGCGTTACTGCATTATGCAGCTTATTTGACTATGATATGTGCCGAGCAAAGCGAGGCACACAAATTTCGCGTTAGCGAAATTTCTTTTGGTCAAACTTTTCGTGAAAAGTTTGAATGGACCCAACGTGATTTGAACACGTGGCCTTCTGCTTGCAAAGCAGACGATCTACCGGACTGATCTATGGGCCCAGTTTATGAACCCAGCCTCGGGCTCCAATATGATTATTATTGAGTGACCTGGTGAGAAAAAGACTCCCCCTGTTTAGCCCACAGACTTAGCTGTGGTGCTTTCTTAGGAGGTGATCTATCCGCAGGTTCCCCTACGGATACCTTGTTACGACTTAACCCCCCTTGCCTAGCTCAGATTCGAAGCCAGCTGTGCTGGCGCCTCATCCAGGCCAAACTCAGGTGATTTGACGGGCGGTGTGTACAAGGAGCAGGGACGTATTCACCGGGCGCTAGTGACGCCCGATTACTAGGGATTCCGGCTTCATGAGGGCGGGTTACAGCCCTCAATCCGAACTAGGCGCGCCTTTAGGGATTAGCTTTGCCTTTCGGCATCGCAGCTCATTGTGACGCGCATTGTAGCCCGCGTGTAGCCCGGGGGATTCGGAGCATACTGACCTACCGTTGCCCACCTCTTCCTCTGCTTTATCAGCAGCGGTCTCGTTAGAGTGCACCCCCCTCGAAAGGGAAGCTAGCAACTAGCGACGTGGGTCTCGTTCGTTGTCGGACTTAACCGAACACCTTACGGCACGAACTGACGACGGCCATGCACTACCTCTCAGCGAGTCGAGTAAGATCGTCAACCTGACCTTCATTCTGCTGTCGCCCCCGGTGAGATTTCCGGCGTTGAATCCAATTAAACCGCAGGCTCCACCCCTTGTGGTGCTCCCCCGTCAATTCCTTTAAGTTTCAGCCTTGCGACCGTACTTCCCAGGTGGCAAACTTAACGGCTTCCCTTCGGCACTGCACGCCCACTAAGGGCATGCAACACCTAGTTTGCAGCATTTACAGCGTGGACTACTGGGGTATCTAATCCCATTTGCTCCCCACGCTTTCGTTCCTCACCGTCGGACCCGTTTTAGCTAGACGCATTAGCCACAGGTGGTCCCTCCAGGATTATAGGATTTCACCCCTACCCCGGAAGTTCCTCTAGCCCATCCCGGTCCCAAGGCCTGTAGTATCCCCTGCACGCCCGACAGTTAAGCTGCCGGATTTCACAGGAAACTTGCAGGCCCGGCTACGAACGCTTTAGACCCAATAATACTCCATACCACTCGAGCTGCGGGTATTACCGCGGCGGCTGGCACCCGTCTTACCCAGCTCTTATTCGCCAAGCTATTTACACTTGGCAAAAGTTGTCTCTATAAAGAGAAAACACTTGGAGTCCCCCCGTCACACTTGCGTGCATTGCGGAGGTTTCGCGCCTGCTGCACCCCGTAGGGCTCGGGTCCGTGTCTCAGTACCCGTCTGGGGGCTCCAGCTCTCACTGCCCCTACTGGTCTTAGGCTTGGTGGGCCATTACCCCGCCAACTACCTGATCAGTCGCAGGTCCATCCTAAAGCGCCGAAGCTTTTGGTTTAAGCATATTCCAATGTCTAAAACCTATGGGACATTACCCTCAGTTTCCCGAGGCTATTTCCCGCTTTAGGGCAGGTTACCTACGTGTTACTCAGCCTTTTGCCTCCTTGCGGAAGACTTGCATGGCTTAGTCGAACTCCAATAGCAGTATGGTCCGGCAGGATCAACCGGAATTAATGGGAGAGTTCTTTCTCACCAGGCCAATTTTTCAGATTCATTCCCCTTAAGGAGAAAGTCCTCACATTTTTTCCCGCGGCCTTGATACAACACGCATACGCCAAGGCATATGCATGTGTGTCATTCGCCGAAGGCGAACGACAGGTACCCCTCACAGCTTGAAAGAATGAGTGTCGCCACTCCCCGATTTCAGTAGCTAAGGGCCTTCGAAATACGAGAGGGCCGCGAGTTCTCGTGTAAACGAGAAATTAAAAGCTCTGTTAATATAGAAGGTGGGGTATATAAAGTTTACTTCAAAACCGTTCCTGTCTCGCAAAACCACAAATACATGTCTAGTTCTGCAAGGTTCATGCCCAGAGTGTCAGCCAATTGCTTCAACTGGGCTTCAATCTCTAAATATCGTGTTCTGCTTAGCGATTTCGGCTTTTCAATTATGCCATGCACAGCGAGCAAATCAAGTATATGAAAGTCAATTATTGCATAATTCTCATACCCAATATTTCGTAAAAAATGGCTCGCCTCTTTCATGCCGAGGCCCTTCACATTTTGTACAAGCCAGTCGCGTTCTAAAACCAAATTGTCTTTGAGTTTTCTGGCGTTTACAATATAATTTGCTCTTGTATTTGGGAATCTATGACCGAGCTCCTTGAGCTTTTTCGCTAGTTGTTTCTCGCTGAGTTTTAGAAAGCCATCTCCAATTTCTTTTTGAATCCTAATCCCACCCTCGGCTGTGTAATTCGCGGTGAGGATGCAGAAGCACAATTCTTTGAAAATTTCGTTGCTTGATTTTTTCCCAAGCGATTTGAACTCCTGTAGTCTTTCAGATATTTGCGAGCTTATATCGTTCGCTTTTAAATTTTCAACCCTGCAAATCAGCTCTTCCATAACCCGTGCACGTTGCAGTATGCCTTGACAGTGTAGTTGTCGCCAATCTTGCAGAACTCCGCCTCAGGCGTATCCCCTGGCTTTAGGTGCTTTATTGTCATCTTGCCGTCTGCAATAATTTCAACCCACTCAATGTAGTGCTTTTCCTCCATCGGGTGCGGCACTTCGCCGACCTTTACGCGGATTTTTCCACCAACTTCTTCAACCACAGGCACGTGTTTCTCCTTGCCCTCGTCCTCGGTCTTCGCTACCTGGAGTTCCATGGGCTGGCCGCAGCAGATCAACTGGCCCACTCCGTCGTGCACTACAGCCACAATGTTGCCGCAGATATTGCATTTGTAGAGTTCACCTTGGTTTGTCATTTTAATCTCACCTCTGACAGTTCAAGATGGTCTTTTTCAACTTCTATGAAAGCTGTGAATATTTCCTTCACGCGCTCGTTGTCTGCTTCCGCAGCCGCTGCCTTGTAGAACTCTATCGCGCGAGTTTCTCTAGCGTGAGAATTCTCAAGGTTTTCTTTGTTCTCTACTGCGCACTCGTCGTCCGCTTTCGGCACAGCATCAAGCTTGAGAATTTTTTTCCATACACTAGCATGCTCTGCCTCAACCTTGCCAAGAGCTTTGAAGAGTTTTTTCCCTTCCTCGTCATTAGTATCCTCGGCTGCGCAGAAATAAAATGCTGCATTACTGACTTCAACCTGCAGTGCCTTCTCAACATTTGCCTGGTCTTTCTCAGTCAGCTCAACGTCAAAGTTGACCTTCGCGTCCTGGATTTCCAGTATGTATTTCTTGTGCGCCCCGCAAAAAGGGCAGTTGTCCGGCGCAGACTCTCCGATATAGGGGTCTCCGCAAATTTCACATCTCCAAAGTTTTACCATTTTATTACCTCCTTACTTCTTTTTCTTAGTAACCTTCTTTTTCTTTTTGGTTGTGCAACCACATCCGCATCCGCATTCTGGCATTTTAGTCACCGCCCTCCGCACTTTTTGCAAGTGCCGTGGAACATGATGCAGACGCAGTTCGCCGCGAAGTCTTGCTGGCTGAATTTTTTTAGCGCCTGCCTTGAAATTTCCTCTTGGAATGAATTGCATATTTTGTTGCATTTCCCGCACACACAGTGCTGGTGCGCGCAGGTGTTCCCATCGTAATGGTACTCGCTGTTTATCTCAAGCCGGAGTATTTCGCCGTGCTCAGCCATCTTGTTAAGGTTTCTGTAAACCGTGGCGAGCGTGATTGTGGGAATTTCCTTTTTCACTGCGGCGTGGACCATCTCTGCAGTTGGGTGTGTCTTGACGCTCTTGAGGTATTCAAGGATTTTGAGCTTCTGCGGGGTGTTTCTGCAGTTCATATTATTAATAATGATTATTAAATGATAAAGAATACTAGTATATAAAAGTTGTGGAGAAGTGGTGAAGACGCAACATTCTCTTGGTTTAATTTGAACTAAAGTTAATAATAGGAGAGAATGATGCGGGAGACAGGACTTGAACCTGCGAAGGCACTAAGCCATTGGATGTCTTAATCATCGAGCACTGAGCTCTCAGCACTCAAGATTTCTCTTGAGTCCAACCCATTTGGCCGCTTTGGTACTCCCGCTTAGAGTGATTAATGTAATAACCCCTTAAAATTGCTTTTCATATGGATTAGAGACCCATACCACCCCTTCACAAACCACTTCATACCCCAAAATAATGATAATGTAATTCGTTGTGGTAGTTATAGGGGCCATCACAAGGAAAACCTGGTAGTGGCCGGAGGTTCGCCTCCGGTTGCACTCTTTCTTTTAAATTGCTGTCGCAAGCAGTGATTTAAAAGCGCACACGTTCCGCGAAGCGGAATGTGTCGTGTTTCAAGAATTAGAATCCGAATGCATCTATGAACTTTTTCAACTTGTTGTATTCGGCCATAAACTCGTCGCCAGCCTCGGTTATTGCATAGTTCTTGCCTTCTTTGGTTTCAGTTTCTGTTATGAGTGTTTTTTCCAGCAATTCATTCACATACTCCATCATTTTCTTGTGCGAGAGATTTGACTTGTACATCAAGTGAGTTGGTTTTATTGAGCCGCCTTTTGCGCGGATAGAGCCCAGCATGTCATAAATGATTTCCATCTTGGTTCGTCTTGTTGAGGGGCTCATCTTTTGAATACTGATATTATGTTAAACAATAGTATGCCGTAACCAATTAGCTGTGCGACCATTCCGAGCGCGTAGAGCGTTGGCTCAAGTATCATGAACACGAACGCGGCCTGGCTCACCAAAATGAAGAAAAACGCCAGCATAATCTGGAGAGCCGGACCGGACTTCTTCTTTGCATAGTTGTACTGGAAGAACGAGAATATGAAAAGCAGGAACGCCGCAGCGACCATATGGAAAACGCTGTAATATGTGAAGCTGAGCTCGGTTGAAATTACAGCGAACATCATCAGCAAAGCGAGCACTCTCTTGTCCTTTGTCTTGAGTGTAAGCCAGAAGAGCAGGGCGAGCGAGAACAGGAAGCCTGCGCGGTAGAAGAACACGCCGAGCAAGTAGACGTTCACAACGCTGGCCGAGGTCACTGCGGTTACCACAGACTCCATTGGAGCTCTGACTGAGCTGTAATACCTGGCGAAGTTCGCGAAAATCTTGATTAGGAACGAGAACGCAATCATCGCAAAGGAGTAGAACATTATGCTGTAGCTCTTGGCGCCGATAACTTTCCACGCGCGGTAGCTGAAGTAGAATATGCCCACTGCGACAAGCAGTGAAATTATGTCAAATATTATGTCATAGCCCGAGAACCAGACCGGGGTAAAGGTTAATGGAACGCCCATGGAGTAGGATAAAGGACAGAAGTATTTAAGGGTTTTTAAGTGAGAAGAAATGCCCCAGCCGGGATTCGAACCCGAGTCTCCGCCTTGAAAGGGCGGAATGATTGGCCGGACTACACCACCGGGGCAGGTTTTTACCAATGTGCACCGAGATACAAAGCTTTTTTCGTCAACGTTTTTGCGAAGCAAAAAGGTTGGACTTCACACCACCGGGGCAACTTTATGTGCGCCAGGCAATGTACTTTTCTTTTGGTCAAGCTTTTCTTCGTAAAGAAAAGATTGCCGTTGAGTACACCACCGGGGCAACTTTAAGCTATAGGGAGTATGCATTAACGAATTTAAAGGTTGCTATTTAGTTCAACTTGCTTGGTAGTTCCGTAGCATCACAAATGTAATGCGGAACCGCGTGTCAACTTCGCGAGAAGTTGTAATGGGCCCGTCGTGATTCGAACACGAGACCTCACGCTTTCGCAAGCGTGCCCGCATTTTGTGCGGAACACAGCCATATAAGGCGTGCGCTCCACCAGGCTGAGCTACGGGCCCAAACTTTTATTTAGCCTATGGTTTTGGTTTCCGATGAACTGACCCGATAAGGCCGCAGCATCACCAAAGTGATGCGGCCTAACGCCCCTCCGCCGCTGTGCGGAGAGCTCCACGGGCCCAAACTTTTATTTAGCCTTGTCAAACCCAATGCTTATCTCCTTGTCCTCGAATTTGCACTCGCCGGAAACTTTTGCTTTTACTGGTAGTTCGGCTATATCAATCTTTTCAGCGCCGACTTTCAGCACGATTTCCTCGCGGAACTTGTTCAGTGCCCTGCGTGCAAATTCGTCTGAACTGGAGAATGTGACGTTGATTTTCTCATCAACCTTGAATTCGTTCTTCTTTCGCAACACCTGGACTGCGCGCATTACCTCGCGGGCTAGCGCTTCTTCCAGAATTGCTGGGGTGAGCTCGTTGTCCAGCACGAGCTTGCCGAACTCAAATTCTTTTTCAATTCCTTTTGTGCTTCCTGCCTTGAGCTCTTTCACATTTGCCTGTGTTTTTATGACTTGCTCAAATGTTTTCAAGGCCTTCTTGACTTTGTCATCACCTTCAACTGCTAGAGTCTTGAGCGGCCAGCGGAGTTTTACTTTTGCTTCCTCGCGGGCAAAGAATGATGCTTCCACAATGCTGCGCGCGATTTTCATTTCTTCCTCAAGCTTTGCGTCTATTTTCTTTGAGTCCGGTTTTGGCCAGCTGAGCATGTGGATTGATTCCGGAGCTTTCTTGTCCAAAGGTTTTACAATTGCCTGGTATAGTTCCTCTGTGAGTATTGGGAGGATTGGCGCGGCTAAAATAAGGTACTGCTTGAGCACGTCATACAAGACCTTGAAAGCTGTGAGCTTGTCCGAGCCCTTTGCCGAAACCCAGGTTCGGTCGCGTATTAATTTAATATACCAGCGCGAGAGATCCTCAACCATAAAGTCGCGCAGGAGCGGCGGAGCGTCAGGGAATTCCATATCCTCAAACGCCTGCGTAACCTGCTGGTTTAGAGTATTTATTCTTGAGATTATCCACTTGTCCTCGGGCTTGAGCTTTTTCGTGTCAAGCTTGAACTCTTCTGGGTTGAAGCCTTCAACATCCATGTATTTCGCGAACTGCGCAACGTTCCAGAGAATGTTCAACGCTTTGTAAGCCTCGTCCATGTCTTTCCAATTCACGCGCAGGTCTTCGCCAGACCGCGAAGCTCCGAGGCAGTAAAGCCTCCAGGCTTCTGAGCCGATTTTTTCAATTACTTCAGAAGGTTCAATTACATTGCCAAGTGATTTTGACATCTTCGCGCCTTTCTCGTCCGAGATAAAGCCGTGCATGTAAACGTTCTTGTAAGGAGTTACGCCGTGAGAGACCATTGAGAGGCAGAGCTGAGAGTTGAACCAGCCGCGGATTTGATCCTTTCCTTCTGTGATGAAATCTGCAGGCCAGAGCTTCTTGAACTCCGTTTCATCTTTTGGGAATCCGAGCGATGCCCAGGTCGCTGCGCCTGAGTCCAGCCACACGTCAAGAATGTCCGGGATTCTGCGCATTTCCTTGCCGCACTCTTCGCACTTGAATGTTACCTTGTCAACGTGAGGCCTGTGGAGCTCTTTCACGTCTGCATTGAGCTCTGCGCGTGAGCCGATTACTTTCACGTGGTTGTTCTCACAGCGCCAAATTGGCAATGGAATGCCCCAGTATCGTTGTCTTGAAATGCACCAGTCCTGAATGTTCTCAAGCCAGTCGCGGAACCATCGCTCGCCAGCCCAGTCCGGACTCCACTTGACTTTCTTGTTCTCCGCAATGAGCTTATCCTTCATTTTTGAAACGCCGAGATACCACTGCTCTGTGGCTCTGTAAATAATCGGAGACTTGCAGCGCCAGCAGTGCGCGTACTCGTGCGAAACAGGGGTTTTCATCGCGAGAATTCCTTTTTCCTTGAGAACGTCAATGAATTTCGTGTTGTCCTTGCTCGCGTTCCAGCCTTGGTATTTCCCGCCGAGCTCGTTGAAGTCCCCGTTCTCTTCAACAACTGTAAATGCTGGAATGTCCAATTTCCTGCCAACATCAAAGTCCTCTGCGCCGCAGCCAGGGGCTGTGTGCACGCAACCTGAGCCTGCGCTGAGAGTTACGAAACCGTAGAACATCTCGTCTGAGACCGGCTGGATTGTGTAGGCGTTCGGGTATTTCTTGTGCATTTCCTCATGGACTGGCATGTCCCCTGCGAATGGGTTGACATATTCAATTCCTTTCAGTTCACTGCCTTTCAGGGTTTCAACAACCTCGTACTTCTTCTCCATCATACCCATCAATGCAATTACGAACGGCTTTGCAAGAATCCAATACTCGTCTCCGACTTTGATTTTTGCATAGTCAAAATCAGGGTGCACCGCGACCATCATATTCATCGGGAGCGTCCAAGGTGTGGTTGTCCAGATTAAAACATACTCGTTCTTTTTTCCGCGGAGCTGGAACTTGACGTAAACTGAAGAGTCTGTTACTGTTTCGTATTCAAGCTCGTGCTTCGCGAGCGCAGTTGCGCAGCGCCAGCACCAGGTGACTGAGCGCGGGCCTGTGAAGAGAAGACCTTTGTCATGTGCTTTTTTGAGCGCCCACCAGGCGCCTTCAATATAGGAGTCGTCAATTGTGCGGTATGGCTTGTCCCAGTCCATCCACACGCCGAGCCGGGCGAACTGCTCATTCATCTTCGCGAGATTGTCAAGCGCGAATTTCCTGCAGTTGTCAATGAACTTGTCCATGCCAACGCCGGTTTCAATTTCTTTCTTGTTCTTGATGCCCATCAGCTCTTCAACTTTCACTTCAATCGGTAGGCCGTGCATGTCGTAGCCCGGCTGGGACCTGACGCTGTAGCCCTGCATTCGCTTGTAGCGCAGAATTGAATCCTTGAGAACTTTGTTCCAGGCGGTTCCAAGGTGGATGTTCCCGGTTGTGTATGGCGGGCCATCGTTGAAGTACCATTTCTTGTCCTTCTCGTGGAGCTTCTGGACTTTTTCAAAAATTTTCCCGTCTTTCCAGTACTTGAGAATCTTTTCCTCGGTTTCCTGCGGCTTGAATTGTTCCATTTATTTGTCTCAGGTTTGGCGCGCTTTTATTTATACTCAACCGTGCCCCAGAAATTTTGAAAAAAGGAGCACAGTTTCCACTAAAACTATCGTATTATGATAATTTCAGAGTCTGTGTTCATTAGATTACAAATGGGCTCGGTGGTTTAAATAAGTTTCTTCAGCAGAGTAGCTATTTCCTATACCTAACTTTTATCTCAACGCTTTCAAAGAACTCATACCACTTGTAGAATACAAAGCCGATTAGGATTAGAATTATGCCGCCTTCAATTACGAAGCGCTGAAGCTGCATTATTAGGAACAGGCACATGAATATTCCAAGCAGGGCAGTGACTGGAAACCTGCCGATGTTAAGCGGAGCTCTGAACTTGCCCTGATAATGGTGCGACTTGTACCTGAGCACGATGAGCGAGAGGTTCACCAAGATAAAAGTCACGAAGATTGTGAAGTTCGTGAGCTCTGCGATTAAGTTTAGGTCACCACCGAGCATGAAGAGGATTGAAATTATGAGTATACAGAGTATCGCAACCCAAGGAGTCCTGTGCTTGTTGTGAATTCTTGAAAGAACTGAAGGGAGTGAGCGGGCGTGACTCATTCCATAAGCGATTCGGGAAGTTGAGAGAAGGGTTATGAGAACTGTGTTCGCGGTTGAGATTAATGCAACGATGCCGAGAACCAGAAATGCTTTGGTGCCAAGCACAGATGCCGCGACATCAGCAAGCGGAGCTTTTGATGCTGCCAGATTTTCCCAGCCCATAACGCTCACGGCAGAGATTCCTACAAAAATATAGAGGATTGTTGTAATTGCAATTGAGAGTAACAATGCCTGAGGAATTACTTTTTCAGGATTCTTGGTTTCCTCAGAAAGTTTTACAACGCTTTCAAAGCCGATGAATGCGAAGAAAATCAATGCCGCGGCGCTGAACACGCCGGGAAAGCCGTTCGGCATTTCAGTGTAGCTCACAGAGCCGATTGAGGTGAGAGCGAGCACGATGATTGCAATAAGACCGCCGACTTCTATGATTGTGAAAATAACGTTGAGGTTTGCGGATTGTCTAACCCCAATGAAATTGACATATGACAAAATTGCGAGCATTGCAATTGCTGGTGCAAGAACCGGAGTTCCAAACAGGGCAGAGAAATAACTGCCGAACCCAATTGCAACCACTGCCGCAGAGATTATTCCTGCGCTTAAAATCAACCAGCCGACCAAGTGCGCGAGCTTTTTTCCGAACGCGTGTTCTGCGTAAACATACTCGCCCGCGTCTTTTGGGAAAATTGAGGAAAGTTCAGCGTAACTAAAAGCTGTGAATAATGCAACCACGGATGCGATAAGGAATGAGAGCCAGACTGAGTTGCCTGCGAGTCCGGCTGCTGAGCCGATGAGAACGTAAATTCCAGCGCCTGAAATTATGCCAACCCCACAAGAGGTGGCTTGGAGCAAACCAAGGTCACGACGCAGCGTGATTTCTTTATGCTCACGCTTCCGCTTGTGGTGATGTTCTGGATGCGTTCTGATTCGTTTTGGGTGTGTCATTGATTAGAGTGTCATAGGCAGTTCTATTTAAGCATTTTGAAGTCTGCAGTCCGCAAACAGATAATATATTATATTCGTTTTGGTTTATTGTAGCATCGCCTTAAGGCAGAAAAATGGCTGAATATTATAGTTTAAGCGCATCAGAAGCAATCAAAACCCTGAAGAGCTCTGGGAAAGGTCTGACCAGCCAAGAGGCTAGAAAGCGGCTGGAAGAGTTTGGACCAAATGAGCTGAAAAAAGAGACTGGGGCAACTGTTTTGCACATTTTTTTGAACCAGTTCACAAACGCGCTTATTTTATTGCTAGTATTTGCAGGCGTTCTGTCCCTGGCCTTGGGGGAGATGATAGAGGCAGTGGCAATTTTTATAATAATACTGCTCAACGCAGTTCTTGGGTTTTTTCAGGAGTACAGGGCGGAAAAATCAATTGAGACCCTTGAAAGGATGTCAGCCCCCACGGCAAGGGTTCTGCGCGACGGGAAAGAGCAGAAAATTCCGGCAAGGGAAGTCGTGCCAGGGGACATTCTTTTGCTTGAGGCAGGGGACATTGTTTCAGCGGAAACGCGGCTCGTGGAGGTTTCAAGCCTGCAGATAGACGAGGCGTCGCTGACCGGGGAATCCGTACCATCAGCCAAAACCACGGAGCAGTTTGGGCCTGGCACTTCAGTGGCTGATCAGGAGAACATCGCCTTTATGGGAACCACAGTAACGTATGGGAAGGGGAAAGGCATTGTAATCAGCACGGGCATGAAAACAGAGTTCGGAAAAATTGCCGCTTCCCTGCAGGAAACAAAAGAAACTGAAACCCCGCTGCAGAGGAAATTTTCAGAGCTCGCTAGGCAGATAGGCATCATAACAATCGTCCTTATTGCAATAGTTTTTGTCTCCGGCACAATCCAGGGGACTTTGTCAGTTGCAAAAATGCTTTTGCTGGCTCTGGTGCTCACCGTGTCCACAATTCCAAATTCATTGCCTCTGGTTGTTACTGTCGGGCTGTCAATGGGGACAAACCGGCTGGCAAAGAAGAACATGCTCGTCAAGAAGCTTTCCGCAGCGGAAAGCCTAGGCGCGGCAACCATTATTTGCAGCGACAAGACCGGGACTATAACGAAAAACCAGATGACCATAACGGAAATGTTTTACAGCGACCAACGAATCAAGGTGAGCGGGGCCGGCTATGAGCCAGAAGGTAGTTTTTACGCCAGAGGCAAAAGGATTGACCCTGAGCAGCTTGAACTGCCCCTGCGCATAGGCTGCTTGTGCAACAATGCAAAGCTGGTTGAAAAAAGCGGCGAGTGGGGGATTCTCGGTGACCCGACCGAGGGCGCCTTGGCAGTCCTTGGAAAAAAGGGAGGGCTTGAAGAGGATGAATTGCTCCGCAATTTCTCTTTTGTTACAGAGCTGCCATTTGACTCGGACAGGAAAAAAATGTCCGTCATATTTAAAAATGAGGTCAGCAAGAAGACAGAGGTCTATGTTAAAGGAGCCCCTGACCTTCTTCTGGATTCGTGCAGCAGGATAATTGAGAACGGCAAAGTGAGGAAACTCACAAAGAGGGACAGGGAAAAAATTCTTGAGACGAACGATTCTTTTGCAGGAAGAGCGCTGCGGGTTCTTGCCCTTGCATACAGGGAGCTTCCAGCGTCCAGTAAGTACAGCATTGAAAGCGTGGAAAAGGACCTAATATTCGCCGGGCTTGTAGGCATGATTGACCCGCCGAGAGATGGGGTCAGGCAGGCGGTTAAGGAGTGCTGGGAGGCGGGGATAAAAGTTATGGTGATAACAGGGGACCATGCCCTAACGACCAAGGCAGTGGCCCAAAAAATCGGATTGTTCAGGCGCGGGGACATTGTGCTCACAGGGGACGAAGTTGAAAAAATGAGCGATGCCGAGCTTGAGGGAAAGATTGAAAAAGTCAGGATTATTGCCAGAGCCCTGCCCATCCAGAAATTAAGAATTGTTGACATCCTGCAAAAGGGTGGGCACATTGTGGCAATGACAGGTGACGGGGTGAACGACGCGCCCGCCCTGAAGAAGGCCGACATTGGGATATCAATGGGCATCACTGGCACTGACGTGGCCAAGGAAGTTTCAAAAGCGATCCTTGTGGACGATAATTTTGCCACAATAGTGAACGCCATTGCAGAGGGGAGGAACATCTACAACACTTTAATCCGGTCTGCCAGGTTCTTCCTTTCATGCAACACAGGGGAGATAACTGCGGTGTTTGTTGCGATAATGCTTGCATTTCCGCTCCCCCTGCTGCCGCTGCAGATTCTGCTCATGAACATGCTTACTGACAATTTCCCGGCTCTAGGTCTTGGGTTTGAGCCGAGAGAGGAGGGGATTATGAAACGGAAGCCAAGGGACCCAAAAGAGAAGCCGATTACGAGGAGAGTATTCCTGTCAATAATTATCTTTGGATTAATAATGGGGCTGGGAACTTTGTTCATGTTCGTGCAATACGTAGACATTCACCTGGGCAAAGCACAGACAGTGGCGTTCACAACGCTTGTAATGTTCCAGATGTTTGCCGTAATGAGTAGCAGGACGCTGTACCCCTCAAGAAAGCACCTTAATCCTCTCTCAAACATGTGGCTGTTCAGCGCGGTTTGCCTGTCGCTAGTCATACAACTGGCGGTTATTTACTGGTCTCCGCTGCAGTTAATCTTCGGAACCGTCCCTCTGCTTGGGGTTGACTGGCTCAAAATCATCGGCATCTCAAGCATGGGATTCGTGATGATGGAGATAAGCAAGCTTTTTGTTGGGGAGAGCAAGCCTCAGGCGGTTTGCCTCGTGTAGTTCAGCTTGCCACCAGCCAGGAGGATTTGCATGAACCTTTTGGTCAGGCTATGCCTAACCTTGATTGGCCCGCCGTTGTATTTTATTGTAAACTCTGCACTACAGTTCTTCATATGCGCCTTGATGCCCAGGATTTCAATTTTGCCGCCCTGCTTTATTTTGTTGTAGTCAGATTTGTCCGCAAACTCCAGGGGAATTATGCCAAAGTTGATTAGGTTGTCCTTGTGGATTCGCGCAAAGGATTTTGCAATCACTGCCTTGACCCCTAAGTACATTGGAGCGAGGGCTGCGTGCTCCCTTGAGGAGCCCTGACCATAATTTTCTCCGCCGATTATGAAGCCGCCCTTGTTCTTCTTTGCGCGGTTCACAAATTCCGGGTCAACCTGCTCAAATACATAGTCTGAAATTGCAGGAAGGTTGCTGCGCAGAGGAAGAAGTTTTGCCCCTGCCGGCATTATGTGGTCTGTGGTTATGTCATCACCAACTTTTAGAAGGACTTTTCCTGTGAGCACTGCAGGGAGCGGGTTCATTTTTGGGAGAGGCTTGATGTTTGGGCCGCGGATTATTTTGATATTTGAATTGGATTTTGGCGGCTTGATTATCATTCTGTCATCGATTGTGAATTTTGCAGGCAGTTTTACATCAGGGCACTTGCCGAGCTTTCTCGGGTCTGTGATTTTTCCAGTTAATGCGCAGGCAACTGCAGTTTCAGGGCTGCACAGGTATGCTTTCGCGCTTTTTGTCCCGCATCGGCCCTCAAAGTTGCGGTTGAAAGTCCTGATTGTAACCGCGTTTGTTTGCGGTGCCTGGCCCATTCCAATGCAAGGCCCGCAGGCGCACTCCAGAACTCTTGCGCCTGATGCAATTATGTGGGAAAGTTCTCCTGTCTCAGCAAGTTCATTTAAGACTTGTTTGGAGCCTGGGCTGATTGTGAGTGAAACATCAGGGTGAACTGTTTTTCCTTTGAGCATTGCAGCAACTGTCTTGAGGTCTTTGAGCGATGAGTTTGTGCAGGAGCCAATGCAGACTTGCTGGACTGGGGTTCCTGCGACTTGGCTGACTTTCACAACATTGCCTGGGCTGTGCGGCTTTGCGATTAAAGGTTCAAGCTTACTGAGATTTATTTCAATTGTTTCATCGTATTTCACCCCAGAATCTGCGCTCAACGCCTGCCAGTCTTTTGCGCGACCCTGCGCAGTAAGGAATTTCTTTGTAATATTGTCTGAGGGGAAGATTGATGTGGTTGCTCCGGTCTCGGTGCCCATATTCGTGATTGTGCCGCGCTCAGGAACTGTGAGCGTTAAGATGCCTGGGCCGTAGTATTCCAATATTTTTCCAACTGCGCCTTTCACCCCGAGTTTTCTGAGCACTTCAAGTATCACATCTTTGGCTGCAACGCAGTTCGGGAGTTTTCCTGTGAGTTTTACCCCTACAATTTTTGGAACTTTCACGTAGAATTCCCCGCCGCCCATTGCAACTGCAACATCCAAACCTCCAGCGCCGATTGCGATTGAGCCAACTCCGCCTGCAGTTGGAGTGTGCGAGTCTGAGCCGAGGAGAGTTCTGCCAGGTCTTGCGAAGCGCTCAAGATGGAGCTGATGACAGATTCCGTTACCGGCTCTTGAGAGAAGAATTCCATACTTTTCGGCAATGCTCTGCAGGAACTTGTGGTCGTCCGCGTTGCGGAAGTCGCTCTGGAGCGTGTTGTGGTCAATGTAAGAAACCGAGAGCTCGGTCTTGACTTTCTTGACACCCATTGCCTCAAATTGGAGGTAGGCCATTGTGCCTGTTGCGTCCTGGGTGAGCGTTTGGTCTATCCGTATTGCAATCTCGCTGTCCGGCTCCCACTTGCCTTTCACTATGTGCTTTTCAAGGATTTTTTGAGCCAGGGATTTTGCCATGCGTGATGTCCGTAAGATTTATTTATATATGTTAGTATGAAGCGTCAGCTTCATATGTGATGAGGTAAAAAAGTATATAAAGGAGAATTAATACCGCTATACATATGACAAAGGAAACGCTTTCAGTGCTGAGCGAGAAAGTCAGGGAAGAGGAAGACCCTGAGGTTTTGCTTAGCGAGATTTTTAAGTTCATAAACCTGGAACCGGCGATGATTGCGATTTATTTCAAGCTGCTTCATTCTGAAAAAGCAATGACTGTTACCGATTTGAAGGGCGCGCTGACTTATTCCGAGCGGACGATTAGAAAGTATCTCAAGGACATGCTGGACACCGGGTACATCAAGCGGACCACTATTGAGGAGGAAAGACCGTGCTATGCGTACTTTGCGGTTTCCCCGAAGAAGGTTTGGCAGAAACTAGTAAGTGAAGTTAGAAAGGTGAGGAAAAGAGCTACAAAGGCATTTGGGAAATATAACGGTTAAGCCTGGTATTTCTTAAACTTCTGCTCAAGTTTTGGGTCCTGCAAAGTGTTCATCACGTACTCTGCGAATTTTGCGCCTGTTGCTCCGGACTTGTGCCCGGTTACCTTGAGTTTTTTCTCATACTGCTCACAGATGTCAAGAGCCATGTCAAGTTTTTTGGATTTTTCCCCAAAGCCGATGTGGTTTAATAGCATTGCAGTTGCTTTCATCATGCTTGATGGGTCTGCGTATTCGCCGCGGCCTTCCTCAACCATTCGCGGAGCGGTTCCGTGGATTGCCTCAAACATCGCGTACTGCTTTCCAATGTTCGCGCTGCCAGCGCTCCCGACCCCGCCCTGAATTTGCGCTGCCTCGTCCGTGATTATGTCGCCGTAAAGATTTGGAAGCACTACAACTTTGAATTCTTTCTGCCGCGCCGGGTCTATGAGCTTCGCAGTCATTATGTCTATGAACCAGTCGTCCCATTTTACCATAGGATAGTTCTTCGCGATGCGCTCTGCAGTGTCAAGGAACTTGCCGTCAGTTGCCTTGACCACGTTGGCTTTTGTCACAACGCTTACCTTGTTAATTTTATTTTTCTTTGCGTACTCAAATGCGAGCTTGATTATGCGCTCCGAGCCCTGGGTTGTGATTACCTTGAAGTCAATTGCAAGGTCCTTTGTTACATTGATTCCTTTGCTGCCGAGTATGTAAGCGCCTTCTGTGTTTTCCCTGAAGAATATCCAGTCAATTCCCTTGTCCGGAACGCTGATTGGCCGCACATTCGCGAACAGGTCAAGCTCGCGGCGCATTGCCACGTTCGCGCTTTCAATGTTCGGCCACTTGTCGCCCTTCTTTGGCGTGAGTGTTGGGCCTTTGAGAATGATGTGGCAGGCTTTGAGCTGCTTGAGCACGTCGTCCGGGATTGCCTTTTTGGCTTTTGCGCGGTTTTCAATTGTGAGCCCGGTTATCTCGCGGATTTCAATCTTGCCGCTCTTTATTTCATCCGCGAGCAGGAATTCAAGAATTGTTCGCGCTGGCTTGCAGATGTACGGGCCGATTCCGTCTCCGCCTGCTATGCCGATTATGATTGGGTTAAGCTTGCTGTAGTCTGTCCACTTCTGCCCCTTCTTGAGCTTGTCAACTCGAGCGAGCTGTTCTTCAAGAACTTTTCCAAAATGGTTCTTCGCTTTTGTGATTGCTTGTTTATTCATCGTGCATGTATGCGACATCGTCCTGCGGATGCCTGTAAAGTCCTTGCTTGAGCCTGTACTGGTCCAGGATGTGACCGATTATGCCGATGCTCCTCCCAAGCAGGAAGAATGAGTTTAGGACTCCGGTGTTTACCATTTCATCAATCTCAGCGTCTTTGAACTGACCTGTGCTTTTCATCAGGTCAAGGAATGTTACTCCGATGCAGCCGTCCACGTTCAGGATGAGCGTGCCTTTCTTCTGGGTTGTGATTTTTTCAACTGCGAGCGCGTAGTCAAGGTACTCAGTTGACTTGAAGTTCTTCTTTGCGAACTTGACGAGCACTGTGACTCGCTTGTCAGGATTTCCTATGCTCTTGATGCGGTGACCGATGCCGGGGATGTATTTGCCCTGCTTTTTCATTTCCTTGACAAAGTCCTCTGGCTTTGTGCCAGCGTCCTTTGCCTGCTTGAAGAACATTGCGGCGTCGCTGATTGCCCCGCCAAATCTTGGACCAATTGTGAGTATGCCTGAAGCGAGTGATGACATAACATCTCTGCCTGCGCGGGCTGCAACTATCGCGTTATGAGCGCCTGAGACGCATGGACCGTGGTCTGCTGTGGTTTTCAAAATCATTTCAATGTAGTCGTTAGCGTACTTCGGAAGCTTTTTCTTGAACCAGAGCTGGGCGATTGTTTCACCAAGGGTTCCTTTCTCAACGAATTCGCTTATCGGACGGTCTCCGTAGGTTGCTTCCTCGCCGCGGTCATCAGAAATCGTGCAGATGAAATTTGTCGGCCTTCTTACTTTGCCTTCTTTCACAGCTTTTTTGTAGTCCATTGGAACGTTTGGAAGATTTTCAGGGATTGGAATCTCCTTGTACTTATTGCCTGAAACCCGTTCATAAGTCTTGCGTATTTTTTCCCCGAAGTCGTTGAATGAGTTTGGTACTATTGCTCCGGCTTCTACAAGGGCTTTGTTCTTCGCGTCCGCGGTTTCCTTGTTGCTTCCTGCTTTCGCACCAGCGTGGCCGAACTGGACTTCAGTCAGGAACATTTTCGCGCAGGTTCCAGTCACCCACATCACCAAGGGCTTCTTGAGCTGTTTCTTTTTGAGTGCTTCCGCAATATCGTACTCCTCAGTTCCGCCAACTTCGCCAAGGCAGACCATCATTTTCACTTTTGGATTATTTTCATAGCGGAGTAGATGTGAAAGTAAAGTTGAGCCGGGGTATTTGTCCCCGCCGATTGCCATTCCCTCGTAAACTCCGTCCGAGTTGTGCGAGACAATGTTGAAGAGCTCGTTTATCATTCCGCCGGATTTTGAAACCAAGCCAACTGAGCCCTGCTGGAATAGGCGGGAGGCGATTATGTTGTCTATTGTTCCGCCTGTGTTCCCAATCTTGAAAGCGCCTGCTGTCATTCCACCGACTGTTGCAGGTCCGATTATTACTTTGCCGAGCTTTTTCGCAAGCGCGGCAAGCTCGCGTTCCCTGCGCTCAGGCACTCCTTCTGCAATTACTGCGATTGTCTTGATTTTTTTGTGCTCAAGGGCTTCCTTGGTGGTTGAGTATGCTGAGCGGAATGAGGCGAAGTTCAGCATCACACTAACGTCAGGGTGCTTTTGCATTGCCTCGTTGATTGTGCGGTACATTGGAATGAGAATTTCGTTTGGACCGAAGAAATATTTCTGAAGACCGGCGCGGGTTTCGTTCACAATCGCTGCTATGCTTGGTTTTTTTCGTCCGCAGACATAGTCAAAGTCCAGCATTCTCTGGATTGCGTTTTCGCGGTTGCCGTACATTATTGCTCGGGTGTCTTTTGTGAAGAGTGAGGCGCTCATTTAACCCCCAGAGCGATTGGAACAACTGCAGTCATGTGAGATTCAGGACCGTGCACTTTAATTGGAATTCCGGTTTCCTTGCCGAGCTTACGCATGTTGTCCAGGCCTTCCTTGAAGTTCGGCCCTCCGCGGCGCACGTAGATTTTTACTTTATTTTTCTTTAGCTTTGGTGCGTACTCGCGCAGGGCCTGAATTATTCCTGTGAAAGTTTTTGCAACATCAGTGAAGTTCGCGATGCCTCCGCCTATGATTAGGATTTTGCCGTTGTTTCGCGTCATTAAGTCCAGGATTGTTTTCGCGTAGTTGTAAGTTTCCTCAGTGCTCGGGTTGCCACTATACTCGCCGTAGTTCGCAAGCTCTTTGCTAAAGCCCAGGTCGCATACTGTGTCTGAGTAAATCACGGACGCTCCGCCGCCTGCGACCATTGTCCAGACTTTTCCTTTTGGATTAAGGATTGTTAATTTCAAAGAAGCGCCTGAATCCTCATCAATCTTTTTTATGTAATGCTCTTCGCGCGTAAGCTTTCTTCCGAATGGAGCTGGGAATTCCAAATCACCCCAGATTGCTGCATTTTCAAAGAACGCGGTGTCGTCAAGCTTTGCGACAAGGTCCAGCGGGACTATGTTTTTGCCTGAGAACACGAACGGGTTGAATTCTATGTATGTGAAGCCGAGTTCTGTGAAAGTTTTGTAAACTGATTTTATGAAATTGATTATTTGCTCTCGATTCTTAACTCCGGCTGGGACAAGTTTTTTAAAATCCACATTGCTCAAAGAGCCTAGGATTGGCACTTTCGTGGTTTTCACATTAGCCCAATTTTCTTCAACGTCAACTCCGCCCTTTGTTGAGAAGTAAATATTATCGCCATCGCGGTCCATCTTCATCGCGAGGTAATACTCTTCGTCGTGCGGCACAAAAGGTTCAATGAGGAAGTGCGTGAGAACTCCGGTTGTTTTCCCAACCGTGGCTGTGCGGTTCATATTTTTCTTGATGAAGGCGGTTGCTTGAGCTAGGTTCGCGTTGAGCAGGATGAGTTTGTTCTTGCCGCGCTTTCCGAATAGCTGGTCTGGCTTTACAACAAGCTTGGTCTTTTTGAGCCACTGGTTCTTTTCGCCGAGCTGACCGAGCTTGGTTTCAGGAGTTACAAGAACGAGCTTGCCTGGGATTGAAGAATTCTTAATGTATTTTGCCAGGAGTAGTTTTCCGTCGTACTCCCGAATGCCGCGTTCTGCCATTTATTCTAACACCAATTCGTATTTGTGCGGGTTGTGCATCTGCATTCCGTGGACAGCAGAGTATGAGATTGAAGTCCCTATGCACACAGTCACTTCGCCGCTAAGGTCTTTTGGTACATCATTAAAGAGCAGATAGCCGGTTCTCGTCTCGTTTGGCTCAACATCTAAGCCGTCAAAGTTCCAGCCGGTTATCTCGTATTTGTCCGGGATTTTCTGCACGTATGCGTTCTCTGAGTAGAAAGTGAGTGGAGCTGTTCCAACGTTCTTGACCTCAATTGAGGCGCGGAACTCTGTAACTTCAGAGCCGGTTGAGTCAAGGTGCGTGAAATAGCCGATATCAATGAGCTTGGTCTCGAACATTCCGTAATTGTGCTCCTTGTTTATCCAGGCGTAGTTGTATTCCTCTTCAAATTCAGGCTCAGGTTCTGACTCATCTGCTGGCGCAGAAACCTCTACTGGAGATGGCTCTGCCGCTGGTTCCTCCATTGGGAATTGGATACAGCCTGATGCTGACACTACAAGGATTAAAATAAGTGCAAAGAGAGCGAGTTTTCTCATAGCTGGAGGTAGGGAAGGATAATATTTAAAGTTGTTTGTATAATCAAATGGAGAGGTGAAAGAATGGAATTGAAACAAGCTCCAGCGATAATACCAGCACTGGATTTGCCGATTGCAGAGGCAGGGGAATTGGTCGCGAAGCTGAAGGATGTTGAGGACAAGATTGCCGCTTACAAGATTAGCTCGCTTCACGCGTTTGAGTGCGGGCTGAAGGTTGCGGTTGATGAGCTCAGAAAGCACACTGAGCTGCCGATAATTTATGACCACCAGAAGGGCTGTACTGATATCCCTGCGATTACTGAAAAGCAGGTCAGGCTTGCCAAGAAACTGGGAGTTGATGCTTTCATCGCGGTTCCGCTTGGTGCAGGAGGGGGGACGCTTAGCGCTTTTGTTAATACTGCGAAAGAAGTTGAGGTTCTGCCGATTGTTTTGCTTGAAATGACCCACTCAGGGGCAAATGACTTTTTGAAAGATGACACGCCGAAATTGGTTTTTGAAAAAGCAAGCGCGCTCGGAGTGAAATATTATGTTGCTCCGGGAAATAAGCCGGACAAACTAAAGGAGTACAAGGCAATGATTGGCGATGCTTTAATAATGAGCCCGGGAATTGGAGTTCAAGGCGGCGGAGCTGAGGAAGCAGTAGCTGCGGGGACTGATTACCCGATTGTCGGCGGGGCGATTTACAAGGCAGATGATCCTGTTGCTGCGGTTAATGAGTTGTATGAGCAGGCGAAAAGGGGGTATGAAACAAGATGACAAAAAAAGAAATTGCTGAGATTCTGCTGAAGATAAAAGCTGTAACGCTGAACGTGAAGGAGCCGTACACTTACGCGTCCGGAATAAGAAGCCCGATTTACACTGACAACAGGCTGCTGATGTCGCACGTTCCTGAGCGCAGGAGGATTGTTGAAATAATGCAGGAGGCTCTTAAGGAAAAGGGAATTGACTTTGACGTGATTGCAGGCACAGCGACCGCGGGGATACCGCACGCTGCGTGGCTCTCTGAGCTTGAAAATTCCCCTATGATTTATGTGCGCGGGAAGCAGAAGGAGCACGGCAAGCAGAACAAGGTTGAGGGCAATCTTGAGACCGGGCAGACCGTGATTGTGGTTGAGGATTTGATAAGCACAGGCGGGAGCTCAATTGAAACTGTTGAGGCAATCCGAAGCGCAGGCGGGATTGTTGAGAATGTTCTTGTGATTTTCACCTATGACATGAAGAAAGCAAAGGACGCGTTTGAGAAGGCGAAGTGCAATGTGATTGCTCTTTGTGATTTTGGCTCAATGATTGAAGAGGCAGCTGAGCGAAAATACATTACAGAAAAAGAGGCTGAGATTGCGAAAGAGTGGAATAAGGATCCTGAGAATTGGGGTAAGAAGTATGGGTTTTGAATAAGAAAAGGTTTAAATTATATAGTAATTACCAATATAGCTCCCTTAGTGGGCAAATAGCAAAGTAGTTTGACTTGCTTGGCAGTCCCGCAGCATCACAAACTTAACGCGGGACAATTTGTCAACTGAATTTGCAGTTGTGCCTCTGTAGCTCAGCGGTAGAGCGTCTGGCTGTTATCACAAAGCGCGCTTTGTGAATCATCACGAAGCGCAGCGAAGTGATGGGTACCAGAAGGTCGCAGGTTCAAATCCTGCCGGAGGCGCCAATCTTATTTTCATTTATTTAACCAAAGGCAAACAAATAGCTTGGCAGTCCCGCAGCATAACAAACTTAACGCGGGACAATTTGCCGGCGTAATTTGACGCCGATTTATGCAAAAACCTGAATAATTTGAATAGAAAGGAAAAATCCAGAAAGATTTAAAAACTCAACCGCCATATGAGGCAATCTAAATAGGCTAAGCAATGACATCCAATCCTTTTGAAAACGCGCTAAAACAGCTTGAGAAAGCTAACTCCATCGAGCCCATAGACCCGGGCATATACGAGATTCTGAAGACACCGCAGAGGATTTATGAAGTTTCCGTTCCAGTCCAGAAGGACGACGGGAGCATAGAAAACTGCAAGGGCTACCGCGTCCAGTACAACGACGCGCGCGGACCCACGAAAGGTGGCATAAGGTTCCACCCGAACGTGACGCTTGACGAGGTCAAGGCGCTCTCGGCGTGGATGACCTGGAAGTGCGCGGTTGTTAATGTTCCATTCGGCGGAGCCAAGGGCGGGGTAACCTGTAATCCCAAGGGAATGAGTGAGACTGAGCTTGAGAGCCTGAGCAGGGGATTTATGCGCGAGATTGCCGGGTTCATAGGCCCGGACACGGACATTCCAGCTCCTGATGTTTACACCAATCCGAAGATAATGAACTGGATGAGAGATGAATACTCAAAGATAGTCGGCAAGGACACGCCGGCTATTATCACTGGAAAGCCAATTGAGCAGGGAGGTTCTGAAGGCAGGGGTGCAGCAACCGCGAAGGGCGGTGTTTTTGTCCTGACCGAGGCGTGCAAGCACGTTTCAAACTGCCCGCCTGAGGTTGTTGCGAAGTGCAAGCAGAGCGGAAAGTGCCAGACCCATGCCAAGGTTGTTGTGCAGGGCTACGGGAACGCAGGAGCTCACGTGGCTGAGATTCTTGACAAGCTCGGCTACAAGGTGATTTCAGTCAGTGACTCGCACGGCGGCATAGTCAATGAAGATGGCTTGGACCTGAAAAAAGTAGATGAGCACAAGAAGGAAACCGGCTCAGTTATTGGTTTGGAAGGTGCAAAAGATATTTCTGACGAGGAACAGCTTGAGCTGGACTGCCACATACTCGTTCCTGCCGCGCTGGAGAACCAGATTACGGAAGAGAACGCGGACAAGATAAAAGCGAACATAATTCTTGAGCTCGCGAACGGGCCGACAACTCCTGAGGCGGACAAGATACTCTGGGAAAAGAAGAAATTTTTGATACCGGATATTCTCGGAAATGCGGGCGGCGTGACTGTGAGCTATTACGAGTGGTTGCAGAACAAGAGCGGAGAGCACTGGACCGAGGAGGATGTTTTCGCAAAGCTCAAGATAGTTATGGAGAAGGCATTCCACGACGTGTGGGCTGTTTCAAAAGAGTATGATATTGATATGAGAACTGCGGCATTCGTGCTCGCGGTTAGAAGAGTTTCTGAGGCTGAAAAAGCTAGGCAGAAGTAGTTACCAATCAACAGCCCGAGTTTTCATTCCTGTTTTCTGCTCCAAGTATTTCACAGCGTGCAGGGCTGCTTTTGTTCCGTTGCCCACCGCAGTTGTGATTTGTTTTGTCCCGCCAATCACGTCACCGGCTGCGTAGAGCCCTGGTATGCTTGTTGCGCCTTCCCTGGAAACTTTCACGTGACCTTCCTCGTCCAGCTTCGCGCCAATCTTGCCGGCCATTTCAGAGGCTGGGTTTACTCCAATGTTTATGAAAACTCCGTCTGTTTCTATGATTTTTTCCTCGTTTGTTTTTGTGTTGTGGACTTTGAGCCCGGTAACTAGCTTGCCGCCGAGCACTTCCAGCGCGGCGGTGTTAATTATGAGCTCCACATTGCTTTGCTTTAGGTTTTTAAGCGTTGCCGCGTCAGCGCGGAACTCCTCCCGCCTGTGGATGAGATAAACTTTCTTCGCGATTTTGCTTAGCAGGAGAGCTGAGTCAACAGCTGTGTTCCCGCCTCCGATTACAGCGACTGTTCTGCCTCTGAAAAATTGAGCGTCGCACGTGGTGCAGTAGCTGACCCCCTTGCCGCGGAACTCTTCCTCACCAGGGATGCCGAGCTTGCGGTGCTCTGCGCCTGTTGCGAAAATCACAACCCAGGCCTTGTACTCAGCCTTGGCTGTCTTGAGTATGAACTGCTCGTTGTCCATCTTGAGCTCGGTTACCGGCTCCATAAGGACCTTTGCGCCGGCCTTCTCTGCCTGTTCCTTCATTTTTTGAGATAAAGTTGTGCCAGCGATGCCTTCAGGATAACCAGGATAGTTCTCTATGAACGGGGTCTGCGCCATCTGCCCTCCTGGTATCTTTGACTCAAATAGGATGGTCTTCACTTCCTGGCGGGCTGCATAGATTCCAGCGGTCATTCCAGCTGGTCCGCAGCCAACGATTAGTATGTCGTATTTGTCCATAGCTCAAGAATGGGACGCGGTTTTAATATAGTTTGCGCAAGAAAAACCTTAAATACGGGGAACAACACTGATAGTCTTACAAATGAAACTAAGTGAGTGTCTTCACAGCTAGAGAAATGATTTCACTTAGTTTGGATTCTGGAAAATTTTTAAAGAGCTTTAGCTGTAAAATTAAAGCAAAAAATGGCCCGGGTAGTTCATTGGCAACCTTTTTCTTTTCACAAAAGAAAAAGCTCGAACGCGCACAGCGCGTTGAGCAACTCGCTGTCGCGAGTTTGTTTGACCAAAAAGAAAACTTCGGACCGATTTGCGAAAAAAATGGCCCGGGTAGTTTAGTGGTTAGAATTGGAGACTGTGGATCTTCAGACGCGAGTTCAATTCCCGCCCTGGGCCCCATTCAACCTTTTTTCCCTTGCGATTGGGGGAAAAAGCTTGACCAAAAATCAGGGGCGTTCGCTCGCTACGCTTGCGAAGCCCCACTTCTTTTTACAGGTGATTTAGATGGATAAATTTGAAGCCACCCGCGGAATGAGGGATTTCCTTCCAGAGGAGATGGAGAAGAGAAGGTATGTTATTGATATTATTAGGACGACCTTCAAGACCTATGGCTTTGGCGAGATTTGGACTCCTGCGCTTGAGAGCCTTGGGCTGCTAAGCGCAAAGAGTGGAGGCGGGGACGAGATTGCAAAGACAATATTCACGCTCAAGGACCAAGGAGGAAGGATGCTCGGGCTCAAGTTTGACCAGACTGTTCCAACCTCAAGGGTTATCGCGAACAACCCGCAGCTTACAAAGCCATTCAAGCGATTCATAATCAGCCCGGTTTGGAGGTATGAGAGACCGCAAGCAGGGCGATATAGGGAATTCTGGCAGGCGGATGTGGATATTTTCGGCTCGAAAAACCCAGAGGCAGATGTTGAGACTGTTGCGTGCACAGCCGCTGTTCTTACTGCGCTTGAGTTTGAGGAGTATGAGATAATCATAAACAACAGAAAACTGCTCAAGGGGCTTGCGATGCAGTTCGGATTCAAGGAGAACCAGGTTGTGGACCTGCAGAGGTGCATTGACAAGCTGGACAAGAACAGCGAGGGTGAAGTTGTGCGCGAAGCAGCTGAGAAAGGGCTTGACGAGGACTTGGTAAGGGACTTTATAGCCACGATAAGCATGGAAGGGAAGCCGGAGGATGTTTTGAAAAAGATAAAGCCAAGTTTGAAAGATACACTTGCGCTGGAAGGGCTTGGCGAACTAGAGGAGTTTATTTCACTTTCAAAGCCGTATGGCATTTATGAGAAGCTCAAGCTGAACTTGAGCATGGTAAGAGGCTTGGATTATTACACCGGCACGATTTTTGAGTTCAAGGCAACTGACGCCAAGATTGGCTCGTTTATGGGCGGCGGAAGGTTTGACAAGCTTGTTTCAGCTGCAGGCGGAGAAGCGATTGCAGCCACCGGGCTTTCAATAGGCGTGGACAGGCTTGTTGAAATTTTGAGAACTAAAGAGAAACTCAAGGCAAGCGGCGGGTGCAGGGTTCTTGTAGGCTATTTCCCTAACTGCAGGGAGAAAGCAATTGAGATTGCGCAGGGATTGAGGAAGGCTGGGGTTGAAACTGATTTTGACACAAAGCGCAGGAGCGTTTCAAAAGTTCTGGACTATGCGAACGCGAAGAAGATTCCTTACGTGGTTCTTGTTGGAGAGAAAGAGCTGAAGGAGAACAAGGTTGCGCTTAAGAATATGGAAACAGGAGAGCAGAAGTTGGTTAAGGAGAGCGAGCTGTTAAAAAGTTTAAAGTAGTGGGAAAAACATAGGTAATGATTATGGCAAGTGAGTATCTTCACATGGATATGCAAACTGGACACGAAGTCCCGTCTAGTTATACCTTTTAAGGCGCGGAAAGAGCTTGAGATTTCTGATTCTGTTCTTTTGAAACTTACAGAAGACGGACTAGTTGTTACAAAATCTAATGGAGAAGAGGGAAGGCCAATTTCTAAGATGTGTAGGAGAGTAGAATGAAAAATTCAGCAGAGTGTCTTCATTTTAGGAATACCAAATAAGGGGCGTTTGAAAGAGCCAGCAGTAGAACTTTTAAAAAAGGCAGGTTTGATTCTTGGCGAGAATGGGAGGTGCCTGAGCAACAAGGTAGAGGGGGAGAATATTGTTGTGCAGTCTTTCAGGGCAAAGGACATTCCGCTCTATATTGCAGAGGGCGCTGTGGATGTGGGAATTACAGGATATGACATTTGGAAAGAGTCCAGATTAGAGCTGAAAGAATTGCTTGACCTGAAATTCGGTTACTGCGACTTGATTTTGGCAGGGGTGGCTGGGAAAAAAATAAAGAGAGGGGTGAGGGTTGGAACTTCATTTCCCATGCTTACTGCAAATTACTTCGCAAGGCAGGGAATCGCAGCGAGGATTATTGAAGTTTCAGGCGCAGTTGAGATTCTTCCAAAGTTAGGAATTGCCGATTTTGTAGTTGACTTGACCAGCACGGGCGCCACCTTGAGGGAGAACGGGCTGGTTGTGCTTGACAAAATTTTGAGCTCTTCAGCAAGATTGCTGTGCAGGCGGATGAAAGAAAAAAACGTAAAATTTGCTGAGCGACTCAGGGAGGTTATTGAAAATGAAAATTTATGAGATGGGGGAAGTCCCGAAAACAATAATGATGCGAGCTAAGACTGACGTTGACTCTGTTAAAGAAAGTGTAGGAGAAACAATAAAAAATATCAGAAAAAATGGGGATACAGCGCTTCGCAAGTATACTGAGAAGTTTGACAGGGTTTTGATAGAGGATTTCAAAACCAGTGAGGACGAGATTAGGGAAGCATATGAGGAGATAGATCCGCTTGTTCTTGAAAAAATCAAAGAGCAAATTGAGTATTCAAAAAAGTTCGCGAGCGCAGACAAGAAGAATTTAAAAGAGGAGTGGAGCGTTCAGCTTGGGGAAGGAATTGAAGGTGGTTTGAAACTTACTCCGATTGAAAGTGTTGGGCTCTACGTGCCAGGCGGGAAAAACCCGTTCCCGACTGTGATGCAGATTCTTGCGATTCCTGCAAAGATTGCTGGGGTGGAGAAGATTGTTGCGTGCACTCCACCACAGAAAGACGGAAAAATACTAGCAGAGGTTTTGGTTGCTGCAGATTTGTGCGGCGTGGATGAGGTTTACAAGATGGGCGGGGCGCAGGCAGTTGCTGCTTTTGCTTACGGGACTGAGAGCGTGCCAAAGGTTTTGAAAGTTGTGGGGCCGGGGAATCCATATGTTACTGCTGCAAAGCTGCTGTGCTTTGGGGAAATTGGGATTGACATGCCAGCAGGACCGAGCGAAGCATTGATTATTGCAGATGAAGGCGCAACTCCAAGTTGGCTTGCAGCAGATATCCTTGCAAGGGCAGAGCACGGACCGGATTCTGCCGCTGTGCTTGTAACCTGGAAAAGGGAAATTGCTGAGAAAACCTTGGAGGAAGTTGGAAGGCAGAAGAAAGAGCGTTCAAGGCAGGAGTATATTGAAACTGCGCTAGAAAAATACTGCGCGGTTGTTCTTGTCAAGGATTTAAGAGAAGCTGTTGATTTTGCAAACGAATATGCTCCGGAGCACTTGGAGCTACAGGTGGAGAGCCCAAGAGAGATTCTGCCCTTGATAAATAATGCAGGGTCAGTGTTTCTCGGTTATTACAATCCAGTGGCTGTTGGCGACTACGCAAGCGGCGTGAACCACATATTGCCAACCGGTCAGTGGGCCAAGATGTTCTCGCCTGTAAGCGTTGAGACATTTATGAAGCGCGTGCAGTTTTCGTATGTGAACAAAACCGGGCTTGAGAAGCTGAAAGGAATTGTTGACACGATTGCTGATATTGAAGGTTTGGACGCGCACAGGGAGAGCGTAGATATTAGGCTCCGCTGAGAACAGCGGGGTTCGATTGGAGGTGAAAAATGAAAATTGAGGAAAAAAGGAAGACCAGCGAGTCTGAAATAAAAGTGGTTTTGGAAGATGGTCAGAGAAGAGATATGAAAATTGATACTGGCTTGAACTTTTTGAACCACCAAGTGAAGCAGATAGCGTGGCGGCTGTGCATGAACATAGACGCGAGCATAAAGAACACAACTGAGTACAGGAGCACGCACACGATGTCAGAGGATTTGGGAATAGTGCTAGGCAGGGCTTTGCTCAAGATGTACGAACAGAAAGCAAAAGAAGGTGTGAATGGGTTCGGCGCAGCGTATGGAGTGATTGACGAGGCGCGGGCTTTCGCAGCGGTGAGCATAGAAGGCAGGGCAAACTCGTTTGTGGAGATGTGCCCTGAAATTGAGCGGCTTGAACTTGTTGAGGATATGCTGTGCTGGGACTTGGTCGCATTCCTTGAAGGGCTTGCGCAGGGCATGAAAGCAACTGTGCAGGTGAACATTGAGCGTGGCAGAGACCCCCACCACTCCTGGGAAGCTACGTACAGGGCACTCGGAGAGGCGCTCAAAATAGCACTTCAGAAGAATGAATGGAGGAAAGGCACAATTGCAGGAGTAAAAGGAACACTAGAATGAAAGCTGTAATTTTTGACATGGACGGGGTGCTGGTCAAGGAGGACCGGTACTGGAAAGTGGCCAGTGAAGTGGCATTTGACCTAGCGGGGAGAAGGATTCCTTTTGCTTTCGTTCAAGAGTGCAAAAGCAGGGGAATGAATTCAAACTGGGAAATCTGCTACGAGTTCGTCAAAGGGACTGGGATTGATTATGAAGGAGTCAAAGAACTTTTTCAGAAAAAGTTGGCAGAATTAAATCCAAAAAATGAGCTTGTAATAAGTAGAGAGGCTTTCCTTGATGTTTTCTTTAGCCTGAAGCCCTTGTACTCAATGTACATAGCGACCAGCAGACCGAGGAAAGAAGCGCTGGAGGCGGTTGAGCAGACTGTTCTTTCAGAATTTTTCAATGAGGATTCGGTTTATGGAATGGAAGATGCCGCACCTGAGAAAAATCTGAAAGAAGCCCTGTTCTCCATGGTCAGGGAGAAAAACAAATTAGGGGACTGCATCGTGGTTGGGGATACTGTTTCAGATGTCCTGGCAGGAAAGCGCCTTGGGTTCATGGCAGTTGGAGTTTATGGCAGTTTGGACAATAGGGCAGACCTTGAAAAAGCCAGGGCGGATATTTTGGCAGAGAACCTATCGGAGCTTTGGATTTTGTTGGATGGAATCAAATGAAAATTTATCCTGCAATTGATTTGCTTGGCGGAAGAGCAGTGCAATTGGTTGGCGGAGATCCAACTAAGCTTTTGTTTAGCAGGGATGCTCTTGAGCAGGCTGAGAAATTCAAAGAAGTGACCTTGTGGCTGATTGATTTGAATTCTGCACTAGGCAATGGATCTAACCTCAAACTTATAAAAAAAATACTCACTAAAAGCCCTGCTTGCGTTGGAGGAGGCATTCGAACCATAGAAAAAGCCAATGAAATGTTAGAAGCAGGGGCTGAAAAAATAATCATTGGAACAAAAGCAGTTGAAGACCCTGAGTTTTTGAAAAACTTCGATCCAGAAAAGGTGATAGTTGCACTTGACTGCAAGAAGGGGAAAGTATGCATTGATGCGTGGCAATCTGAGACTGGGCGCGAAGTTGAAGACATTGGAGCAAAATATTACCTTGTAACAAATATTGATGTTGAGGGACGGCAGGAAGGACTTGACTTTTCTTTTGTTGAGAATGTTTTGGACAAATTGCCTAATGTGATAATTTCTGGCGGAATTTCTTCCCCAGAAGATGTTTTTAAAATTAAAAAAATGGGCGCGTACGGTGTCGTTATAGGCAGCGCGCTTTATTCTGGAAAAATAAAACTTGAGGAGGTTTTAAATGAAAAAAATAATGCCATGCCTTGACACTTTTGATGGAAAGCTTGTCAAAGGCGTGAAGTTTGAGATAAACAAAGAATTTGGAGACCCAGTAGAGTATGCAAAGAAGTATTGTGAAGATGGTGCTGACGAGCTTGCTGTGCTGGACATTAACGCGACTCCTGAAGGGAGAGCTACATTGCTCGAGGTTGTGAAGAACATTTCAGCAGTGTGCACTGTGCCGCTCACAGTTGGGGGCGGAATACGGAGTGTTGAAGAGATTGAAAAAGTGCTTGATGCAGGCGCTGACAAGGTTTCAATAAACACCGCTGCTGTGAATCGACCTGAGTTGATTAAAGAAGCTGCTGAAAAATTTGGCTCTGAAAAAATTGTTGTAGCAATTGACTTCACCAAGAAAGATGGAACTTGGAAAGTGCTTGTTAATGCAGGAAAAACAATTGTTGACAAAGACGTGATTGAATGGGCCAAAGAAGCTGAGGAGTTGGGCGCAGGAACTTTGCTTCCAACTAGTTTGGATGCTGATGGGACAAAAAAGGGCTTTGATTTAGAGGCAACCCGGCTGATAAAAGAGTCTGTTTCAGTGCCAGTAATCGCAAGTGGCGGCGCAGGAACTCTTGAGGACATGTACAAAGTGCTGACAGAGGGTAAAGCGGATGTTGCATTGGCAGCAAGTATTTTCCACTACGGAGAATACACAGTACGGGATGTCAAGAAGTATCTAAAAGAAAAAGGAGTTGAGGTGAATCTATGAATTTGAAACCAGTTATTGCTCAGGACGCCAGCACAAAAGAAGTGCTTATGCTAGCGTGGGCCAATGAAGAAGCGCTTGAGAAAACAAAGGAAACCGGGTATGCCTGGTATTGGTCAAGAAGCAGAAATAAACTGTGGAAGAAGGGTGAGAGCTCAGGAAATGTGCAGAAGATTGTTGAGGTTATGGAAGACTGTGACAAGGATGCTCTGCTGTACATTGTTGAGCAGAAAGGAAATGCCTGCCACACTGGGAAATATTCCTGCTTCAAAAAGGAAAAACCATTTACGCTTGAAGTTTTGGAAAAAGTGATTGAGCAGAGGAAGCTGGAGAAACAAGAAGGCAGTTATACTGTGAAGCTTTTGGAGGATGAGGAATTGGCGTGTGAGAAAGTTTTGGAAGAGGCAGGAGAAGTTGTGCAGGCGGTGAAGAAAGAGGGAAAACAGAGAACAATTGAAGAGGCCGCTGACGTGCTGTATCACTTGATGGTTTTGCTCGCTGGGAAAGGTATAAAATGGATAGAGGTTGTTGGGGAATTAAGCAATAGGTCTAAATAAACACCTTAATATCATCATTATACCGCAGGGCTCTTTCAACTATCTTTCCGAGCTTGGTCCTTCTGTTAAGGCGGATTTCAGTGATTCTTCCTATTTTTGTCTTTAGGAGGAAGTTCTTGCCGGCGTAGAGCGTGACCTCCTTGTTCGCGCACTCATTATCAAGCGTTATTATGTAATCGCTCTTGGTTTGCTGCACCACGGCTTTTGAGCCCTTTGGCGCGTCACCGGCTGGCATCACGACTGTTTCCTCGCCGAAGGTGTAGATTTCATACTCAAGCCGGCCGGACTCAAAGTCAAGCACTTCAACAACCGGGCGCGCAAGGTCAGCTTCCATCATCCCTGCAGGAACTTTGACCTTCATTTTGGTCTCGTAGACTGTTTGGATTTTCGCGTCCTTTATGAAAATTACAGTGTCAACTATGTGCGCGATCTGACCGAGCTCTAATCGCCCAACTAATCTTTGTATCGCGTTAACAGGCTCGCTTGAGTGAGTGACTCCAACCATTCCGACCCCAGCTAGGCGCATATCCGCGAAGACCGTGAAGTCAGAGCTCTTCCTTAGCTCGTCGTAGATTGTATAGTCAGGCCGGACAAGGAGGAGTATGTCAGCGGACTTTGCCATTGAGCCCTCAAGCGGACCGTATTGCGTGATTTCTTTTCCAACCTGAAGATCGCGGGGGCTCTCAAGGGTTTTAACAATTGTTCCTTTTTCCTGGTAGTGCTCGGCAAGTGCTGCAGCGAATGAGGATTTGCCTGCGCCAGGGGAGCCGCAGATGAATATGCCCTCGGCTTTCCCGTCCAAGCGCTCGCGAAGCTTGTCTGACATTAAGTATGAGTCCAAGGTTGGTTTTTTGATTGGATGCGCAGCTGTGATTTCCATTACGTTCGTGAAAGGCGGTTCTGTAATTACGATGCGATAGTTCCCATCCTGCACAACTGTGGCACCGTTCGCGCTTATCTCGGTTGTGCGGGTCGCGCGGGCCTTGTCCATTATACCGCGGTAGAGCCCGTCAAGCTCTTCGTCTTTCATTGGCTCCTCGCGGATTGCAGCGAACTCAACCTTGCCTGGCATTCCTTTCTTTGCCATTGGGGAAAGCCCTGCCTTGAGGTGCACGCTCATTGTCTCCTTGTCAAAGAACTGCTCAATGCCCGGCGCGTCCTTTAGCTTTGTCTCAATGTGCTTGCACTCTATGCCGCGGGCTTTTGCCGCGAGGTACATTATGTAATCACCGGTTAGAAGAGTTGCGCCGAGTTTTGTGGCTGCCTCGCGTATCATGCCATCAATTGAGCCGAAGCGCGCTGCCTTGATTTCCTCAACGCTCGGCCGCTCGCCGTGATAGTTCAAAGTGATTTTGCCTTTCTTCTCAAGCTCCTTGAGCTTGGCGAGCTCCTCAAGCCCGTCAAAGCCGATTGTGCGTCCTTTGTTCGCCTGGTTCTCCAGCTCGGAAATTACTGATTCAAGAATTATGACTTCGCCATTGAGCTTGCCGGACTCAATAAGCTCTGAAATTTTGCCGATTATGATAATGCTTGTGTCCGGCAGAGTCTTCTTATCCATACAAAGCTTTAAAAGACCAGAGTATTAATTTGTTTCTATGAGACACACACTAAGAAATTGGTTTTGCGTGTTCATCAACATCGGAGGCCGATGTTGATGATTTCAAAAGCGGTTTTTCTCAAACTGAAGCAGGACCAGAAAGAGCGCGTGCTCGCAGCGCTTTTTGAGGCAAAGTTCAAGAGCTTCAGCATTTTGAAGGAGAGCGTTGTTATTGATGTTCCAGCCGGCTACAGCGTTCGCGTTGCGGCTGTGCTTCAGTGCGAGGAGCAGGACGAAATAGTCAAGAGAATTTTCGTTGTTATGGAAGAGTTCAACGACTTCCTGACCACAAAGGACATTAATGAGATTTACACCCACGTGGACGAGCTTGCCAAGACCGGCGAGTTTGTTCCGGAGCGGGATGATTTCTGGGTTGTGACGAACGAGAAGTGGACCTACGAAGCGTATGAATACGCGCGCGGCAAGGTTGCACTAATGGACGCGGACGCGGTTATTGAGGGCATTGAAAAATACTACGACAAGTCGCGAGAGCTACGAGATGCTGTGAGGCACTTCGGGCTTGTAAAGGAATAAAACTAAGAACTCATCTGAGTGTTTTCAGAATTTGGCAGGTTCAGGTTTACCAGGACATCCTGGAACTCAGGGCCATTGAGTATCAGCTCAACTTCAGTAAGTATGCCAACGAGCTCGGTGCCGTTTACCACAGGGAGCTTTTTTATCTTGTACTCCGCCATTAGCTTTGCCGCGTCCTGCAGGGTTGTCTCAGGGGTTGTCACAACGAGGGGTGAGCTCATTATTTCTCCGACTGTTGTCGCATTCGGCTTTTTGTCCTTCGCGATGACCTTGTACATTAGGTCAGTGCTCGTCACGATGCCGAGCGCCTCTGTTTCACTAACTATTATCACACAGCTGAGCTGGTGCTTTTCCATTTCCTTGACCGCCTTGACCACGCTGGTTTCCTTCGTGGTGGTGTAAACATTCCTAGACATTACTTCTGCAACTGTTGTCATAAATTCATCTTTGATTTTGGGTTTTATATGCTTGCGGGTTCGCGGAGCTTTAGCCCCAGCTTCTGCTCAAGCTTCTTGATGAGCTTGTCGTCCGGAACCATTGAGCCTGACATTAACTTGTTTATCACAGATTCTTTCTCGTTGAGCATCTGCGCGAACTCGTCCTTCTTCTTCCCACTTCTATTCCATACGTTGCGGATTAGCTCAGAGTAGTTTTCAACAAGCTCCAGCTCGCCGGGCTCGTCAGAATATGAAGGTTGGGATTGGGGCTGAGAGAACTTTGGCGCAGAAACGCTTTTAGAAGATTTTGAAACCGGCTGCGGCACTGAGAACTGAACCTCTTCACCATATCTCACGCAGTCGTCGCAAACGCTGAGAATTGAGCCCTCTGTTTTTATCTTCCTGACTCTTCTAAGTTCCTTGCCGCAAAGTTCGCAGTCCATTTCTTCCTTAAACCAATTTTACAGTAATTTTTCCCTTTGTGTCGCTGTCAAAATCATGACTGAAATAGTATATCCTTGGACCATAGAAGGTGTGGCTCCACTCTTCCCCGGGGTCAATCTTGACCGGAGCGGTTCCCTGTTCAAAATTTATTTTGTGAGGATATTCGTCCATGTTAACCCAAGTTATGCGTGCAGGGGAGTTCACTATCAGGACATCTGGCTCAAAACTCCATCTGTACATGTAGATTGTTTCAGAACTAGCGGGTTCAATTTCTGTTGCATCTGCATAGGAAGGGATTGAATATGCTGTTGAGAGAGTCACACGAATTCGGCCATTCAAACGCGGGTAAAGGCTGCAATCGTAACTGTAAATTTTTGGACCAATGAAAGAATAGGTCCAGGATTCACCTTGCGCCAGTTTTGGGGACTCCGCATAATTATTGCCGAATCTTACCCTGTGATACTTGGTGTCAGTGTTCACCCAAGTAACTTCAACGAGATTGGCAGCATCAATAACTTCTGGCTTAAAGCCCTTTGCAGTTATTTCCACTGTGGCAGTGGCAACTTTAATTTCCGCACCAAGTTCTTCTTTTTCTTCTGTTTTCACGAGTTTTATTGCTGTTTTTGGAGTTTCAGGGGTTTTTAGCTCAGCAGGTTTGATTGGATTCACCACAAGGCTGACCTCGGCAATGTTTGATGGTGTGGCTGATGTTTCCTGATAACCCATTCCAGCAAGGGAGTTTAAAGGGAAGTATGAGAACTGCACCCCGATTACTATAATGAGTATTCCGATGATAAGACCAGTTGCAACGGCGTCGTATTTGTCCATAATTACGAATAGGAAAAGGTGGTTTATATTCGTTTCTGGCGTTAGGTATTTATTAGAGGAGGGCGAAAAGGGGTTATGGAATATAGGGATGTCTGGGTTGTTTCAGCGTTTTCAATACTGTCGGCGTTATCGTATTTGTTTTTTGACACGCTCGGGCCGTTTAATGGGAATTATTACCTGGATGCTTTTATGGAATTGCTTTCACAACTTGGCGGGGTTTACATTTACTTCGCGCTCGGCGGGGCCCTCGTGGGCTACGCGTTCCTCTACGGCAGGGGCGAGATGAAGCAAAAGGGCGCATTTTTCATGTTCGCGCTCCTCGTGGACACCCTGCTCATACTCGCGCTCAAGGACCTGATTGGCAGGGAGCGGCCGATTCCTGAAACACATTACACAAAGGCGTTCCCGAGCGGGCACGCAGCGAACGGAATATTCACCGCGAAGATGCTCGGTGACTGGTATCCAAAGTTCAGGGGCGGGTTGTACGCGTTTATGCTGCTCTGCGTCTCAAGCAGGATTTATTTTGGAGCTCATTATCTTTCAGATATTTTCGCAGGGTTTGCGATAAGCTATGGGACCGCGGTGCTGTGGATGTGGGTTTATGGGAAGTATGTTGAGAAGTCTGAATAGCCGAGCGTTAGCGAAGCTCCGAATCGCTCTGCGATTCGTTTTTTGGTCAAGCTTTTTTCACAAATATAACCAATAAAAAGGTTGTCTCAGATCGCCCATCACTCATCACCTTATCAGATCGATGTCGGATCTTCATTGACAGCTTATGTTAATAAATAAACTAATATAAATAGTGTTTTAAGTTGCGGTTTTATGCTGTTTCTTCTTCAGATTCTTCTTCAGCCGGCGCTTCCGGTTCGGATGATTCCCCTTCTGCAGGTGTCTCGTCCTCAATGGATTCGTCGTCGCAGCAATCGCAAGAATCGTCAGTTGACTCTTCTGCAGGTGCCTCGTTTGAAGTTTCTTCAGAAGTCTCTTTGGTGGTCTCTTCTGCAGTTGCGTCCACAGATGTTTCGTTTTGTGTTTCTTCTTCCATTTTGATTTCCTCCTTTAATTGATTATGAGTTATGCCTCAACCGCTGTGTCTTCTGCAGGGACTTCAGTTGGTAGGGTCTTTGGCTTTATTTCAATTGCAGTCTGCGGGCAGGCTGAAACACATGCTCCACATTCTACACAGACATTTGGATTTGCCTGTGGCTTGCCGTCCGGGCCTTTGCTGTCTTCCATCGCTTTAGGGTCAAGCGGGCATACTGCTACGCACGCTTTGCAATTTATGCATAGTTCATAGTTTACTATTGCTGGCATTTTTCAATCACCTCTCCGACTTTAAAATTTTAATCATATATAAAACTATTGCAACCTGTATGCAGTGAAGTTGCAGAAAAGGTTATTAAAGCATTAGGGCAAAATTGGCTGTATGAAGCTCATTGTTGGAGTCACAGGAGCGTCTGGAATGCCTCTAGCCCAGCGGCTGCTTGAAGTTCTCGCTGAGAAAAAGGTTGAGGTTCATTTGATTGTTTCTGAGAGCGCGAAGAAAGTTATGGAGTTTGAGGAAACCAAGCTGGAGAATTTGGAGAAACTCGCTGCGGAAGTTCACAATGAGAAAGATATTTCGGCTTCAATCGCGTCCGGCTCGTTCAAGACGGACGGTATGGTTGTGATTCCGTGCAGCATGAAAACCATTGGCGGCTTGGCGTCGGGCTACTCGGACAATTTGATTCTGCGCGCAGGGGATGTTTGTCTTAAGCAGGACAGGAAATTAATTCTTGTGCCGCGGGAGACTCCGCTGAGTTATATTCACTTGAAGAACTTGACCACACTGAAACAGGCCGGAGCTGTGATTCTGCCGCCGGTGGTGGCGTTCTACCAGAAGCCGCGCACTTTGGAGGATATGACAGATTTTATAATAGGCAAAGTCTTAGATTCGCTTGAGATTGAACATAAACTATACGAGAGGTGGAAGTAAATGAAACCATTGAACTTTCAACAGGCAGTTGAGAAGCTCCGCGAGAAAGGAATGCTTGAGGTTGTTTCAGAAGAGCGCAGCATTGGAGAAATCGCTGAGAAGATTAAGGACTTGAAGCCGATTCTTTTTGAGAATACCGGGACAGATTATAAGGTTGCTGCGAACGTTTGTGGCAAGGAACTTTTTGAAGCTTACTTTGACGCGCCTTGGAAAGATATCCGCGCGCAGTTTGGGAAAGCTGCTGGAAGTCCTGGCACGGTTGAAGCAACTGACGAGTTTCCGTTTGAGGAAACCGATGATGATTTTGAAAGCCTGCCGATTCCAATGTACTACAAAGGCGACGGCGGGAAATACATCACTGCAGGGGTTTTCGTGATTGAGCAGGATGGGGTGAGGAATTTGTCTTATCACAGGACTATGATTGTTGACGGCAAGACCGCGGTTGTGCGGTTGTGCAAGAGGCATTTGTGGGACGCGTATGAGAAGAATGGGAATGAATTGGATGTGGCGATTTGCATTGGATTAGATCCTGCGCTTCTTTCAGTTGCATCTTTCTCCACCAAGGAGCCGATGGATGAGACTGAGATTGCAGCAGGGTTCTATGAACAGCCGCTGAAGATGGTCAAGATGAGCAACGGGATTTCAGTTCCGCGCTGTGCAGAGATTGTGATTCTTGGAAAGATTACAAAAGAGCAGGCAAAGGAAGGGCCATTTGTTGACTCAACCGGAACTATGGACGGGGAGAGGCAGCAACCGGTGTTCAAACTTGAGAAAGTTCTGCGCAAGAAAGATGCGATATTCTATGCACTCGTGCCAGGCCGCGGAGAGCACTCATTCCTGATGGGTGTGAGCAAGGAGCCGATTTTGTTCAACGAGATTGCAAAGGTCGCGGACATTCAGGATATTTCATTCGCAGACGGCGGGATAGAATGGATGGGCGCTGTGGTGAGCATCAAGAAGAAGTCTGATGCTGATGTGAAGAAAGTTATTGAAACCGCGTTCGCTACACACAAGAGCCTGAAGCACGTCTGGGTGTTTGATGAGGACATTGACCTGCTGAACCATATGGACCGCGAATGGGCGTTCACTACGCGGTTCCAGGGCGACAAGGACATTTACACTTATCCAGGCGAGCCAGGGTCAAGCCTTGACCCGAGCTCAGAGCCAGGTGATGACAGGAGAAATACGTGCAAGGTTGGGTTTGACTGTACGATACCGATGGGGAAGGACAAGAAGGACTTTGAGAAGGTGGCGTGAGGATGGATTTGCATAGTGAGACAGCAAATGAGCAAAAACGGCTTGAGTACCTGAGAGGCATTCTTCAAAAACTTGAAAAATGCCAGGGATATTGGGAAAAAGTAGCAAGTGCTGTTGTAGATTCAAATAAATACAAAATTGGTGCATTTTTAAAAGAGAATAAAGAGCTGGGACGGGATGTCGAACAGATTATGATTACAGAGCTGAACGACGACCCTGGACTAAACAACGGTAATTACCTGTGGATGCTAAAGCTCACATATAAATTATATGAGGAGATTAATAGGATACTAGGGAAGGCGGACTCAGACGAGATTACTAATATAGATGCAGATGCGAAAATTAAGAGTTTGTACCGCAGGACGAAGATGTTGCGGGTAAAGGAACTTCGAAAAATCAAGACACGCCCTGTGCCGGAATCTGCGCATGGAATGACATTAGAACTTTTGAAAGCACTCAACAAGGAAATTTCTAGAATCACTGAGGAAATAGAAAGGGAACAGAACAAGCTTGAAAAACTTGAGAATAGGCGGAAGAAGGCATCCTTGACGAAGAAAAGGAAACCCAAAACCCCTGAGAAACTCCACCCAAAAGGTATGGAGCTTGAGGATCTCCGCGCTCTTGTTTTGAAAAAATACCAGTGGTACATGAGGTATATGAACGACGAGCAGGAGTTCCCAAGCTTCACAGAAGATAGTATAAAGAATGCGGAAAAAAAGTATACGTTGGTGGATATGAACAAGGAGATGGACTTCCTGCTTAAGCACAAGAGCAGGAAGGATTTTGAAGAGGAAGCGTAGCATGGCAGAAGGCAGTGGCTTTGGAAAAGTGATTTTGTTCAACGAGCACTTCGTTGTTTATGGAGTTCCAGCTATTGCGAGCGCGATTTCTAACAAGACTGTTGCAAAGGTTACTGAAGCTGAGAGCCTGAAGCCGAGTGGCAACGAGGGCTCAATGGTCGGGAACGGCTGGGTGCTTGAGGACAACAGGGATGCGAACGAGGGCTATAAAACCAAGAAGCTTGAGCACCAGAAAGAATCAATTGAGCTTGTCCTGAACGCTGCAGATTTTATTGCAGATGAAACTCCAATTAAGATTGAGCTCGGCGGGGACTTGAAAGCCGTGGGCGGAGTTGGGGCGAGCGCTGCGGTCTGCGTTTCAATCGCGCGGGCTTTGAGCAAGGAATTTGAACTGGGCTTTGATGATGATAAAATAAATGAGATTGCCTATGAAGGAGAAAAAGCATATGCTGGAACCCCTAGCGGGATTGACAACACTGCTTCAACTTATGGCGGGCTTCTGTGGTTTGTGAAGAATACTGAGGGCGGGGCTAACACAATGGATTTGATGGAGCTCAAGGAGCCTTTGGAAATTGTGATGGGAAATACTGGGATTACTACTGATACCAAAGCAGCGGTTGAGGGAGTTCGGGAAAGGAAAGAGGGGAATCCTGAGTATGAGAAAATATTTGCGCGGGCGCACGAGCTTGGGAAAGAAGCGCTCATCGCGTTGAATGATTTTAATTTGGAGAAAGTTGGGGCGTTGATGAATGAGAATCACGGAATGCTTCAGAAGATTGGAGTTTCGCACGAGAAGCTTGACGAGCTCGTGGAAATTGCGCAGGAGAACGGAGCTCTTGGAGCGAAGATGACTGGCGGCGGAATGGGCGGATATATGCTTGCGCTTACTCCGGGCAAGGAACTGCAGGAGAAAGTTGCGAAGGCGATGGAAGACACGGGTTATGAAGCTTTGAGGACTAAGATTGGGGTTTAAATGAACTTAACAAAAGACGAAGAGGCAATGCTCAATGGAGAGCATGGGAACGCGAAGAAAAAGTCAATGGAAATTCTAGTTGCGCTGGGGAAGATTTTTGGAGCTGAGCGGTTGATTCCTGTAAAGAGTGTTCAAGTTGCAGGGGTTTCATATTCAAATTTAGGCGAGCCAGGCTTGGAGTACTTGTCCGAGCTTGCGAAGGATGGTAAGGTTGAAGTTTTGACTACGCTGAATCCAGCAGGGATGGATTTGAAGAACTGGGAAGAATTGGGGTTTGCGCCTGAGTTTGCTGAGAAGCAGAAGCGAGTTATTAATGCGTTCACTGCGATGGGGATTCAAGCGACTTGCACCTGCACTCCTTATTTGATTGGTAACAAGCCAAAGCTTGGCGAGCACATTGCGTGGAGTGAGTCGAGCGCGGTGACTTATGCGAACTCTATGCTTGGCGCGAGGACTAATCGGGAAGGTGGGCCGAGCGCTTTGGCTGCGGCGCTGACTGGGAAAACGCCTGAGTATGGTTTGCACTTGGATGAGAACAGGAAACCGCATATTCATTTTAAGGTTGAAGTGAAATTGGAAAAGCTTTCGGACTATGGGGCTTTGGGCTATGCGATTGGACAGAAGTGCGAGAACAAGATTGCTTATATCAGCGGCGTGGAAAAGCCGAGTGTGGATGAGCTCAAGACACTCTGTGCTTCGATTGTAACTTACGGAGCTCAGCCGATTTTCCATATGGAAGGGGTTACACCTGAAACTACAAACTACGAACTACCAACTACAAACTACACAATCACAGAGGCAGACATCAAAGAAGCCTACGAGGCGTTGACTGATGAAGGAACTGATGTTGACTTTGTAAGTATTGGTTGTCCGCACGCGAGCATTGAGGAGATTGAAAAAGTTGCAGAGCTGTTGGAAGGTAAACAGGTTAAGGTTGATACTTGGATTGCAACTGCGCGGCCTATCAAAGTTGAAGCAGACAAGTTGGGCTTTTCAAAAACTATTGAAGATGCAGGAGCGAAGTTTTCGTGCGATACCTGTATGGCAGTAGCTCCGCTCAAGGGCAGGTTCAAAACTTGTGCGACTACGAGCGCGAAGGCGTGCTACTACGCGAGGAACAAGAACGCGATGAAGATGCGGATTGGAAGCTTGGAGCAATGCATTGATGCGGCGGTGAGTGGGGAATGGAGATGAAAGAGCAGATAAAGAATTTCTTAATGCCGGATTTGAAGAGGGTTGTACTATTTTCCCTAATCAGTCTAGGCATGTATATTATAGCTTTTCATATTTTTAAGGGGTATTTAGCAACTTATGGCTACCCATTGCCATTCGGTTATGCTAAGACAGTGCCGGGAAGCATATTTGCAGGCCCATTGTATATAGCTTGGAGCATACCGAATATACTGGCGAATCTCTTGATTTATTACTTGATTGCGTGCCTATTTTCTTTTGCTTATGAGAATCTGCGAGGTTCAAAATGAAAGGCAGAACAATAGTTAAAGGAATCGCAGAAGGCATTGCCCTGGTCAGCCAAGAGCCCATCTCATTCTACGGCGGAGTTGACCCGGACACTGGAATTGTGGTTGAAAAAGGGCATGCCCTTGAAGGAAAAGAACTGACTGGGAAGATTCTCGTGTTCCCGCAGGGCAAAGGGAGCACAGTCGGGTCCTATGTTATTTACGCGCTGAAGAAAAATGGCAAGGCGCCTGCGGCGATTGTTTGCAGGGAAACCGAGACCATTGTCGCGGTCGGGGCGATTATCGCAGAGATTCCAATGGTGGATAAAGTAGATATATCAGGAATTAATAGTGGCGATAAGCTTAAAGTGGATGGAGACCAAGGGGAAGTAATCATATTATGATAAAAGCATCTGCACCTTCAAAATTAATGCTGTTTGGGGAGCACGCGCTACTCTACGGCGAGCCCGCGATAGCCACTGCGGTTGACAAGCGGGCGCACGTCACAGCCTGCGAACTTGAAAAGCCGCGGATTGTGATTGAGCGCAAGGAATCAGATGAGAGCATAGATATTTCTATCAAAGACAAGTCAGACCACCCAATTGCAAAAGCTGTCCAGGCAACGTTGAAGCACCTTAACAAGAATGTCGGCATTGGAATTGAAATTGACAACGGCGTCACGGACAGCGCTGCCATAATCAGCGCGACCACGGGCGCAGTGATGAAGCTTCTTACTGACAACTTGATAAAGCCCGAGGTGGCTGAGGTCTCGTATGAAACAGGAAAACTGCTGAACAACGGAACGAATGGCATAGACAGCACTGTCACGACTTTTGGGGGCACTGTCATGTTTGAGAAGGGGCAGGGCAGGACTGTTCCAATTCATAATGACCTGAGCTTTGTCATAGGAGACACAGGAATAAGGAGCGACCCGAACGAGCTTATTGCAAAAATAAAGACAGTGGCGGAGGACCCAAAAGTTGCGCTCATGGTATTCAGCATCGGCTCGCTTGTGCGGCGCGCGAATAACGCGCTCATAGCAGGGAACCCGCTTGAGATTGGCCGTCTGATGGATATGAACCACGTGTTTCTCAGGAATCTTGGCGTGAGCAACCAGTCGCTGGAAAACATAATTGAAGCGGCGAAGGAGACCGGCGCATTCGGAGCCAAGATAACAGGGACAGGCGGCGAGGGCACGGTAATTGCGCTCACAGACAAGCCAAACGAAGTTGCAAAGGCGATGAAAGAGGCGGGAGCAGTGAAAGCATTCTCAATAAAAAGCAACCAGGAGGGAGTGAGAATTGAATAACGGAAAGGATTTAGTTTTCATAAAGCTGGGAGGTTCTGCAATAACTTTCAAGGACCAGCCAGGGAAGGCGAATTTTAAAGTGCTTGACAGGAGCGCGGCGGAGATTGCAGAAATTGCCATAGATTATAATTTATTGGTCGGCCACGGCGGAGGTTCGTTTCCGCACCCGGTCGCACAGGAGTACAAGGTGCAGGAGGGAATTAAGATATGCGGAACAAAAGGATTCGTGGAGACGCAGAATGCGGTGCGCAAGATTAACTCTCTCGTGGTGAAGAGTCTTGTGGACAAGGGAGTTCCTGTTGTTCCTATACAAACCTCCGCGTGCGCTGTGATGTCAAAGGGCGAGATAACCGAGATGTATCTTGACCCGATAAAAGAGGCGTTAAAGAACAGGATGGTTCCTGTGCTAAATGGGGACGTGCTATTTGACCTGACAACAGGCTGCGGCATAGCTTCCACTGAGATGATATTTAATTACCTTGCGAAAAAGCTCGGGCCAAAGCGCATCATACTTGGGGCGAATGTTGACGGGGTTTACGCAGGCGGGGCTGATGGCGGCAAGCTCATAGCAAGAATAGACAAGAACAACAAGCGGAAAATTATTGAAGAACTTAAAGAAGTTGAGCCAGCAGTCCCGGATGTTACTGGAAGCATGGCTCACAAGGTTGAAGAGCTTTATAATTTGAGCAAACTGGATATTGGAATACAAATAGTAAACATGCTGAAGGAGGGGTACCTGAAAAGGGCAGTGCAAGGCGAGCACCTGGGCACTATTATTCACGTGTAAAATGGCAAGCAAAACTGAGAACAGAAAACTGGACCACATCAACATATGCTCTGATGAGGGCGTTGAGGCGAAGGAGAAGAGCACAATGCTTGAGCTCGTGGACTTTGTGCACGAGGCGCTTCCTGAGATAAATATTGATGAAATTGATTTGTCAGTTGAGCTGTTCGGGAAAAAACTCAACGCGCCAATCATAATCAGCGCAATGACCGGCGGGCACGCAGTAGCTGAAAAAATAAACAAAAACCTCGCGAAGGCGGCGCAGAAGCTCGGGGTCGGGTTTGGGGTTGGCTCGCAGAGGGCGATGATTGAGGATGAAAAGCTCGCATACACTTACCAGGTGCGGGATGTTGCACCGGACATACTTGTGATTGGGAATATTGGCGCGCCACAGATTCGCGAATATGAAAAAGGCGAGGTGCAGAAAGCGGTTGAGGATATTGAAGCGGATGTTCTCGCAGTGCACTTGAACGCATTGCAGGAAGTGATACAGCCGGAGGGCGACACGGATTTCAAGGGATTCGCTGATGATATTGGAAAGCTTGTGAAGAAAATGAAAGTGCCGGTGATTGTAAAGGAAACCGGAGCTGGAATTTCAAAAGAGGCGGCTAAAGAGCTGATAGAAAAAGGAGTCGCAGGCATAGACACTGGCGGGGCAGGAGGAACTTCCTTCGCAGCGGTTGAATACAAGCGGACCAAGGGAAAGGACACGGGCTTGTGGGACTGGGGCATACCAACCGCAGCCTCAATACTTGAGGTCAGGAGCGTTTCAAAAGACATCCCGCTTATTGCAACAGGAGGAATACGGACAGGGATGAGTGTTGCAAAGACGATTGCGCTCGGCGCGGACGCGGCGGGAATTGGATTGCCTCTGCTCAACGCGGCAAGGGAAAGCTCGGAGAAAGTTGAGGAAGAGCTTGAAAAAATAATTGACAGCCTGAAAAAAGCCATGTTCCTGACAGGTTCTGCCAGCTTGGGAGAATTGAAGAAGAAAAAAATTGTCCTCAAAGGCGAACTATATAACTGGGCAGTGCAAAGGGGGCTGAATGGCTAAGAAAAAGGGCGTGGAGAAGATAGAGGTTACACTTGCGGAGAAGGCAAAAACGCTCATTGAGATAACCCGGCCGGTGAACTGCGGAATGATAGGAATTTCAGTTGCCATCGCAATGTGGGTTGGGTTTGGAGGAATGCCTCTGTTTGTCCTGCTGATTGCTGCGCTGGTGGCTGCGATAGGCATAAACGCCGCAGGGAACGCGCTTAATGATTATTATGACATTGATATTGACAGGATAAACAAACCGGGCAAGGCGCTTCCATCAGGGAAGATAACCAAGGTTGGGCTTTGGATTTATGCCACTTTGTTGTTCGCTATGGGAAATACGGTTGCGATGCTCTACTTGACCAAAATCCCAATAATAATTGCAGTAATTAATTCTGTCCTCCTCATAGTCTATGCGATAAAAGTCAAGAAGTCAGGATTCCTGGGGAACATAATGATAAGCTACCTTGTTGCTTCTGTGTTTGCGTTCGCGGCCGCGGTTGTTGACGCGCTCATGATAGGAATATTCCTTTCAATAGCTGCGTTCTTCACGAATGCAGCACGTGAAATTCTGAAGGACCTTGAGGATGTCAGGGGGGACGAGCTTGGCGGAGCGCAGACGCTTCCGCTAGCAGAGGGCGGCAAAAAGACCATGATAGTTGTTGCGTCATTCCTGATACTCGCGATAATATTGAGCCCGCTGCCATACCTGCTTGAAATACTTTCAATGTACTACATAGCAATAATACTCGTGGCTGACACAATATTGCTCGGTGTGATATACTCAGTCCTGAATAAGCGGACAAGAAAAAGCGCCACGGTCAACCAGAGGCGCATAAAGTTCGCAGCGATAATAGGAATTCTCGCGTTCCTCGCGGGAACTGTTCCATGGCCATAAATGAAACCTGCACCCCAAGGATTGTGATAGAAAACAACGCATTAGATGGGATTGGCGATATTGTTGAGGGGGGCAGGGCGCTCATAGTTGCTGACGAAACCACAATGAGGGTTGCAGGAGACCGGGTAAAAAAAGCGCTTGAGGAAAAGGGAATTGATGTTAGCGTTTATTTTGCAAAGATTTCTGATGAGAAAACTGTTTCCGAGGCAGTGGATGCTGTGAAAGAATCAGGCGCTGAGATTGTTCTGGGAATTGGGGGAGGAACTTGCATAGACATTGCAAAACTTAGCTCGTTCAGGAATAACGTGCCGTTTATTTCAGTTCCGACATCTGCCGCGCACGATGGGATCTGCTCGCCAGTTGCCTCAATAAAGCAGGCAGACGGGCTGAAGTCATATCCGGCAAAGCCGCCGATTGCGGTTGTTGCTGATATTTTAATCATAAAAAATGCACCTGAGAAATTTTACGCTGCAGGTGTGGGGGATTTAATCGCGAATTTCACTGCCGTGGCTGACTGGGAATTGGCAAGAGATGAAAAGGGCGACGAGTTCAATGAGGAATCTGCCGAGCTTTCAAGGAAGAGCGCGCAGGCGATTTTGGAGGCAATTGATTCGGTTGCGGAGCGGAGTGATGAGGGAGTAAGAATTGTTATGGATGCTCTAATCAAGTCAGGGGTTTCAATGTGCATGGCAGGCTCCAGCAGACCGTGCTCTGGGGCTGAGCACTTGTTCTCGCACAACTTGGACAAGATTGCAGGCTTTCCAGCACTGCACGGCGCCCAGTGCGGGGTCGGCGCGATATTGATGGCAAAACTGCACGGGCTTGACTGGGAAAAATACAAGGAAGTGCTTGAGAAGGTTGGGGCTCCGACCACTGCAAAAGAGCTTGGGGTGAGTGAGGGGCAAATCGTGCAGGCACTCGTTAGTGCACACATGCTCCGGGATAGGTACACAATACTACACAAGGCGCCGTTGAACGAAGAAAAAGCTAAAGAACTAGCAAAGATTACAGGTGTAATATGAAAGACGTAAGGAAGCACATATTTGACAAGCTCAAGAAAGAGAAACTTGTATTCACATTGCTAGACCCTGAAAAGCTTGACGCGAAAGAGGCCGGAAAGCTCGCGAAGAAGCTTGAGGACATTGGGTCTGATGCCATAATGCTCGGCGGCTCAACAACTGGCTCAATAGATGATGTTGCAAAGGCGGTTAAGGATGCAGTGAGCATTCCGATAATACTTTTCCCAAGCTCTGCGATGTCACTCTCAAAGCACGCGGATGCTGTGTTCTTCATGAGCCTGATAAACTCTGAGAAGATTGAATACCTGATGGGGGAGCAATTGAAGGGCTCACTAATGGTCAAGAATTATGGCTTGGAACCGATAGGAATGGGCTACATCGTGATAAATACTGGTGAGCCAACAATGGTTGAGAAGGTTGCACAGATAAGGCGGCTCACGAACAAGGAAGCGGTATCGTGCGCGCTAGCCGCTGAGTACTTCGGGATGAAAGTGGTCTACCTTGAGGCAGGATCCGGGGCGCAGAGCCCTGTGCCAGACAGCATGATAAGCGCTGTGAAAAAGGAGATTGGAGTGCCGCTCATAGTTGGCGGCGGAATAAACGGCCCGCTGATGGCCAAGAAGAAGCTTGAGGCAGGGGCTGACATTATTGTAATAGGCACTGTGATAGAAAAGGCGTACGCAAAGGCCGCTGAGATAATTGACATTGTAAAAAAAATCCCGGTTGAAAAGAAAGGATTGAAAAAATGAGCTGGTTGTTCTCCTTAAGAATGAAACTGCACAGGGTTAAAAGGAGAAAGAAAACTATCCCAGACATTAAGGAAGAAATAGAGGAACTGAAATCAGGAATAGTCCATCTAAATGATCAGTACATGCAGCGAACCATAGAAGACCGGGAGTACGAGAGAAAAAAGCAGGATGCTCTGCATAAAATTCATCATCTTGAGGAGAGGATACTTGAGAAGAAGATGGAGAATATGGGCGAAAATATGTAAATTTTTGAGTAACAAATGAAACTAGCAGTACTTTTTTCAGGGGGCAAGGACAGTACAATGGCTTTGCACAAGGTTCTGAAGCAGGGGCACGACGTTACTCATTTGGTTTCTGCGTTTCCGAAGAACCCAGAGAGCATGCTTTACCACACTTCAAATATTGAGCTTACCAAGCTCGCGGCAGAAGCGATTGGAATTCCACTTTTGAAACTTGAGGTTGAAAGTTTGGAAGACACTGGGGAGGCGGCTGAGCTTGAGGAAGCTTTGGAGAAGCTGGATATTGAGGGAATTGTTGTTGGCGGAGTTAGCTCAAAATATCAGGCAAGGATTTTCAGTGCGATTGCAGACAAGCTTGGGATTGAGATGATTGCCCCGTACTGGGGAAAGCCGCACGAAGAATTGATTCGGGAGGCGATTGGAGCTGGGTATGATATCAGGATTACTTCTGTTTCTGCTGATGGGCTTGATGAGAATTGGCTTGGAAGGAAATTGGACTTGGAAACGCTTGAAGAGTTAAAGAAGCTTAAAGAAACGTATGGGGTTGATATTGGGGGCGAGGGCGGGGAGTACTGCACTGTGGTTGTTGCAGGGCCGATTTTCAAGAAGCGAATTAAGTTTTTGGAGTCTGAAAAGGTTTGGGAAGGGATGAGCGGGAAGCTTGTTGTGAAAAAGGCAGAGCTCGTGGCGAGCAAATAATAATACACCGAGGCACGGGCGAGGAGAGCTTGGTTAAGGTTTATATAGCACTTTCAATTAATGGCAATCGGGAATGACATTTAGCGAACGAACTAACAAGATACTGCACGCAGCAGTTTTGTTCCTTTCCCTGTACTTTTTCCTAGTTTCAATAAAGCTCATGGGCGGGTCGTTCAAGCTTATGGGCTCAGGTTTTGCCGAGACGCTCCTGAGCGCGACTGCGAATCCGCTTACAGCACTCTTTATTGGAATTCTTGCAACTGCAATTATTCAAAGCTCATCTTCAACTACTTCAATTATTGTTGCGTTCGTTGGCGCTGGTATGCTGCCGCTTGAGGCAGCTATCCCTATGGTAATGGGTGCAAATATTGGAACAACAGTTACAAACACCTTGGTTTCATTTGCCCATCTTACGCGGCGGAGCGAGTTCAGATTGGCGTTTTCTTCTTCAATTGTCCACTTATTTTTCAACGCGATTATTGTTATGATATTTTTCCCGCTTGAACAAGCTACTCATATTCTTCAGAGAACTGCGATTTATATGGCTGATATGACTGTTGGAACTTCAGGCATGACTTTCACAAGCCCGTTGGATCAAGTAATTACGCCAGTTGTGAAAGCAGTGATACACGTTCTTCCTCCTCAGTACATGATACTAATTTCAGTTGTGGTGCTTATGATTGCGCTGAAGTATCTTGTGACAGCAACAAAAGTCCTGTTCATTTCAGGCAGGGAGAATTTCCTGAGCAAGTACTTGTTCAAGACTGCCAAAATAAGCTTTGTGTGCGGATTCCTACTTACTGCGCTTGTGCAAAGCAGTTCAATCACAACATCACTTGTAGTTCCATTTGCAGGGGCAGGCCTCTTGTCACTAGAGCAAATATTCCCATTCGCACTGGGCGCAAATATTGGAACTACGGTTACAGCGTTCCTTGCGGCTCTGGTTACTGGAACAACAATGGCGCTGGCGCTTGCATATGTGCACATACTCTTCAATTCGCTTGGCGCAATTGTGATATGGCCAATTAGAAAATTGCCGATATGGATGGCGGAGAAGATGGGCGAGATAGTTGAGAAAAAGCGCAGGGTAGCTCTTATATACGTGGCAGTAATATTCTACATACTGCCCCTCATGGTCTTAATATTAAGCGGGGTGATTTAAAAATGGAACTTTACAAAAGAATATATGATGCGTGGAAGAAGCGGCCGATACTGGAAGATGCATATAATCATGCAGCAGACATACTGAAGCGGGACCAGTACATGTTCAATGAGGTCTGCACTGCCCTAATAAGCGGCGGCTCCACAAGGGAGAGCAGTACTGATGAGGAGAGGGACATAGTTGAGATAATCACAGAGGAAGACCACAAGATAAACGACATGGCGAGGAGCATCCGCCAGGAACTGCTGTCTTATCTTGCGCTGAACAGCTCGCCTGACCTGTCATCCTCGCTTGTGCTCACGAGCCTTGTGATATACCTTGAGCGGCTTGGGGATTACACAAAGGACCTTGCTCAGCTTACCCTGCTCAACGCGCCGAAGTTCAGGCAGATGACTTACCATGGGGACATAGAAAAATATCAAAAGCACTTGATGGTAATGTTTGACCTTACAATAAAGGCATTTGAAAACGGGGACAAGGTTGCGGCGATGAAAGTAATGAACGAGAATGTCAAGCTCAGGAATGAGACTGATGTTTTGCTGCACAAAATCAATACTGACAAAAACATACGCGGCAGGGAGGCAATGACCTACACTTTGTACACCCGATATTTCAGGAGAGTTGCCGGGCACTTGGAAAATGTCGCATCAAGCGTGATTTCGCCATTCCCTGACTTGGGGTTCAAGCACGCTGCAGGGGTTAAGCTCACGGAGAAGAGAACAAAGATGAGCAATATTGTGAAAAAGAGAGGGAAGTAGACAAAGTTCTTATACATAAAGATAAAAATCAACTCGTATGGATGTTGTGATTCTAATACTGGCTTTTTTTACATAGGTCAGACAATAGATATACTCATAAGGAAGGCGATTGACAAGGAAAAGCCGCTGTGGCTACTTGTTTTGCCGGCTCTTCTCCTGCCGACGTATATCTTAAGCGATTTTTTCTTCAAGTTCATCCTCCTTTTCATACTCATAATGTGGAGCCGCGTATGCAGGAGCTCGGGTTATGGATTGAATTACCAGTTTCCGCTCATAGTTGCAGGCGGCATAGTGCTCGGACCTGCAGCAGGGGCAATCCTTGGTTTTGTGCCGCTGATCCTCGTGCCATTCATCCGGCCTGACGCACAGGTCGTGTCAATATACCAGAGCGCGGTGCTCCTGACTATAATAGGCGCAGTGAGCGGGTTCCTTGGCGGGTTTGGACCAGGGCTTTGGGTGGATTTTGCAATTTGGTCCCTGGTAGCGTTCAACATTGTCCGGCTGGTCCTGCTGTTCGGGCGTTTGCCGCCGAAGAATACTGTGTTCTTTTTCCCCATAAACGTGGGAATCAATTACTATCTAATTACCAATTATCTCGTTCCAATAATAACTTGGCTGGGTGGTAATGCTTAAAGCATAGGAGGACAAATAAAATGAAAATGATAGAAAAAATCAGGGAAAAAATCAAGGCTTACAAGGAGATGTATTACATCTGGAGGAAGCGGCCTACTGCAACGTTCCAGGAAATAACTGACATCTGGACCAAGGAACCTATGCTGAAGAAGGCAAGGAAGAACGCTGTAGACATGCTTAAGCGCGATCAGTTCATGTTCAACGAGGTTTCAAATGCACTCCTGACAGGCGAGATAATAAGGAAGACTTCAAAGGGCAAGACAGAGAGCATAGTTGACATCCTGCAGAGGGAAGACGAGAAGATAAACGAGTACACGCAACAGATAAGGAGAGAGGTAATGAATTATATGGCGGACAACTCTGCGCCGAATGTTGAAGCCTCGCTTGTGCTTACCAGCTTGGTAATAGACCTTGAAAGATTAGGAGACCAGACAAAGGACCTTGCAAAGCTCACACTTATTAGCAAACCTGATTTTGAGAAGCGGACATATATGAGGGACATAGAGAAACAGCAGAGGAGAATAATGGGAATGTTTGACAAGACCATCACGGCCTTTGAGAACAAGGACAAGGAAGTGGCGGGCGAGGTGATGGATGATAACGTCTCACTCAGGAACGAGACCGACGTTTTGCTGCACACGCTAAGCACTGACAAAAACATACGCGGCAGGGAAATGCTGATGTACACGCTTTATATTCGGTTTTACAGAAGGGCTGCAGCGCACTTGGAGAACATCGCGTCAAGCGTGATTTCCCCGTTCCCATATCTGGGATTCAAGAGCGCGCCTGATGTGAAACTGCACAAGAAAAGGAAGAAGATGAGTAGGATTGTTAAAAAGAAGAGCAAGACTGCTAAAAGCCAATCCTAGTTCCGGTGAATTCCTGGTTTGAAAGAATTTTTTCTATGTTAGCCAGGTCTTTGCCATTTACAATAGCCATCTTGATTTTGCTCTCTGCGAGCATCTCCGCCGCGACCTTGTCCATTATGGTTGCCTTGTTGGCCTCGTGCTCCTGGTCGCCGAGCTTTTTCAGCTCTTCGTAGGAGATTGTTTCAAGTGGTTTCGCGTCCTTGTTCTTCTTTGGGTCTGAGTCGTAAACATAATCAACGTCAGTTCCTTTCACAACAAGCTCTGCACCCCAGGTTTTTGCAATTTCCACAGCCACTGCGTCGGTTCTTTGCCCGGGCCTGAAGCCGCCAGCAACTATGATTTTGCCAGGGTGAGCTTTTGTGAGTGCAATAAATTCTGCCTCGCTTCGCGGGACTTCGGGGCAGGCGTTTTGGTCAAGGGCTGAGATTAGAGTTGAAGCAACGAATCGTGATGCTTGGATTCCGATTAGGTCAAGAAGACGCGGGTCCTTGGTGAATTTTTTCCCAGCCTTGCCAAATTCGCGGGAGAGTTTTCCGCCGCCGACAACAATTGCGAGCTCATGCTCTGCTGACCAATTTGAGACAGAAGAAGCTAGTTTTTCAAGAAATTCAAAGTCAACGGAATTCGGCGCGAGAATTGAGCCGCCGAATTTGAGGACTGCTTTCATTATATTATATTGTTTCCTTGCCTGTTGCGCGCACCATGAACCCTGCAAGGCGGTTTCGCACTTTCTTGCTCGGGCAGTTGAGCTCGCGCGAGTCCATGAGCTCCTGGAGCGTTTTCTTGATTTGTTCAAAGTCAGGCTTGAACTTGGTTGGGTACTTCTCAATAAGGTCCTTACCTGCTCTTTTTATGAAAGTTTGTTTTATATTGCCCATTGTGGCACTTGTATCTATTAACTGCTTTATAAAGATTGTCAAAGCGCAAGCTTTGACAAACAGCAGTTCACTCAGTGAATCGCTGGATTATTAAAGGAGAAGATACAGATAATGCCTATGAATTTCTCAAAAGAACAGCTAGCAGAGCATGAGAAGAACTCGGCAATCACCAAGCGGGAGCTGAAGGAAGCTCTTTCTAGTTCAGACCAGAGGATTTCACAGATAGTGACCTCTATTAGCGAGCTGGATGAATCAATTAATGTTAATGTTGAAAGGCTTAGGGAGTGGTATATGTTATATTACCCAGAGGTTGTGGCGAAGATAAAGAACAACGAGGCGTTCGTGAAGGCGACTGCAAAAGCGAAGTCAAGGGATGATTTTCATGACGTGCCGAAGGACTCCATAGGCGCGGATTTCGCGCAGACTGATGTGGACACGATGAGGATTTTAGCGCGCTCAATTCAGGAGACCTACGAGCTTCAGGAGAAGTTTAGGAATGTTCTGAAGACCCTGATGAAGGCGAATTACCCGAACTTGCAGACAGTTGCTGGGGATATTGTCGGCGCAAAGCTCATCGCGCATGCAGGAGATGCTGAGCGTTTGGCAAGGATGGCGAGCTCAACGATTCAAATTCTCGGCGCTGAGAAGGCTTTGTTCAGGCACATGACCACTGGAGCGAAATCTCCTAAATATGGAATTTTGCTCCAGCATCAACTGCTTCAGAGCGCAAGGCGCGGGGAGAAAGGCAAGGTTGCGCGGGCTGTGGCTGGGAAGATTTCAATTGCGGTGAAAGTGGATGTTTACGGCGGCGAGTACTGCGGGGACAAATTGAGAAAGGACATGGAACGGGCTGTGGAGAGGATTAAGGAGAAAGCTAAGAGGAAGGGGTTGAAAGGATGAATAAGAAATTTGACCAAATAAGATACATTGGAAAAGACGTTGCAACCGAGAACATTGTTCCAGGCAGCCGGGTATATGGTGAGAAGATTGAGAAGAAGGCTGGGGTTGAATTCAGGCTCTGGGACCCGTACCGCTCAAAGATGGCTGCAGCGCTCAGGCAGGGCGTCAAGACTTTCCCATTTAAGGAAGATTCAAAAGTTCTTTATCTCGGGGCTGGGAATGGAACCACGGTTTCGCACATTGCAGATGTTTGCAAACACGGTTTTGTTTACTCAGTTGAGTTCTCACCAAGAGCTGTGACTGACTTGATGATGGTTGCTGATGAGAGGAAAAACATAATTCCAATTCTGGCGAATGCGAAATTCCCAGAGAGATATGCAGAGAAGGTGCCGCAGGTTGATATTCTTTATGAGGATGTTGCGCAAAAGGGGCAGGTTGACATTCTGAAAGTGAATGCGGACAAGTTCCTGAAGCAGGATGGGTATTTGTTTTTGATGGTTAAAGCAAGGTCAATTGATGTTACAAAGGAGCCAAAGTATGTGTTTGAAGTTGTGGCGAATGAATTGATGGAGAATTACAAAATTTTAGAACGCATTAAGCTTGACCCGTACGAGAAGGACCATATGTGCATTGTGATGCAGAAGAAATGATACAACCTTTTTCCGCGAAGGCGCGCAAAAAGCTCAAACACACAAAGTGTGTTGAGCAACACGCTGTCGCGTGTTTGCTTGACCAAAAAAATTCGCTTCGCTCGAAAGGTAGAATATGATAAGAGAAGAACTGCTCAATAAGGTCTCGCAAACCCTGCGCGAGGCAGGCTACGAAGTTGCGCTCCAGTGCACGCCAAGCTGTTTTGACATACTCGCCCGCAGTGGGCACATTCTGCTCGTGAAAGTTTTGACAAATGTTGACTCGCTCTATGAGGAGCAGGCCGAGGATTTGAAAAGGATTGCGGATGTTCTGGACGCTTCGCCGCTGCTCGTTGGCGGCACTGCGCGGGGCGAGATGATGAAGGAGAGCACGATGTATGAGAGGCACGGGATTCCTGCTGTTTCGTTTGACACTTTTGCCGAGACCATAGTTGATAAAAGATTGCCTTTTGTTTACGCGAAGAAGGGCGGGTTCTACGCGCACATCAACGCGGACTTTTTGAAGAAGTTGCGGGAGAAGAAAGACCTTTCTTTGAATGATTTGGCGCGGGAAGCCGGGGTTTCAAAAGCAACGATTCAGAATTATGAGAAGGGTGAGGGCGCTGAGGTTGACAATATCTTCCGCCTGCAGGAAGCGCTGGGCGACTTGGTTCTGGATCCCATTGACTTATTTGACTTTGAGGAGAAACCTATAGAGGTTCAGCCGCGGACTGTCTACGAGCGCGAAATTCACGCGCAGCTTGGCGATATAGGTTTTAAAACAACTGCGGTTACAAAGGCGGCGTTTAGCATTGTTGGAAAGCACAAGGATGATATTCTGCTCACTGGCTTGAGGAAGGAGTCAATTGAGAAAAAAGCGCAGGACATCCACGGGGCTTCAATGGCGCTTGAGCAGCACGGGATGTTCGTTGTGAACAAGGCGGTGCAGAAAAGCGTTTCAGGAGTTCCTGTTCTTGAAAGGAAAGAGCTTGACAAGGTTGTTACATCAAGGGAATTACTTAAAATACTGAAAGAACTAGAGGAGGAACAATGAGCGAAACCATTATTGTGCAGAAAGGATTCAGGAATTTGAAAGAGTTTATAGCAGGGCAGAATAATTTTTACGCGTATTTCCTAAAAGGGAATGACTGGGGTGAGATTCGCAGGAGGCATCCTTGGTTCAAGAGATTCCAGAAAGAACATCCAGAGTTGGAAAAAGCACTGGTAAAGGCAGTGGGAAAAGCAGTAAAGGAACGGGACGAATATCCTTACGAGCAATTGTTTGAGGCGTACAAACTGATGTCAGAGATGGTGCATTCGGGCGATTTCAAGAAGGGAAGATACAAGGAACCTAGCCGGATTTTGATTTCGTGAGTTGTTCAAATACCCCAAGGCTCACTCTTCACCCAACTTCTCAAGTATAGTGTCAAGTTTTGCATCAATCTCGTCAAGCCGCTTTTCAATATCCTCATCTGAAACAGCAGCAGGAGTTTCAACCACGGATTCTTCCGCCTCAACCACTTCAGCCCCACCGAACATTGTTTTCAGGAGCGCTGCGTGTACATCGTCAAGATTTGAATATTCCGCGGTCTTAATTACATAAGCCCGCTCCTCTTCGCCAAGCAAGTTGACCCCTGCAAGAGCCATTATCCTCTGGCCGCTGCCAGAGCCGCTCACGATTGATGACAGCGCATACAAATTCTTGTCTTCGTCCTGATAAATCTGAACCTGTTGCGGTATCCAGCCCTCAAAGTTCTGCACCTCTGCGCGCGCGAACCTGAATATCTTGTTCACTCCGGCGAGATTTCTCTCCAGCTTGTCAAGTTTTAATAGCGTGATTTCTCCAGAGTTCGTATGGTCTGCTCCAACGAGGAGTATTCCCGCAATCCTTGCGCCGCTTATCTCTCCGCCTATCGGCTCGTAAACAACCACCCAGTATAACTTGTCATTGTATACTGTGAGGAAGGGGTATTTCTGCCACGTGCTGGAGCTGCTGCTGAGCTGACCGCCTGGAATCTCGTACAGGGATTCGCCATCTGATGAGCGCTGTGTGACGTGCTTAGCCCACCAGCCGAACCTGTTGTAACCGTATACATTGGCCTGCTGGAGCGCTAGGCTCTCTGGGTAGCAGCGGACGTCCCCACCCAGGAACTCTGAGAGCTCCTGAAGCTCGTCCGGGTTGTAATGCGTTATATCCGAATTTTTAGCGTTTACCAATGTGACGCCTTCAAATGATTTCTTGTATGTGAATATGAACCAGTTGATTGAGGTCCTTGGATAAACCCACCAGTACCCGCCGTCTGCGTCGGTTGTTATGTAGCCGTCATCAACCAGCCAAAGCCTGTTGTGGTACCAGGCACGGCGCTTTGAGTAATCCCAAAAGAGCTTGGCCTCTGTGTGCTCCAAGTCAATCTCTGTGACAACAGGGCTGGCCTCTATCTCTGCCGAGGTTTGGGAAACGCCTGGTGCGCTTTTTGTGAGCTGGTTTATGAGGCCTCGCGGTTCTATTACTGCGCGCCACACGAGCTCTCCTTCTTCATAGACAGGGTCAGTGTCAATTACATCAGCCCAGCCAAAGCGGTTAGCGCGAAGCCTGATTCCTCCAGTGTTCTCCGGGACTTTTCTGACAACGCTCGTCTGGAAGAGGGTGGTTTCCTTTAGCTCAGCGAGGTCTACTTCCTGCGCGTTGAAGTCTGCGCCATCCTCCACGTTGTAGAAGCTTGGGGACATGCCGACCCAGAGAATGCTCCAGACGCCGCCGATAGCGATTACGGCGATGAAATATGCTATGATTAGCTTTGCAGAGTTGTTAATCTGCAGAGGGACTGGCTCTTCAGAATCAAACTTGAGTACATTGAGAGCCAGGAGTATGCCGGGAATTCCGAAGAAGATTCCGAAGTACACGATTTGCACGTCCAGGGATTGCCACCATAGGAAATAAGTTATGAGCAAAAGCGGTATTACAAGAAATAGGTTTTTTTTCATAAGAGTGGTGTAATGTGGAGGGGGTAATATAGTTTGGGGGATAGGGAGTTAGGAAAAAAGAGTTAGTTTTCTGCAAAGCCCCCCTCATTCGTAACACTTATATACTACTTTTAGTAGAGTATACAGTCCGATTAATTTTACTGGGAGGTAAATAAACAAATGACACAAATGGGAGGGCAGCCTGTCTACATTATGTCAGACAAGGCGCAGAGGACCATGGGCAGGGATGCCCAGCGAATGAACATCATGGCCGGTCGAATAGTTGCCGAGACCGTGAGAACTACTTTAGGCCCGAAGGGAATGGACAAGATGCTTGTTGATTCTTTGGGCGATGTTGTGATTACGAACGACGGCGCGACCATACTGACCGAGATGGACATAAACCACCCGGCAGCGAAGATGCTGGTTGAGGTCGCGAAGACCCAGGACAAAGAGGTCGGCGACGGAACAACTACAGCTGTTGTTATCGCAGGCGAGCTCCTGAAGAAGGCAGAGGAGCTTTTGGACCAGGGCATACACCCGACAGTCATAACAAGGGGTTACCGCCTGGCGAACGACAAGGCTCAGGAAGTGCTGGAGAGCATTGCCGAGAATGTCTCGCACACCGACAGGGACACGCTTGAGAAAATCGCAATGACCGCGATGACCGGAAAATCAGCTGAGAGGGCAAGAGAAAGTCTTGCGAAGCTCGCTGTTGAGGCAGTCACGCTGGTCGCTGATGAACGCGATGGAAAAAGGACAGTGAACCAGGACAATATCAAGCTGGAGAAGAAGCAGGGCGGCTCAATTGACGACTCAGAGCTGATAAAAGGGATTATACTTGACAAGGAAAGAGCCCACTCTGGAATGCCAGAGCGCGTTGAAAAAGCAAAGATCGCTTTGGTTGACGCTGCGATTGAAATCAAGAAGACAGAGACCGACGCTGAGATAAGCATCACAGACCCGAGCAAGCTCAAGGACTTCCTTGACCAGGAAGAGAACATGCTGAAAGAGATGGTTGAGAAGGTCAAGAAGTCTGGCGCGAACGTGCTGTTCTGCCAGAAGGGCATAGAGGACATTGCACAGCACTTCCTAGCAAAGGCAGGAATCCTGGCTGCGCGAAGGGTTAAGAAGAGCGACATGGACGCGCTCGCAAGGGCCACGGGCGGAAAGGTTGTTTCAAGCCTTGACAGCCTGACAGAAAAGGACCTTGGCTACGCAGGCATTGTTGAGGAGAAGAAAATTGCAGGCGACGAAATGATGTTCGTGACCGGCTGCAAGTCCCCGAAAGCTGTTTCCGTTCTAGTGAGGGGCGGGACAGAGCACGTTGTGGACGAGGTTGAGCGCGCATTGAAGGACGCAGTCGGCGGAGTCGCATCTGCAATTGAGCTTGGAAAAATTGTTGGCGGCGGCGGGGCTGTTGAGATGGAAGTCGTGAAGGAGCTGAGAAAAGCTGCTGAGAAAACAGGCGGCAGGGAACAGCTCGCAATGACAGCTTTCGCAGACGCGCTGGAAATCATTCCAAGAACCCTTGCTGAGAACGCAGGTCTTGACACAATAGACAAGCTCGTTGAGCTCAGGAGCCAGCACGAGAAAGCAGGAAACAAATGGATCGGGCTTGACGTGTTCACTGGAAAGACTATGGACATGTACAAGGAAGGCGTCATAGAGCCGCTCAAGATAAAGACGCAGGCGATTAAGAGCGCGTCAGAAGCGGCAGAAATGATTCTGCGCATAGACGACATTATCAGCGCAAGGAACATGAGTGAGTCCGGCGGTGGCGGTGGAATGCCGCCTGAAGGAATGGGTGGAATGCCAGGGATGATGTAAGGCCTCGGTCTGTTTAGCCCACTTCGCGAAGCGAATGTGGGTGCTCACCCTCCGCGAGCAGGCGGAGGTGTGGATGCCGGGGATGATGTAGATACCCAATAAATAATCTGAAGAGGGGCTCAATACAAGGGCTCCTCTTTTTCTAATTTTTTAATCGTTATCATAAGCTTTAAATAGATACTTTCTTTATTCCGCAGTGGTAACAATGCCGCTAAGAGAGGAAACTTACGAAATAGTCCCGATTGACCCTGTTCACAAGGCTGAGAGGAAGCACGAGAGCCTTGAGAAGGAAATTGCAGACATAAAAGCCGCGATGAGGGGGACTGTTGGAATTTCAAAGCTCCAGTCAGGGGCTGATGAATTAATACATCACATGCTTGACTTGCTGAAGAGTTCGCAGAACATGGTTGAAGAGGTCGCGAAGTCAAACCAGCAGGTTTCGCTCAAGATTCAGGAGGGGCTGGACAAGATGAACGCGGTGAACGAGCAGATGTCCGGCAAGCTCGCGAAGATTCTTGAGATGTTCTCCCAGGCTGCAGCGGCAATGGGCGGGGACGATGGCTCCGAGGAGCTCGCCAAGGCAATTACTGGATTGAACAAGTCAATTGAAACTCTTGTTGAAAAGACCGGGGAGAACACGCAGATACTAAAGTCAATTGAAAAGAACCTGAGAGGCCCGGCGGCAAAGCCGCGAAGCGCAATGCCAATGTTGCAGAGGCCGAACTTCCCGCCGGCTCCGAGGGGAATGCCGCCGCTCGGGCAGGGTGAGCTCCCACCACCGCCACCGCCAATGTGAGGTAAAAAATTGAATGACCACAAGAAAGTCACGGAAAATAGTAATTCAACTTGCCATACTATTGGCTTTCATATTTGGGGCAATGGTTGCCGTGGTTGCATACTACACAGGAAGCACGATGATGGGGTTGATATTTTTGACCGCGATACAAATCATAATACTGCTCGCTGTTCTGTTTATGATGGAGACCATAACAGAGTTGCTGGAGGCTAAACTATGACCCAAGAAACATATATAAAGGCAGAGGCATTAAGACGAAATATGAATTTCCCATTGGGCAACCGAAGAGGTATCACACCCATTATTTCAGTTATCTTATTACTGATGATGACCATAGCCATCGCTGGCTTGGCTTATACCTGGCTGCAGGGCCTGCAGACAACTATAGAAGAGTCTACTGAGAACACTACAACGAGAATGCTAGGCGAGATGAATGTTGAGCTCAGACTAGATGGAGCATCTGGGTCACCCATCAGCGGGAGCGGCTACTGCAATGCGACTGTTTACGTGAGGAATAAAGGAACTGAGAGGGCGGACAATCTTCAGCTCTATGTTAACGACTTAATGGTTGTTGGCGGGAATATAACTTCACTTTCACCCGGATCAACAGTCAGTTGGGCATACGTAAATTCATCCACGCTTAATGTCACGAACAACACATTCCACAAGTTCAAGATAGTGAGTGACGAGACCGAAGCATCTGAGAGCATAAAGGTTCTTTGCTGAACCCTAAGCAAACTATTTTAAATTCCACTGCTTAGACAGGAGTATGTCAAAGGGGCAAATTACGTCATTCTCAACCATCCTGATGATAAGCCTGATAATCGTGCTTATTGTTGGGACTTACAGCTGGGGCAGTGATCTCGTGGAAACGCAAGAGACAAGAACAACGATTAATTACATGCAGGCAAATCTCCTTGACCTGGAGAGCGCCATAGTTGAGGTTTCCCACGAAGGCGAGAACGCGACGAGAGCAATCCAGATTGATGTTTCTGCTGGGAAGCTCTATGTTGCTGACGAGGATTATTGCATTGGAGATGTTGTGAATAGCAATGGAATCGTGTATGAACTCAGCACTGAAAATGCGTTCATAGATTCAAGCGCAACTGGATGGATAAACATAGATCCATATGATTCCGGCACTGATTGCGAGGTTAGCTATTTTGATAACTCGGCTGGACTGCTCCTAGCCAGGACTCAGAATGTGGGAGACGCATACGTGAACCAGTACATGATTTGGTTCAGGAAGCTCACTTCGGGCGGCGGTAACTACTTGATTAACATTAGCAAAGGCACTTCAAGCGAAACCTCGGGCGGCGGGGCAGTGGTAAGTGTCCGAAATACTGGGACCGTGACAACAGGCGGGGTAACATACATCAACGTGGAAGTTAACCTCGGAGGATAAAAGATATATAAATAGCAACGCTAGTTCTGAATATGTGGTCAAACAGGAAAGGCGCAGCTATGGTTGTTGAGCAGGCCTTCATAGCAGTTTTTGGCATTGTAATACTCATAACCGTGATGATAGTATTCTCAAATCTCAGGATAGATTTTTCAAAACACGTTGCAGAGGCGCAGTTTGACGAGGTGGGCGCGGTCACGCACAATGCTGTTCTGCAGGCCTATGAAAACGGGAAGTATGCGAATAGTGCCAAGGTAGTGGTCAGACTGCCTGGCAAACTAGGGGGAATGCCGTACACGGTCTCGCTGACCAATGATAATATAACTGTCCAAAATATATACGGAGACGTGAACAGAACGCTGGGCGTGATGAATATTACCGCAAACCTGTCCGGAAATTGCAGCTCAACTGGCAGCGGACCTTGCGTGGTTGAGTACAACAGCTCAAGTGGAAACATAACCCTGGAGACCCTCTGATGGGAAGGCAAGAACTTAAGGAGTTTATGAGAAAAGCGGCTGAAGTCTACCGTGAGGAGGATGAAATACGCAAGAAGGTCACGATTAAATCAACTCCGAAGCCAGTGATTATAGATGACCTCCACAAGGAGCTCAGGGGCGAAGGCGTCCCAACCGGCCTGAGCCAGAAAATGCACGAGATTGTTAATAAAGAACCAGCCATTGACAGCAGCTCTGAACCTGACTTGCGCGAGGAGGTTGGCAGTGCGATAAAGGAAGCGGTTGAGCACAAGAAGAACGGCAAGATAAGCGAGGAAGGGCTCACGAAAATAGTGCAGGAAGCTGTTTCAGAGCACGAAAAAGGATTCACGAAAGATGACGTCAGGGCCATAATACAGGAGGTTCTCAAGTCAGAGTTGCAGAAGGGGGCGATTCTTTCAAGGTACGCCCCACAGGTGAATGCAACCCCTGTTGCGATTGAAGTAAAGGATGAAACGCAAAACCTGAGTATGCCGCTCCCGTCCATTAATGATGGGGGAATGATAAAGAGACGGCATGCGGATGCGAGCGGATTTGCAGGGGAGGATTTCACAAAGGTTAACATAACCTATCCGCTTGTGTACAGAGAGGGCAAGGTTCACGTTTACGCTAACATAAAATATGACCAGCAGGAGCGCGGTCTTTTGTACAGGATTATAGAGCCGCAGTTGAGCAAGGAAGAGCAGGAGAAGCTTGACAAGATAGAGACCACGCTAATAGAGGAGCTTGAAGTTGACTTTGCCGCACTAAAAATGCAGACCGCTGAGAAATACCTGAAAGAGAAAGTTGACGAGGTCATCATATATTATAAGATGGAAATCAGCAAGAGGACTAGGGACCTGATGGATTATTTCATACATCGGGACCTGATAGGGCTTGGAAAAATTGAGGCGATGATGCAGGATGCGAACATAGAAGACATAAGCTGTGATGGTGTTGGAATCCCAATTTACGTTTACCACAGGGACCCGAGGTTTGGATCAATAAAAACCAACATATCGTTCAATAACGCGGATGACCTGGACTCGTTCGTGATGAAAATCGCGCAGCGCTGCAACAGGTCAATAAGCGTGGCAGACCCTCTCTTGGATGGCGCGCTGCCGGACGGAAGCCGTGTCCAGGCAACATTTGGAACTGGAATATCAATGAAGGGCTCCAACTTCACTATAAGAAAGTTCACGCTTGACCCATTGACATGCATTGACTTGCTTAATTATGGGACAATAGGCCCGGAGATGCTCGCATACCTGTGGATTGCAATAGAAAACGGAAAGTCCGTGCTGATTGCAGGACCGACCGCGTCAGGAAAAACAACGATGCTCAACGCGCTCTCGCTGTTCATACGGCCGGAACTCAAAATTGTTTCAATAGAGGACACTCCGGAATTGAGGCTGCCGCACGAGAACTGGATATCACAAGTCGCAAGAATTGGCTTCGGGCCTGAAACAATCTCTGGCAAGAAGCTCGGGGAGATTTCATTGTTTGACCTGCTCAAGGCATCGCTCAGGCAGAGGCCGGACACGATAATCGTGGGAGAAGTTCGTGGCAAGGAAGCCTACGTGCTGTTCCAGCAGATTGCAACCGGGCACCCTGGCATAAGCACGATTCACGCTGAGTCAATGGCCGCGGTCGTGAACAGGCTGAGAACGCCGCCAATAAATCTGCCGGCAAGCCTGGTGCAGCACTTGGACATATTGATAGTGGTTACGAGGCAAAGACTGCAGGGCAAGTACATGAGGAGAACCAAGGAGATTGTTGAAGTCATTGGGTATGATATGGAAAAGGACTGGCCCAAGGTAAACACCACTTATGAGTGGGTGCCCGCAAAGGACAAGTTCAACTACACCGGCAAGAGTTTGATACTTAAAGATGTTATGGAAACAATGGGCTCAGACCCTGCGGGAATTTTTTCAGAGGTTGAGCGAAGGATGAAAGTGCTTGAGTGGATGCAGGAAAATGGCGTTCGCGACTACAAGAATGTTGGACGCGTCATACATGAATACTACCAGAGCCCAGACACGCTAATGGAGAGGATAGGCGAGGATTAGAATGAATTTTTTTGAAAAGTACAGGGCAATCTCAGGGAGATTTTTTAATTCCTATGTGGAGAAGAATCTTGAGTCGTACAAGAACATACACCACGACTTGCGGCTTGCGAACATAAACATAATGCTACGGGAGTACATTAGCATATGTTATTTCACGCTTTTCCTAGTGATGGCTGTTTCAATACCATCGCTTTTAGTGATTTTTCTTTTGATGGAAAAAGGAATTGTACTTTCCCTGCTACTTGCGTCAGGCATCGGGCTTGGCATCTCGTTCGGGAGCTTCGTGGTCGCGCTGAAGTACCCGATGACAAAGGCAGACGAGAGGAAGAGGAGCATAGAGAACAACCTGCCTTTCGCAGTCCTGTACATGAACACTATTGCTGGCACTGGCTCGCCGCCCTACTTGATATTCAAGCTGCTCACCGAATTCAAGGAGTATGGGGAAGTTTCAGTTGAGGCGCAGAGAATTGTTGAGGAAGTTGAGATAATGGGTCAGGATATAGAGGTTGCGATGCAGCGGACTGCTGACGAGACCCCGTCAAAACAGCTGCGGGACTTGCTCTGGGGAATGATTACGACAATTGTTGGCGGAGGAGACCTGAAGGCTCTGCTCAAGGAAGAGGCCTCCTTCCTTATGAATGACTACAGGAGGCGGATGGAGGAGTACACTAATACTCTGACGATGTACGTTGAGGTTTACATAACGCTCGTGATTGTTGGATCCATATTCGGGCTGGTCATGTCAACAATAATGGGGACCATCTCAGGATTTGCAGGCCTGCGCGTGATGCAAGAGCTGCTTGTATTCGTGTTCCTGCCGATTGCGTCAATTGTTTTCATAATGCTGCTGAAGGTGACATCACCTATTTCGTGAGAAAAATGACTGAAGAAAAAAACAAGAAACAGAAAGAGAAGAGAAAGATAGACCTAATCGGGTTTTTCAGGGACGATGCAAAGAAAGGGAAGACAATTGATGAGGGCAAGTTCCTAGGACTTTCAAAGACGCATCAGCTTATTTTGGTTTCTGGGATTGGAGTCATAATTCTTGTGTTTGCCGCATTGCTTATTGGAAGCGCGAAATTCTATGGACTTTTCCTGGGTATGGCGGTTATTGTTGGGTTTATCCCATACTCACTGCGCGTGTACTTTAGGAAACAGAGATTGGTGAAGTGGGAAGATAACCTGCCAGCGCTTTTGAGGGACATAGCAGAGGCCAGAAAGAGCGGGATGACCCTGCCGCAGGCAGTTTACAAGAGCGCAAAGGTTGATTATGGGGAATTGAATCCTGAGGTTAAGAGGATGGCGAATCAGATATCCTGGGGCGTGCCGTTCAATGAGGTCCTGACGAGCTTTGCGAAGCGGAGCAAGAGCAGGTTCATAGAGCGCGCGATTGCAATCATAGTTGAGGCGCAGGTGAGCGGCGGTGCGCTGACTGACACGCTGGACGCAGTGGCGAGGGACGCGAGCATGATAAAGGAGCTGGAAAAGGAGAGGAAGACGCGGCTGAACCAGCAGGTTGTCGTGATGTACTCCATATTTTTCCTGTTCATCGCAATAGTTGTTGCACTACAAAGATTAATGATACCGCTCATAACATCGCGCGGATTCAGCCTTGCCTCTGAGAGCCCTGAGGAGGTTTTGTTCTTCTACAGAAACCTGTTCTTCTCAATGATTGTGATACAGGCAATATTCAATGGAATGCTCGCGGGTCAGATAGGAGAGGGCTCCGCAGTCATTGGGCTGAAGCACAGCGCAGTATTCCTCGTGGTTGGCGTTGTGATATCAGTAATGTTCATATTTTAAAATGAAAAAAGGGCAAATAAACCTGGGATTCGTGGTGGCAGTATTGCTGCTGATAGTATTGATAATATCCACTACAATGACTGTTGTTGGGTGGGCTCCGGAAGTTGTGGACGAGGCGCGGCACAAGGCGCTTGAGTCCAAGGCAACTGACTTGGGTAAACTGATACTAGAAGACCCAGGAATGCCGGCGGATTGGAATGACCCAACCCTTGTGGATGTGCCAGGACTCGCGCTTTATAATGAATATTCAAAAGAGACTGTTATCGGCAAGCTTGACACTATTAAAATAGTAGGCTGGGAGCTTTTGGGGTATCAGGAGGTCAAGATAAAATTAGGATTGGACAATGACACTAATTTCAGGCTGACCATAAATAGCTGTAATACCACTGATTTTTATGGGTCGCTTCCAGACGAAACAACGCGGGTTGTGCGGGTAAGGAGACATCTAGTGATTGGGAATTTAACAAATAATGATTGCACGTCAAATGTGACACTGTGGGTGTGGTGATGAGGTCAATAAGAAATAACAAGGGATGGATAAGATTGGTTGAGGTAGCCTTGGCCAGCGCTCTTGTTTTTGGGTATATTACATACTTGCAGGGAACAATGCTGGTTGAAGACCCTGAACCGGAATGGGATTCTGCCAAATTGAAGTCCTATGGGGAGGATGCCTTCAAATCGCTTGACTTGAGCGATGTTCTCGGGGATTATAAGACAGACTTGAGGGAAAGACTGCTTGAAGGGACTTGGGTGACCTTGGGAGATGACTTGGATAGAATCCTACCAGAAAATGTTGCATACGCTTTGTATTTTTACAGTAATACAACAGCTTTGTGGGAGCTCAAGGCAGGAATTGATGACTCGCAAGTCTCGGCTGGAAAGGACAAGGTTGTGGTGTTGTACGTTGTTGCCGGAGACCGCGGGGAATACTGCGAGGGAGAGGGCGCGTGCGTTCTGAAAATGGTGCTATGGTACATAATATGAAACTTGGAAATAGGAAAGGACAGTTTTTCATAGCCGCGGGCGTGATAATGATAATGACGATTGCAATTATATTCCACTTTGTCGTGAACGTTGAGGAAGTTGACAGCGCAGGAGTTGTTTCAAGTGATGCCGGGTTCTTCTTCAAGAACATCAGGGACGAGTATGGGATGGTGACTGAGATTTGTTTGGAAAATGCGTCGCAAGAGGGGCTGGATCCAACACAATCCGCAGACGTGCTTGATGCAAATATTTCAAATTTCACAGAGTTTGTGAAGGAGGTTGCGCGATGGAAAGGAATGGACCTCCAGGTCAGCACGCAGAGGAACACTGCAAACAACAGTTTCATGAACACTACTGTGAACCTGACGCTGAAGACGCAGAGCAATGAGCTGTACAGCAGTTTTGAAGCGGTTAGGGGGATACAGGTGGAAATTGAGAATCTAATTGCTTCTTCAACTGGCCCGCCAACTTGCACCCTTAACATAACGGGAGTGGAGTTTAACGTGACTAAGGAGCATTATGAGCCAATGCCAGGGCTTGATACCACCACTTTTGGAGATCTCATTGCTGATATTTCAGGTTGTGGAACTGTCACGAATACTTGCACATACACAGAAGTAGGAGGAGGAAAATATGCAGGCGCTTGTAGCCCTCTAGTACTTACCTGTCCTTGCCCAACAACAGTTGAAGTAACTCAGGATGTTGTGGACCGCAGGAACATATATGGTGCAGGAACAAGAAGTTTCCCAGTGCCTTAAGCAGAGAGCAGAAACTTTCGCTCTTCCGGCTCAAGCCTAAAAAGTTCACTGTCTTTTGAAATCATTGCCAAGTAGGGAAACTGCTCAATCGCGCGCTTCTTTGAGCAGTGAAGCTCAGCGCCTATTTTTGCAGCGATTGCGTCACGAGTTGCCCGCGCAATTTTGGAGCGGCCCATTTTCATAATGATTGAGGGTGGGGCATACTTTGTGAACTTGCTGTATTTTTCGTGCTTCGCGCTTGAAACACCGAGAGCAATGTGGTCGTTGTAATACTTCAGCAAGCCCCAGGATTGTGTGCGCATTATTCTCCTGCTGAAAACGTCAGCGCGGGAAAGATGGTCATATGCCTTTGCGATTTCATCAGGCTTTTCATACTCGTTAGGAATGTTCTCAGCGAGCCAGTTGAATATTTCTTCAGGGTTCTTGCCAAAGCTGAAAAGGGTGTCCATTATGAATTTTGAGTCCTTTGACTTGAAGATTGCCATAAGAACTTGGGTGATTTCTTTCTCGCGGTCACGGACCCCCATTGAATCCAAATCTTCAAACTTTACATCTTTCACTCCGTTGGTTACACACTGCAAATCGTTTAAAGCAGCGCGCAAGTCTCCCTCGGAGCGGCGGGCTATTTCCGCAACAACATCCTTGCCAATTTTCAGGTTTTCCAGACCTGCGATTTCCATAAGCTTTTTCGTTGCCTCGCGGATTCCAACCGGCTCCAACTTAATTGTTTTGCACTTCTTGCGGAGCAAGCTGAGCTTTGGCTTCCACGCGTCGTTGGCTGTGATTAGTACAGGGTAGCTTGACTCCTTGATTATCTCGTAAATCGCTGGCAAGCCGCCGCGGTCAGAGTTTCCGTGCACCCCGTCAATTTCATCAATGAGAATTATCTTGCCTTTTTTCTGGAGCAGGCTTTGCTGGCCTGATGCGTGGCCGAGCTTTTCCTTGATTGAGTTCTTTGTTCGGAAGTCTGAGGCGTTCATCTCAACGAGTTCATAATCAAACTCGTTGGCTAGCGCGATTGCAAGAGAGGTCTTGCCATTGCCTGTGGGGCCGTGGAGCAGGGGCGGCTTCGCTCCTTTCTTGAAATTTTTAACATAACTCAGGACGATTTCTATCGCTTTCTCGTGGCCGGCTATTTCGGAAAGTTTATTGGGGCGGTATTTCTCAGTCCAGGGTGTTGATTCATTCATTGCTTCTTGCTGCCCAGCGCGTAGAACTGAGCCAGAAGAGCATCCAGCTGGACGCGCGCGTCAGAGCCCTCCGTAATCCTGAAGTCGTACTCGCCGAGCTTGTCTAGCAAAATAACGAGCTGATCCTGCGGCAGGTCCATTCCCATCAGCACTGAGTGCACCTGGCGTATCACGTCCTCACCGGCGAGACCCTGCTTAATCATGAAATCATCCATCTTCTTCTTTGCGTCCTTGAATTTTCCATCCAAGGCGAGCTTGACGCACTCCTCAACATCCTTTGGCTTTGCGCGGGTCGCGACCTTGAAGATTGTTTCCTCGTCTATCTTGTCGCCGAGCGCTGAGGACGCCTGGAGAAGGTTTATCGCGTGGCGCAAATCTCCGCGGGCTATGCCGAGTATCGCATCTGACCCGCTGTCCTCAAGCTTAACATCCTCTTCTTTCGCGATGTGCTTAAGCTGTCCTGCGATGTCCTCGTCTGTGAGCGGGGTGAAGCGGAAGAGCATGCAGCGGCTCTGGATTGGATCTATGATTTTTGAGTTGTAGTTGCAGGCGAGTATAAAGCGGCATGTGTTGGTGTAGTTCTCCATTGTCCTGCGGAGTGCCTGCTGGGCTTCCCGGGTTAGAGCGTCGCTCTCGTCAAGGTAGATTATCTTGTAGGGGATTTCGCCGAGCGGCCGGGTTCTCGCAAAGTTCTTGACCTTGTTGCGGATGACGTCAATGCCCCTTTCATCAGATGCGTTAAGCTCAAGAATGTTTGACTTCCAGCCCTCGCCAAAGAGCTCGCGGGCTATGGCTATTGCGCAAGTTGTCTTGCCTGTTCCAGCCGGACCTGAGAACATCAGGTGCTGCAGGGATTTATTTTCTACAAATGCCTTCAGCCGCGATACAACTTCCTTCTGCCCGACAACCTGGCCGAGCTTTAGCGGCCTGTACTTCTCAGTCCAGACCTGCGTGAATGATTGTTCTGCCATCTTTTCTCCCAACACATACAAGGACAGCCCCATTTAAATAATGTTCACCTCCATAGGAAATTGTGCCTGAAAAAATTGGAAAAGGTTTATATACTACAATTTATGAACTAGACGCTCCCAATGCGAAGTGCTTTGGCTGAAGTGCTTCCCTGATGTTTTTGGCTGAGGGCGCAGGAGAGAATTCCTGCGCATCTGATGCCAACGCCTGCTTTGGGAGGTGGGAGATACAATGGCTGAATTAGCTTTTGCAGCCGTGTCAAGCGTTATGAAACGCGCGGGTGCAGAAAGAGTTTCTGTTGAGGGAACAGAGAGCCTGCGGGAAATCCTTGAGTCATACGGGAACGAGATAGCGATTAAAGCGCTTGAGTTCGCCCAGCACGCTGGGAGAAAAACCGTACGCGCCGAGGACATTACCCTGGCTCTCGCATAAACAATTTGGGGCACTTGGTGCCCCTTTTTCCTTTTTTTAAAATTATTTAAACAAATAAAATAAAGTCTTTTTATGGAATATCCAATTCACTTGGCTGCGATTCCTGACGGATGCAGGCGATGGGCTGAGGAGCGGGGCAAAATGCCGTGGGAAGGGCATAAGAAAGGCATTGAGACCCTGGAGGAAGTTGCAAAATGGGGCTTCAACAACACGCCGATAAAATATTTTACTGTTTACGGATTGTCAATGGAGAACCTGCAGAGGCCAAAGGCGCAGCTGAGCGCGCTAGACCGGCTGTACTCTGAACATTTCGCGCGGATTGCGGCAGATGAGGACATCCACAAGAATGAGGTGCGCGTTGACATGATAGGCCGTGAGGAATTATTGCCAAAGAGAATAAAAGCTGCTGTGAAAAAAGCGCGGGAAGAGACAGGGAAGTATAACAAGAGATTTTTGTACATCGCGCTGGCTTACTCTGGCAGGGCTGAGATTATTGACGCTGTCAAGAAAGTCAAAGGCGAGCTGACCGAGGAAGCGGTTTCAAAGAATCTTTACGCAAACGCGCCAGAGCCGGACTTGATAATCAGAACCGCTGAGCAGAGGATGAGCAACTTCCTCCTGTGGCAGGGGGCATATGCAGAGCTTTACTTTTTTGACAAGCATTGGCCGGACTTCACGATTGAGGACTTGAAGAAAGCGCTGGAAGCTTATAATGAAAGGAAGAGGCGATTTGGGAAATGAGCTAGAGGATGTGGCGCAGGTAGGGCAGAAGTTTCAGCGCCCTGGGGTTTTTTAAGAGATGCTTAACAAGAATTGAAGGTTTTTCAGTGTTCCCGTACTCTGCTATGACCTCGTTGAGATTTGCGCTCTTTACTAGTTTAGTTATGTTGTCAATTTCAGAGTCCTGGAGCTTCTTGTAGATTTCATGGATTTTGTGGTTGAGTTTCAGTTCAGGGAGCGCTTCTATTTTCCAGTTTTCCTCGTAGCCCTGCAAATTGTTGTTCTTTATTGCTTCTGCGAGAATTTCTGCAGAGAGAAAACCCATATAAACCCCGCCGCCGGTTGTGGCTTTCACTTGCCCAGCTGCGTCGCCGAGCAGAGCAACATTATCTTTTACAAAGGACGAGCGCCACTTGAGCGGGATTTGTCCGGCGTTTTTCTGAAGAATTTCAGGCGAGCTGAACTTTTTCTTCACGAACTTGTCAAGGTATGCCACCGGGCTCTTGTTCGTTGCGAGGCCGACACGCAGGTTGTCGCCTGCAGGGACTATCCACGCGAAGAAATTAGGAGCCACCTCGCTGCCAGCGTAGGCCTCAACAAAATCTTCGTCGTAGCCTGGGTTTTTTATAACGTATTGCACCCCGACCACGACGTCTTCAAGGGGAGGGAATCCTGCTAGCCGCGCGATTTCTGAGCTTGGCCCGTCAGCACCGATTACGTAATCGCTTTTTGGAATTTCAGAAACGCGCGTGTTGAATTTAACATCAACATCCTCGGCTAAGTGCTGGTCAAATTTCGCGCGGTCAACTATATACGCCTTCACTTCGCTTTGCTTCACCTCAATCATTTCCCCTGAGGGAGAGAATAGCCTGGCTCCGCGGATTTTGTTTAGTATAATTTCTTCAGGGATTTTCACGAACTGCTCTATTGTTTTGCTGAGTATGCCTGTACACTGCACTGGCTCGCCGACCTTTGGGTGCTCTTCAAGGATTTCAACGTCAAAATCTTTTAACTGCTTGGCTAAATATAATCCTGCAGGCCCGGCGCCGACAATTGAAATGTGCATAAGTTTATATCTGCTTGAGTTAATTTAAATGTATGGCAGTACAAAGCATAACAAATTATACCAGCTTTGTACTAATTTCAAAGCCTGGGAAATTGGTGAAACTTTGAAATGGCAGAGCACGAGAACCTCAAGCAGAAGATAAAGGACATTATTGAGAATGATATTGAGCACAAATGGAGAACTTTCAGCCTTGCAGATGTTGTTGAAGAGGCGAAGATACAGGGAATTAGCGAGCACGAGGTTGAGGAGATTATGCACGAGCTCATTGAGGACAATTACATTCACGAGGTCCGCGGGGCGCACGAGCTTTATGAGCGGACTGTTTGGAAAGATTACAACCCGGCGAATGAAGAGGGGCCGGATTTTAGCTGATGGATAAAAAAAGCAACAAAGCAACAAGTACTGAGTTTAAGTGCACAAGCTGCAATGGCGTGATAATGCAGAGCGATAAGGTGCCGATAAAAATTGAAGGGGAAGAGTGCACAATTGACGGATATTTCTGCCCGAAGTGCGAGGTCGTATTTTTCAGGGATAGGAACGTTAGGAAGGCGAAAGAAATTATTATTCCGGCAGATAATAAAGAAAGTGGGCTTATTGTAGAAGGCGGAAAAATTGGCATAGCAAATATAAAAAAGAATCACATCTGCATATGTAGAAACGATAGAAAAACTATAAAAGAGAACCAAGAGGTTTTGATTACCCGAAAGAGTGGTGATATTGAAAGATATCATACCTGGGCTTTCTACTGCAAAAATTGCAAAACATTTGTTCCGATAGGCGTTGAGAACATTAGATGGATTTGTGGTAATCGGGGGGAGAAATTTGAAATACATAAGAAACCAGAAACAAAAGGAAAATCCAAGTTTCAGAGATGTTTCTGTGGCACTGAAGAGTGTGAAGAGCGAGTTGATTATATCTTAATTGGAAAAAAACAATTAAAGGTTAATGCAGCTGTCTGCACTAGAGATTATTGCGTGTTCATAAAACTTGACAAAAAGAGAATGAAAGACATTATGTAAGAAGGTAAAAAGGGGTCGCCTTCTTGATTTCAACCTGCTTTGTTTCCCCGATTTTCCCTTCAATTATGATTTGCTTGTAAGCATAATTCCTGCCCTGGCTTTCTTCGTCAATTAAAACTGAACCCGTCCAGCCGAGCCAGGTGTTGTTGCGCTTTTGCCTGACTTCTTTCGCAAGGTCTGTGAGCTTTGAGCTGCGGTTCTTTTTCACAACTTCCTCATGCTCTTTGAGTTTTTCAGCTTCAGTGCCTGGGCGTTTTCCGAAGCGGGAGATGTTTATGTCGTCCGGCTCTATTTCTTTGATTAAATCCAGGGTGTCTTGGAACTGCGCTTCGGTTTCTGTGGGGTATCCAACAATCACGTCTGTTGAGATTGCGAAGCCTGGGAATTCTTTTCTGAATCTCTCAACTATTTGCTTGAATTCTTCCACGGAATATTGCCGGTTCATATCTTTGAGGACTTGGTCATTCCCACTTTGAACTGGCAGATGCAGAAACTTAAACAATTTCTCGCTTTTGAAAGCCCCAATTAACTCATCTTGGATTTTTAAAACGTGATTTGGATTCATCATACCCACGCGGACTTTGAAATCTCCATGCACTGCGCAGACTTTTGTGAGAAGCTCAGCGAGGTTGGAATTTATATCAAAGCCATACGCTGCGGTGTCCTGCGCTGTAATCCAGATTTCCTTACAGCCGTCCTGGATGAATTGCTCAACTGATTTGATTATTTTTTCAGGCGCGTAACTCTTTAATGGACCACGCGCATTCTTCACAATACAATAAGTGCAATTACCCAAACAGCCTGAACTGATTGGAACTATTCCAATTATTTTGTTGGTTCGAATTACTGGACCATCCAAGACCTCTTCATGCTTAACGCCCCAAAACTCTGCGTTCGGTGCAACTTTTTTCAATTCCTCAAGCTGGACTTCGGGCATGCAGCCTGCGATGATTAGTTTTTTGTGCCTGAGCTCTTTGACTCGCTTCAGGATTTTGAGCTCAGTTGGCTTTTTCACAGTGCAAGTGTTGATTACAATTAAATCCGCGTCTTTTTCAGACTCAACTTGCTCGTGCTCAGCGCTCAACACTCCTGCTATGTGCTCGGAGTCTGCGAAATTTCTGGAGCAGCCGTAGGTTTCGATGTAGAACTTCATGATTGATTTGTTGTTGAGAATGTTTATTAAGTTGGGGGTTTAATAATAAAATATGAATGAAAAAGAATTTTTCAGAAACTTTTTCCCCAAAATTCTTAGCGGAGAAATAAAGCAACCGATTGTGGCTTTTGAGGGGTCAGGCAAATGTTTTACAGATAGGACAGATTTGCATATCTCCAAAATACACCAAACTGCCCTTATACACATAATAAACGAAAAACCAGCCGTGATAGATCTTGCCCGCCGAGACTTTGGAACAGAAACAGGGGTACTGTACGTATATTCTGGAATGGAGAACCTAGGCAGGAAGGATATAAAGACTATTAGTGATCGCTTAAAGGATTTCCCTTTGCCCTACATAATTCTTGCAAATTCAAAAGAATATGAGAGATTAAGACGAAATAATCACTTCCAAAAATTAAAGCCAATTTTTATTGATAATGAAGGAAATGTTTCTGAAGTTTAAGAATTAAATCAACGAGCCATCCAAAGCACTCTTGCACCCGCACTTTCTCTCTTTTGAAATCTTTGGAATAACTTCCGCGAGCAGTTTCTTGACTTTCTCCTCACTTTCCTTCATTGTCTTGATTACTTCTTCAAGTGTTACAGCGCCCTCTTTCCAGCAGTCGTAATCAGTCACAGTTGCGATTGAGGCGTAGCAGATTTGGGCTTCGCGGGCGAGGATGCACTCAGGCACAAGAGTCATTCCGATTACGTCGCAGCCCCACTGCCTGTAAAGAAGGGACTCGGCGCGGGTTGAGAAGCGCGGACCCTGGACGCAGATGTACGTGCCTTTAGGGTGGTGAGAGTACTCAAGCGCGTTGCACTGCTCTATGAGAGTATTGCGCAGTTCCGGACAGAATGGGTCTGCCATTGAGATATGGCACACCTGACCGTGGTCATAGAATGTTTTCTGCCTGCCCCAGGTTCTGTCTATGAACTGGTCGCAAATTACGATGTCGCCGGGCTTGGTTTCTTCTTTCATTCCGCCAACTGCCTGCGGAGCGAGAATGTGCGTAACTCCTAACTGCTTGAGCGCGTCAATGTTCGCGCGGAAGTTGATTGAGTGTGGCGGGATTGTATGCTTTTTCCCGTGTCGCGGCAGGAACGCGATTTGCTTTCCCTGAAATTCGCCGATTGTGATTTTGTCAGAGGGCTCGCCGTACTTTGTCTTTACTGCGATTTCCTTAGAGTTCTTGAGCATCCCGGGGTCGTAGACGCCTGTGCCGCCGATTATTGCAATTTCTGCTTTTTCCATAATGGACTTTTGGTTCAAAAGCTATATAAACTTTAAACCGTATTTTTCCGAGGTGAGTTAATGGATTTAAAATCAAGTATTCGCAACGTGCCGGATTTCCCGAAGAAGGGAATAATGTTCAGGGACATTACTACGCTTTTGGAAAACCCTGAAGCGTTCAAGTACTGCATAGACCAGTTCGCTGGGCACTACAAGGGCAAGGGAATTGACATTATTGTCGGGGTTGAGAGCCGCGGGTTCATGTTCGGCGCAGCACTTGCCTATGCAATGGGAAAGCCGCTTATGATTGTGCGCAAGCCAGGAAAGCTTCCGTGCGACGTGGTTTTTGAGGAGTACGAGCTTGAGTATGGCACTGACAAGATTGAGATGCACGCGAACTGCATCAAGCCCGGGCAGACCGCGCTTTTGATTGATGACCTGCTCGCCACGGGTGGAACCATACGCGCCACTGCGAATCTGGTTGAGAAGATTGGAGGGAAGATTGGCGGGATTGCTTTTGTGGTTGAACTCACGTTCCTGAACGGGAAAGATAAACTAAAAAATTATGACGTGTTCACGCTTGTTGAATACGATTCAGAGGAGGAGTAAATGAGCAAAATAGCAAACCCAAAACTGGCAGAACAGGGAAGAAAGAAGATTGAATGGGCAGAAGCTAGAATGCCTGTAATGATGAAGATTCGCGAGAAATACTCAAAAGAGAAGCCGCTCAAGGGGCAGCGAATCGCAGGATGCCTGCACGTTACAAAGGAGACTGCGGTTCTCGTGAAAACTTTGCGTGATGCTGGAGCTGAGATTGCGTGGAGTGGATGCAACCCGCTGAGCACCCAGGATGATATCGCGGCAGCGCTCGCTGAGGAGGAAAATGTTGAGATTTTCGCGTGGCACGGGCAGAACACTGAGGAGTTTTACTGGAGCATTGAGCAGTGCCTTGAGTTCAAGCCGACCTTGACTTTGGACGATGGGGCTGACTTGATATTCACAGTGCACAACAAGCACCCAGAACTTGCTGACGGGATTATTGGCGGAAGCGAGGAAACAACCACAGGAGTTCACAGGCTTAGGGCGATGTCTGATGCAGGGAAGCTCTTGTATCCGGTTATTGCAGTGAATGATGCAGAGACCAAATGGGACTTTGATAATGTTTACGGCACAGGGCAGAGCTCGCTTGACGGAATTTTGAGGGCGACTAATGTTCTGCTTGCTGGAAAGACTTTTGTGGTTGCAGGGTACGGGCACTGCGGCAAGGGCTGCGGAATGCGCACAAAGGGAATGGGCTGCAATGTTATTGCAACTGAGGTTGACCCAATACAGGCGCTCAAGGCAACTCTTGAGGGAATTAGGGTGATGAAGATGGATGACGCCGCAAAGGTCGGGGATATTTTCATAACCGCGACCGGAGTCAAGGACATTATTAGGAGGAATCATTTTGAGGTAATGAAGGACGGTGCGATTGTGTGCAACACCGGGCACTATGACTGCGAGATAAACATTCCTGAGCTGGACTCGCTGGCCAAGAGCAAGAGGACCATAAGAGACAATTGCGAGGAATATACAATGAAAGACGGCAGAAGGATTTATCTGCTTGCACAAGGCAGGCTTGTCAATCTTGCGGCAGCTGAGGGGCACCCAAGCGAAGTTATGGACATGAGCTTTGCGAACCAGTTCAACGCGATGATGCAGCTGGCAAAGGAAGGAAAAACCATGGGCAAAAAGGTCTATGACACTACCAAGGAGCAGGACCAGGAAATAGCCGGAGTGAAGCTAAGCACAATGGGCATTGAAATAGACAAGCTCACAAAGGAACAGGAAGCGTATCTCACGGATTACAGCATGGGGACATAGAAAAGGTTCATAGGATGAGATAACCCCTTTATAAAGAGAACCCTTTATATACCCCCTTACTTATATAGTACTTCCCCGCGATGGAGGGGGCTAAATTTTAGTCATGAGGTGGTAATTGAATGGCACCCAGCCCCTGAAGTTGGGGACTGGGTGTATTTCGAAGCGGCGGAAGTCGCTTCAAAAAAAAGAGGGAGGGAAATGCGGCATTTAATGCCGCTTCGAAATGGCAAAAAAAACAACAAAAAAAAGTACAACAAAACCTGTTAAAAAACAGGTTATTAAGAAATCTAAGACAACAAAACCTGTTAAAAGACAATTTATTAAGAAACCCAAGGTTAAGATTGAGAACGTGGTTGCGTCCGCTTCTGTGGATGCCGAAATAGACTTGGACAAAATTGCTGCAACGCTTCCGAATGCTGAGTATGAGCCGGAGCAGTTCCCAGGGCTTGTCCTAAGACTTACTGACCCCAAAGCCGCAATACTGGTCTTTTCCTCAGGAAAGATGGTCTGCACAGGCGCAAAAGAAGTAGCTATGATTAAGGTGGCAATAGACAAGACCATCAAGCAGATAAAGACAACCGGAACCAAGGTTAGGGGGGAGGCAACCATAACTGTGCAGAATATTGTGGCAAGCTCTGACCTAGGCGTAGAGCTCAACCTGGACAAGATTGCTTTCTCGCTTCAGAACGCTGAGTTTGAGCCAGAGCAGTTTCCCGGGCTCGTGTTCCGCGTGTTTGACCCTAAAGTGGTGTTCCTGCTGTTCAGGTCTGGGAAGATAGTGTGCACTGGCGCAAAGAAGAAGATTGATGTTGAGCGCGGAGTCGCAAAGCTGATACAAGAACTCAAAAAGATAAAGGCGCTTTGAATCATTTCATAATGGGGAGAATATGGAGAGAGATCCAATAGAACGATTTGAGGAATTTTTCCGAGAGAAATACTACGACGACCTACTGAAGGTTGCGCGTGAATACCCTGACAAGAAATCTCTTGTCGTGGACTACGCGGAGCTGGACAAGCACGATGTTGAGCTGGCTGATCTGCTTCTCAAGGACCCAGAGGAGACCTTCAAGATTGCCAAGGACGCCCTGATGGAGATTGACCTCCCTATTGAGGGAATCTACAGTATAAATGTGCGCTTCAAGAACTTGCCGAGCTCCCAGAACATAAATATCCGCGACGTCAGGTCAGAGCACATAGACCACCTCATAACGCTTGAAGGGCTTGTGAAGAGTGCGGCGGACGTGAGGCCTGAGGCGATTAGGGTTGTGTATGAATGCCCAGACTGCAAGAAGGAAATTGTTGTGGCACAGGGCGGGAAGAAGCTCAAGACCCCGTTTATGTGTGATGACCCGCAATGCGCCAGGAAAGGGCGGTTCAAACTGCTCAGGGCAGATTTGATTGACACGCAGAGCATAAAGATACAGGAGCCCCCTGAGACGATTATCGGCGGGGAGCAGCCATCACAGCTTTACTCACAGCTCAGTGAGGATTTGGTTTCACCTTTTGAGAGGAAGAAGTCGCTGCCTGGAAACAGGGTCAAAATAACCGGAATTCTCAGGAAGAGGGCAACGCACACGACTGCCGGCGCGCCCACCACAAGATTTGACTTGTATCTTGAAGCAAACCACATTGAGACTATTGAGCGCGAGTTTTCAGAGATAGAGCTGAGCAACAAGGATATTGAGGATATAAAGAAATTGTCAAAGGACAAGAAGCTTTACAAGAAGTTTGTTGATTCGCTTGCACCTTCCATCCAGGGTTATGAGGATGTGAAGGAGGCCATATTGCTGCAATTGTTCGGCGGGGTTCCTAAGATTCAGCCGGACGGAACCAGAATTAGGGAAAATATTCACTTGTTCCTTGTTGGTGACCCAGCTGTTGGTAAGTCACAGCTGCTAAGGTATGTTGCTGAGTTGTCGCCAAAGGGCAGGTTTGTCTCTGGGCGAAAAGCGTCAGGGGTTGGTTTGACAGCAGCGGTTGTGCGCGATGAATTTGCCGGCGGCTGGACCCTTGAAGCAGGCGCGCTTATCCTTGCAAACAATGGAGTGGCTGCTGTTGACGAGTTTGACAAGATGGATGACGACGACAGGAGCGCTATGCTGGAAGCCATGGAGCAGGGGACGATTTCCATTGCCAAGGCAGGGATTGTAACAACGCTCAGGGCGAACACAACTGTGCTTGCTGCAGCGAATCCAAAGTATGGAAGGTTTGACTTGTACAGGCCGCTACCTGACCAGATTGACTTGTCTCCGGTTATACTGAGCAGGTTTGACGTAAAGTTTCTGATACAGGACACGCCAGGCAGGGAAGCGGACGAGAAACTCGCTGATCACATTCTTAATTCGTTTATTTCTCCAAAAACTGTTGAGCCCGTGATAAAGGGGGAGTTCATCAGGAAGTATGTTGCTTACGCAAAGACACATTGCAAGCCAAAGATGACAAGGGAAGCACAAAAAATCATAAAGGACTTCTATGTGACTTGGAGGGGAAAACACGGCGGCGGGGACAGCGGGGACAACAAAGTTGCGCTTACTCCGAGGCAACTGGAAGCGCTTGTGCGAATGTCAGAAGCATCTGCCAAGGTGCGGCTTGCTGATAAGGTTACTGTTGAGGATGCGAGGCGCGGCACAAGGTTGCTTGAGTTCTCGCTGAGGCAGCTTGGCACTGAGCCTGAGACAGGGCAGATTGACATTGACAGGATAGAGGCGGGCACTAGTTCAATGCAGAGAAGCAAGATTTACACCATGCTCACAATTATTGAGGAGATTACAAAGGACGTTGGCAAGAATGTTCCGGTTGAGGATATCCTGAAAGAGGCAAAAGACCGCGGCATAGAGGAGCTCGCGGCGCTTGAGCTTATTGGAAAATTAAAGGAGAAAGGTGATTTGTTTGAGCCAAAACCGGGCTACCTCCAAAAAGCGTAAGATAGGGGCTTCGCGAACTAAAGTGAGCGAACGCCCCAGCTCTACCTCCGCGAGCAGGCGGAGTGATTGGAAATTAGGAATGTTCTTTTCCGAGCTTTCACTGTTTCTGGGCGCGCAGATTTTGGGAGTTTATGTTGGATTTTCGCTCATAAACATGGGTTACACCTATGTGCAGGACACGGGCGCTTCGGTCTCAAGCTTTTTGATTTCCTTCACAATCGCAACATTGGTGCTTGTGTTAATGCTTAAGTTCCTGAAGAGCCACTTGTTCTTCAAGGGGCTTCTCGCGTTCCTGATATTCGTCGGCGCTGAAACCGTGTTCGCGGTTTTCATCTGGGAAGGCGCAGCGCTTTTGCTTGCCATAGCGCTTGTTGTTTTAAGATTTAAGCTGCCCAACGTGTTTATGCAAAACTTGGTGATGGTTATAGCCATAGCCGGGATTGGCGCGAACTTGGGGACGCTGTTCTCAGTTCCAGCTGTTTTGATAATACTCGCTGTTCTTTGCATCTATGACGTTGTTGCAGTGTACAAGACCAAGCACATGGTAAGCTTGTTTAAGGGAATGGTCAGTAAGGGCGTTCCATTTTCATTAATAGTGCCGGAGAGCATTGGGGATGTTAGGATTAATGTCAAGGATGCCGTGCCGGGAGAGGGGCGGTTTTTAATGCTTGGGACTGGAGATGTCGCGTTCCCTGTGATATTTGCTGTGGCTGCGCTACAGGTTGGGTTGATGAGTTCAGTGGCAGTTGTGGCAGGAGCTCTTGTCGGGCTTCTCACGATTCATTTGCTCCTTGTGAGCAAGAAGACCGGAGCAATTCCAGCTCTTCCGCCGATAACATTTTTCTCAGTAATTTTCTTCCTGATTTCGCTGTATTTTAATGGAGGGCTCTGATGGAGCTCGCAACGAAAATTCACATTAAGGATATACTTGACGGAAAATTCACTCCAGGGCAAGGCTACGAGTCTGGCACGCTGAAGACAACTGACGGGAAGGAAATCAAGAAAATTCATATTCTGGCCACTATTGTTGAAAAGTTCGTTGCGGAAGACAAGGGATTCGCGAGCATCACGCTGGACGACGCCACTGAGACAATAAAAGTCAAGGTATTCAAGGAGCACGTGGCGAAGATTGAGCCCCGGAAGGTTGGGGATATTATTGACGTGATGGGTGTGCTAAGAGAATATGAGGGCGAGGTTTATGTAATGCCGGATTTTATTAAGATTATTGATGACCCTAATTGGGAGATATTGCGAAACTTGGAGCTTGATAAAAGGACTTTGCAGAAAGCAAATGAAAACACAGCGCTGGGAGCAGCCAGAGTGGAGATTGACCTTGGGCCGATAATACTTGAGAAAGTTGGAGCAGGTAGAATAGCAATTAAAGAATTGATAAATGATTTAAAGGAGCACGAAGAAGAGAATGTTCTTGGCAAGGTGCGAGAGCTGATGATGAAGGGCGATTTGTACGAGCCAAAACCAGGAGTGATAAAAGCAGTATGAGCTACGAAGACCTTTTAAAAAGAGCGAGGGAGAATTTGCCGGAACAGACCGCAGAAGATAACCGATTTGAGGCGCCGACGTTTCAGAGCTTTAACCAAGGTTCTCAAACCATCATCAAGAACTTCACTGAGGTTGCAGGAACGCTTGAGCGGGATGTTGCCCATTTAATGAAATTCATACTAGGAGAGTCAGGAGCTGCTGGCGATTTGGACGGGCACAGGCTGATACTGAAAGGCAGGAAGACCCAGGATTTTCTCAACCAAAAACTTGAGGTTTATATTAACAGGTTCTTGATTTGTGACCAGTGCGGAAAGCCGGACACTGAGCTGAGGAAAGAAGAGGGTGTTTTGAGAATTAAGTGCAAAGCGTGTGGGGCGAAATACACACCTAAAAGATGATTAGCATAAAAGAAACTGAAACCACAGATGGAAAAGTTCTCGCCGCTTGCGACGAGGAATTGCTTGGGAAGAATTTTAAAGAGACCGGAAGGACTTTAGAGGTTAGAGAAAGTTTCTACGGCGGCAAGATTGTAACGATTGAGGAGTTTTCTGACAAATTACAAGCCTGCACGATTGCTAATTTGGTTGGGGATATTGTTGTTGGGAAAGCACTGGAGCTCGGACTGGTTGCTGAAAGCTCAGTTATTAGAATTCAAAATGTGCCGCACGCTCAGATATTATTCTTTAAAACAGCATAGTTTCCAGGTCAGCGCTGGCTATGTCAATTATTATTGGCTCTTTTCCATCCGCGCGCCTTATCACGGTCATTGGGATTGCGCGGTCCTTGAACTCCAGGACTGCAACCTCGGTTGGAGAACCCTTGAGCTCATCAGGAACATTCACGAGCACAGGTGCGCCCATTGAAATCTGCAAAGAGCGGGCTCCAATGATGCGTGCGCGCTCAAAACGTGTAAGTTTGTTTGTAGGATACATAAGCGAAATGATATCTATTGAAAGGTATTTAAAGGTTAGTATGAGACACACATTGGAGAAAGTTGTTACGTGTGTTCATCAACATCGGAGGCGATGTTGATGGAGCCGAAGAAAGAAGAGCTGGAACAACTCAAAGCCACAGGACTTGAGTACGTAGCGAAAGGGTGGCGCTCAAGCGTGTATAAAGCGCAAATGGGCAAGAAGGTTGCTGCGCTAAAGGTTTGCGAGGCTGGGACGGCTGTGAAGGAGGCCGAGATGCTCAGAGAAGCGAACAAAGTGGGCGTGGGGCCGGAGTTATATGGCAGTGCAGAGCACATTGTTGCGATGGAGTTTATTGACGGGGTTCGCTATGCGGACTGGGTTGAAACCGCTGAGCCAGTTGATGTTAAAAAAGTTGTTTTGAAAATACTTGAGCAGTGCAGGGCGCTTGACAAAGCCGGGATTGTGCACGGCCAGCTCTCCACTGCGGAGAAGCATATTATTGTGAGGGGGAATATTCCGTATATTATTGATTTTGAAAAGGGCTCCGCAGAGGGGAATGCGCGCAATTTTACAGCTGTTTTGAACTTTATTTTGCTTAATCCGAACGGGTATGCGGCAAAGACAACAGTAGAAAAGCTTAATATAGACGCCAACGAAGTAAAGCGCTATGCCAGGGAATACTCAGAACACGGGGAAGAAGCCTACGCCAAAACCAGGCGGTGGATACAGACCGGGATTTAGGCCAGGATACCGCCCAGGTTTTAATAGGAACCAGGACGGAGATGGCTTTGTCCGCGTTCGCATGCCCAAGGAGCAATTTAGAGAGGTTTTGGGCACGGTTGAAGAGAACTATGGCAGCAAACTATTGATAAAGTGCAAGGATGGGCACGATAGGATTTGCAGAATTCCCGGCAAGATACGCTACAAGCTAAGGCTCAAGATTGGGGACATAGTACTTGTCAAGAAGTGGACAGTGCAGGAGAATGAGAAAGGCGATTACCTTTATCGGTACACTCCGGCACAAATTGCAAAGCTCAAGACGATGGGCATTTTGAAGGATGAGGATATGTGAAAGGGCGGAGCGTGGCGATTTTGGTTTTTAGAGCTGTGTGTTTTGAAGACTAAATCAATATGCTGCGACGCAGTTACCTTTATATACCAAGAGAGATAAATAGCATATAGTCCTTCTGGATAGTGGTTAAAGTGGCAGAATACGTTAAAATACCAGCAGAGCGCATTGAGGTTTTGCTGGCAAACAAAGAGAAGATAAAGAGAGAGATTGAGAAGGGCACGAATACAGAACTTGAGATAGACGAAGAGGCCTGCGACGTAGAAATTATTGAAACCGAGAGAATGGAAGACCCCTTAGCTGTCTGGAAGGCGCGGGATATTGTAAAGGCAATTGGCCGCGGATTTGAGCCAGAGATTGCGATGATGCTGCTGGACGAGAACAATGTGCTTAAGGTTATAGACCTGAAAGCGTTTGTTGGAAAAAGTAAGAATGCGGCGATAAGAATAAAGGGCCGCGTGATTGGTCGCGAAGGAAAGTCCAAGAAGAAGATAAGCGAAATAACCGACACGGAAATGGTCGTATACAGCAAGACAGTGGCGATAATTGGAAAAATGGAGTACGTTGAAATTGCCGCAAGGGCCGTAGACATGCTTGCGTCAGGCTCAATGCACGGCTCAGCATTCAAGATGGTTGAGGAAGAAATGGCAAAAGCGGTGACAAAGTAAGATGAGACACAAAGCAAAAAATTTGTTAAGCAACTTCATTGTGTTCAAAGCAGGTAAAGGGGGTGAAACTTTGAAATGGCAGGAGAAATAACAGCAGAAGCATTATTCAAGGAATTCCAGAGCGTTCAATTGAGCGAGTTCTTTAGGAAGAATAGGCAGTTTCTTGGCTATGTTGGAAAAATAAAGTCACTCACTACGGTTATTCACGAGCTTGTTACTAATTCATTAGACGCGTGCGAGGAAGCGGGCATACTGCCTGACCTTCGGGTTATTGTTGAAGAGCTTGGAGTTGAGCATTACAAGATTACTTGCCAGGACAACGGACCAGGAATCCCGGAAACACATCTGGAAAAAGTTTTCGGGCAATTACTCACAGGGACTAAATTTCACAGGAATATTCAACTCAGAGGACAGCAGGGGCTTGGTGTCAGCGGAGCAGTGCTGTTCTCACAGATCACTACTGGCCAGCCGAGCAGGATAAAATCAGGAACAGGCAAAGGCACAGTTGTTGATGCCATGATTGAGATGGATATCAAGACGAACTCGCCAAAGATAATTTCAAAAAATGTTGAGCACGATTCCTGGAGGGGAACGCGCGTGGAAAGCGAATTCAAGGGGGTCCAATACTCAAAGGGCTCTAAAGGGCCGTTTGAATATGTCAGGTGGACCGCTGCCTCAAATCCACACGCGAAAATTTACTTCAAGGACCCTGCGGGCAGTGAGATTGTGTTTGAGAGGGTTATTGACAAGATTCCGCAGACACCAAAGGAGATAAAGCCGCACCCGGAGGGGCTTGAGGCGCACGACCTGCTTGACCTAGCGCACAAGTCAACGGCAAGGCAGGTTTCAACGTTCCTGACCACAGAGCTCGCTCGAGTGAGCTCGCAGAAGGTCACGGAGATGGAAGACATAATCAACAAGGACATGATTAGGGATTACTTGGTAGCTGCTGGAATTTCAAAGGAATCTGCTGAGACGCAAGCTGCTAGCATAACCCCTAAAGAGTGGACTGAGAAGCACGCGGATAAGCCGCTCTTTGACACCCGCAGAAGCCCGAAGAGGATTGAGTGGAAAGACGCTGAACATCTCGTGAATGCTTTCAAGAAAACCAAGTTTATGGCGCCGCCGAGTTCTGGATTAATTCCAATTGGGCAGAAAACTGTTGAGAAGGCGCTAACAAATCTGCTCGCGCCTGACTTTGTTGAGGCAATCACACGAAACCCCACAGTTTACAAAGGCGGAATTCCGTTCATGGTTGAGGCTGCGATTGCATACGGCGGAAACTCAGGGAGAGAAGGAGCAGAAGGCGGGAGAAAAGTTGAATTGATGAGATTCGCAAACCGCGCTCCACTATTGTTTGACGCAGGCGGCTGCGCTTTAAACAAGTCAATGGAGTCAATTGACTGGAAGAGATACCACATAATGGATATGGACCACGCGCCGGTGACTGTTTTCATAAATCTCGTATCAACGCACGTACCTTACACATCCGCAGGGAAGCAGGCGATTGCAGAGGAGGACGAGGTTGTGGCAGAGGTGCGGTTCGCGCTGATGCAGATAGCAAGAACACTTCAAAAGTTCTTGTCCGGAAAGAGGCGGGCTTCAGAGAGGAACGCGAAGAAAAAGCTGTTTGAAAAATATATCCCAGAGACCGCGAAGGCGATATCAAAGCTCAGCGGCGCAAAAGAAGAGGACCTGCGCAAGAATCTTGAGAAAATCGTTCTTGACCGGTTTGGAAAGGAATTCGCCGGCGGCGAGCCAGAGGAAGAAGAGACCGCTGCGTATGAGGAGATTCCTGAAGAGATTGAAGAGGAGGCGGAAGAATGAGACGCAAAGTAAGAAATTTGAAAAGCAACTTCGCGTTTATTTCAAACCTGATGCAGGCGGGGAGGGTTTGAAATGAGCGACGATGCAAAAAATAAGAGGAAGCTTGAAAAAGAGGAAGAATCCACTGAGAGAATAGGCGATTTTGGAAAGAATATTTCTGACACGATTCTTGCCGGGAAGTCCCCGGATTTCTCCATGCCAATAAGGTCAAAGAACAACGTCACATATGACGCTGGACATGGCTACCTTGAGCTTGGGGACAAGATGGCAAAGCGTTATTTCCTGAACGTGGCTCACACCAGAAAATTCATGCAGTCAATGCTCGTTGCCTCGGCGTGCAAGACGTATATTGAAAACGACAGGACAGTAGGAAAACGTGAGTTGTACTACAACCTGAAGCACTCACTGCCAAATTCAAGGGAGAACACTTTTGAGGATGACATTGAGTCCGGCACTGTGCTTGATGATTTGGAGGCATCGCTTGACACCCTGCGTGAGAACCTGCACATTGAAGCAAAAGCGCGCGGGTCAATTTATGGAGACATAACGCTGAGCCAGGCAGGGGACACTTTTGACTGCAGCAGGCTTGGCAGGGGCGGATGGGCTATTCCTGGATACACCGAGGACGTTGAGGTAGTCAACCACAAGGCGGATTTCATATTAGCAATAGAGAACGATGCCATGATGTCCCGACTCATTCAGGAAAAGATTTACAAAAAGTTGAACTGCATCCTGATGACAGGAGAAGGCATGTTCCCGCGGGGCGTGAGGCGGTTCGTGAAGATACTGAGCGAGCGGCTCAAGCTGCCGGTCATAACTTTCGTTGACGGCGACCCGTACGGGTTTTACATATACTCTGTGCTGAAGTATGGGTCAATCCAGCTTGCGCACTTGTCAAGGAGGTACGCGATACCGGATGCAAAGTATGTTGGAATGACAATGGATGATATTGACACTTACGAGCTGGGGAATGTTACGGAAAGGCTCAAGGAGATTGACAAGAAGAGAATCAGGGAGGAAATGGAGTACCCGTGGTTCAAGGGCAATGAGGTCTGGATGAGGCAGTTAAAAATGATGCTGGAGAAGGGTGTGCGTATTGAACAGCAAGCGCTTGCGAATAAATCACTGGACTTTGTCGCGAAGAAGTATCTGCCTGAGAAAATTGAGGCGGAGAAGTTCTTGTTTTAGTAGGCAGATATCAGTTTGTAGTTCGTAGTAACTACCAACCACTAACTTTAAAAAGAGCTAAGAATATAAGAGTTGTACAATGGGAAAGAAAGAAAAGGTCAGCCTGCCGCCAATGGGCGGGGGATTGTTCAGGCCAACAGAAGGCGAAGGAACAGGACTAAAGCTCAAGCCAGAGCACGTAATTGGAGCTGTTATTTTTGTGATTGTTTTTGAGGTTTTTCTTCACTTTTACGGGAACTCGCTGTTTTAACTCCAGGAATTGAAAGTATTGGGGAATCACGTTCAGTAAAAGATGAGCCGTAGGTTTGCGTCCGTTCTATGCCGGGAATTTTGATAATCTCTTTGATGATTTGCTTCATGATTTCACGCTCGCTTGAGCCGTGAGCCTTCGCAACTATGTTGAACTTTCCGGAGAGGATATGTGCCTGAGTGATATTTGGTATGGCTGCAAGAGCCTTCAGGATGTCGTCAAGCTTTATGTTCTTGTCTATTAGTTTGTCAGCTGAGATTGTTGAGACGAAGATGAAAGCGGTTGCAGGAAGGCCTATTTTTCCAGGGACTATTTTTGCGTGGTAGCCAATGATAACCTCGTTTGTTTCAAGGCGGCGCCTGCGGTGGTGCACAGTGGTTGGAGGGATGTTAAGTTTTGAGCCAAGCTCACGGGAAGAGAGCATGCAATTCTGCTGAAGCTCAGCGAGGATTTTGCGGTCAGTGTTGTCAAGCTTGACCTCGCCTTCCTTGAGCACTGGGATTTCCTTTTTCACTGACTCGTGGATAGAAAGCTCGTGGCTGTCCAGGGCAGAGAGTCCGATGAAAAGCGTCTCGGTTCGGTTGATTCCAGGAACAGCTCGGATTTGGTCAATAAAGAGACGACCGATCTCCCAATCAGTGGCGCCTGTTGCCCTAACGAGTATGTCCAAATCCCCTGTGAGAATGTCAACGCTTGAGACGTTGTTAAGCTTTCCAATCTCGTGAGTGATGTCATATACGCTCAGCTTTTCCTGCATCATCAGGTGTAGGGAGAGAATTTCAATAAGAATTAGGACTGATGTATTAAGGCCGACTGCGTTTGGATTTAATTTTGCGTGGTATCCTGATATCACGCCGGTTGCCTCAAGTCGCTTGCGCCTGTGATGTGCAGTGGTTGAGGGGATTCCAACTTTTGAGCCAAGCTCACGGGAGGAGAGCATGCAATTCTGCTGAAGCTCAGCAAGAATCAAGCGGTCAGTGTTGTCAAGCTTGACCGGAGCTATGGGATTTGGGAGAGTTTCTTTCATTTTGATATTGGCACATACAGTACAAAGTGTTATTTTTGTACATTATACCATAAATGAGTAGCTGTTTATATGTTTTTCTAATAATTTGCAATGTAAATCGCCTAAATAGGAACATACGTACAAGATAGCGAAGGAACGTATAAACAAGAAAATGGGTATTGATTGGATAATGTACAAGATTTAGTTAGTATTCGTTAGAATATCATAAAATATACAATATTTTTTAAGAAACTTATATATAAGGAATAGTGTATAAGAAAGGCGTGGTGGAAATGAAACTATATGGAGAGAGAGGCGCAATAGAAAGTTTGAGAGCCAATTTGTATGGCAGAAAGGTGGTGGAGAAATGGTAGTGGCTTTCATACTGGCCAATACAAAAACAGGGAAAGAGAGCGATGTAATAAACAGCCTGAAGGTTATGCCAGAGATTAAGGAGGCGCACAGCGTGTATGGAGACTATGACATTTACATACGGGCGGAGACTGAGAATCTTGAGCACCTGAATGACTTCCTGCTCAAGAAAATACGCGGCGTTACAGGCATATCTTGCACGACCACGATGATTGGCCTTTAGGCTCTGGGGTCTGCTAGTTCTGAATAGACGTGAGTATTGATTATAGAAAGTGTTAAAAGGGTTCGCGGAGAGAATAGTCTAGTTATAACATAGGGGGTGTGGTCTAGTTTGGTATGATACTTGCTTTGGGAGCAAGTGGTCCCCAGTTCAAAGGCGTGCGAAGCGTGACTTAACATGCGCTTGTGCGTGGAAAATCTGGGCACCCCCACCACTCCGCCTAGCCGCGGAGAAAGGCTGTCCCGCATCACACAACACACACTCGTGTGTGTGCATAAATCACCGCAATGCGGTGATTCATGTTTGTGATGCTGCGGGACTACTGGACAAGTACATCTTAAACAAGATTTCTGATTTCATCCTGCACTAAATCAACCTCGCGCGAGGCGTCAATTATTTTGAAACCGCTTTCCTCCGCGAGTTTCAGGTAGTTCCCCCGGACTTTTGTAAGAAACTCAGTGTTCTCAAATTTTTCCTCAGTTGTGGTTCTGCCTGCTCCGACTTCGGGCGGGACGTCAAGCAGGATTACAATGTCAGGCTTAGGGGCGAATGAATTCAATGATTTCAACCATTCCATATCTAGGCCCTGCGCGGCTTGGTAAGCGATTGTTGAATAGGTATAGCGCTCGCAGATTACGGTTTTGCCCTGCTCAAGAGCTGGCTTTATTTCCTGCTCAACATGCTCAGCTCGGTCTGCGATGAAGAGCATTGTGTCAACGAGCGGCGGAGCATCCTGCCTGAGATACTCGCGGAGAAGTTTTCCAATTTGGCCGTGGCTCGGCTCGGCGGTGTGCAGGACTTCTTTGCCATGCTCTTTCAGAAATTCAGTAAGAAGCTCTGCGTGGGTTGACTTGCCGCAGCCGTCTATGCCTTCAAAAACTATGAGCTTACCCGGCATTTTTCTCCACTACCTCGCCTGGCTTTGTGGTTGCTCCGGATTTTATTTTTCTGCCAGGGTATATTATTGAGCAGATTCCTGTTTTCACGTTGTCGCCAATTACTGCGCCGAATTTTCTCAGGCCTGTGTCAACCATTTCACCGTTCACTTCCATCTTTATGTTCGCGTTATCGTGGCGCAGGTTTCCGATTATTGTTCCTGCTGCGATGTTGCAGTTTTCCCCTATGATTGAATCTCCAACGTAATTCTGGTGTGGCAGGCAGGTATTGTTAAATATGACTGAATTTTTTATCTCAACACTCTGGCCTATTTTGCAATTGTTGCCGATTGTTGAATACGGGCGGATGTAGCAGTTCGGGCCGATTCTGCAGTTAGTCCCAATAAGCACTGGGCCTTCTATGTAAGCTCCTGCGCGGATTATCGTGCCTTTGCCCGCGATTATCTTGCCCTTTAGTGTTGCGCCCTGCTCAACCTCAGCCTCATTCTTCCCTTCAATTTCATTTAGAAGCGACTGGTTTGCCTCAAGAATCTGCCACGGGTAGCCGACCGGCTGCCAGAAGATTGCGTCAACGTATTTCAAGCTGCCAAGTTGAAGCGCAGCCTGCGGGAGTTCGTAATCGCCGCGCTCGGATTTCTCAAGTTTCAGTTCAAAGAATTTTTTTGGGAGGATGAAAGCGCCGGTGTTTACAAAGCCATCTGCTCCTGATTTTTCAGAGAATGAAATTACCTTGTCATCATCCAGCTCTGCAACCCCGAATGCGGACGCATCTTTCACTTTTGCAAGAGCAACAGCGGGCGCGCCTTTTTCAATTAAGTTTTGTATTGTCCCGGCGTCTATTATGTCGTCTCCGTTTAGCACGAGGAAATCTTTCTTGATAAAATCTTTTGCAGCTGCAACTGCGTTCGCGGTTCCGAGCGGCTCTTTCTGCACTGCGTATTCAAGCTTGACCCCAGCGGTTTCGGTTCCAAGTGCGCCCTTGAGTGTTCCGTCCGGCTTCTGGACTATGACTGCCTCGCTGATGCCTGCTGTTTTCAGGGCTTCAAGTATGTGCACTATGATTGGCTTGATTGCAATAGGGATGAGCGACTTGAGCCGCGTCTCGGTCAGCGGGAGCATTCTGGCCCCGTCTCCTGCGGCAAGGATTACAGCTTTCATGGGCACTCATTTGAGAAAAGCCTCTCTTATAGTTTACTACAATAATAATTTAAGGCAGCGCGGACAAGTGGGAGTTATGGGATTGGAGGAAGAACTGGTTGAGGTTTACAGGAAGGCAGCCTGCGAGCTGCCTGAGGATGTTCTAGCGGAGCTGAAGAAACGCGCAGGGGACAGGAAGATTGATACTATTTTGGATAACTGCGAGATTGCGAAAGCTGAGAGCAAACCGATTTGTCAGGACACCGGGACTCCGGTTTGGTATGTTAAAAAGCCAACTGGAAAAAGCGAGGATGAAATCCGCACAGCGATTGAAAGCGCCACCAAGCGAGCTGTTGAAGAGGTTCCGCTTCGCGCTAATTCCGTCTGTCCTGTTACCGGGCAGAACTTTGGATTGATGCCATTCATACATTTTGAAGAGCACGAGAAAGATTTAATTCAGTTTGACCTGCTTTTGAAAGGCGGCGGCTCTGAGAACATTGGACAAACTTATTTTGTGAAGGAAATGGAGTTTAGCGCTGTGAAGAATTACGTGAAGGACGCGGTTGAGAAAGCCGGAGACCGTGGCTGCCCGCCCTATGTGCTTGGTGTTTGCGTTGGAGGTTCAAGGGATATTGTTTCTTATTACTCAAAGAGGATGCTGAGGCGGAAATTGGATGATGTTAATAAGAATCCGGTTGCAGCGGAGATGGAGAAAGAACTGGTTGAGGAATTTGATAATGTGATGGGTGTGAAAATTGGAATTACTAATAGGCACCCTGCGTCGTATTTTGTTGATGTTTGCTTTTCGTGCTGGGCGCTGAGGAGAGGTAGGTTGGAATGGAAATTATAGTTCTTACAGAGGATATTGCTAGAGAAGGATTCCTTGCTGAGCATGGAGTTTCATTTTTGATTAAACATAATGGGAAAAAATTGCTTTTTGACACTGGACAAAGTGATGTTTTCATAAAAAATGCAGAGAAAATGGGAGTTATACTTGATGTTGATGCGATTACACTAAGCCACGGGCATTATGATCACAGCAGGGGTTTGAAATATTTAGCTGGGAAAAAATTGAAGTTAATTGCTCATCCGCTTGCGTTTAAAGAGCAGATAGAAGAAGGACAGAACATTGGAACTCCAATGAGCAAAGAGGAAGCGCAGAAAGCATTTAATCTAATTGAAGCCGTTGAGCCGTACAATATTTTTGACGAGGTTCTATTTTTAGGAGAGGTTCCAAGAGAGAGTGGATTTGAGCAGAATGAATACAATGAACTGCTTGATGATTCAGGGGTTGTGATAAAAACTAACAAAGGGCTCGTTGTTATTTCTGGCTGCGCGCATTCGGGCATTGTAAATATTATTGAGCATTCAAAAAGAGTTGCAGGTATTGAAAAAGTTTATGCAGTTATTGGTGGATTTCACCTTCGAAAAACTTCGCAGGAGCAGATTGAAAAAACAATTGAGTATTTCAAGGAAGAGAGAATTGAAAAAATAATGCCCTGCCATTGTAATGATGCTGAAGCAATGACAGCTTTCCATAATGCTTTTGAATTTAAAAAACCGTGTGCAGGAGATGTGATAGAATTATGAAAACAAGCGAGGATTTTTCAAAGCTCAAGAAGGGCGACGAGGTTTTGCTCTCTGGGAAAGTTTACATTGCCCGAGATTTGGCGCATAAAAAATTGCTTGAAGAGGATTTTGATTTGAAAATTGATGTTATTTACCACTGCGGACCTTTGTTTAAGGGCGATGAGATTGTTTCTGCAGGGCCGACCACTTCAAAGAGAATGGAACCATACACGAAAGAGGTTGTTGAGAAGTACGGGGTTCGCGGGATAATTGGGAAAGGCGGGATGGAAGTGCCTGAAGGTGTTGTTTATTTTGAAGCTGTGGGCGGAGCAGGAGCTCTGCTTGCGAAGAAAATTAAGAGCTGGAAGAAGATTGTTGACTTGGGACCGGTTGAGAGCATTCTTGAATGCGAGGTTGAGGAGTTTCCGGTTATAGTTTCATCTTCGCGCTGAGCAGTTCATACGCCTTTGTAGCATCTTTTTCATCAACTATAAAAATCGTGTCAGTGTAGCAGGATATTACCTCAACTATGTTTATACCTTCGGCTGAAAGGAGCCCTGTTGTATACTCAACAAAACCAAGTGTTTCTTCAACATCAATGGGGCTGATTAAAGCAATCTCCACAAGGTTCTTGCGTATTTCTATGGCGTTGACTACATCAACCTTTTCCAGATCCTCGTTGTTTATCACTAGAGTGTCGGCATTTGAGCCGCTTGAGGTATGAATTGGCTTGAAACCTTTAACTTTCAGCTCCCCCTTCTTGAAAGTTATGTCAACAACACAGTTCTTCATGCTGATTTGAGACTTTGAAAGGAGCTTCAGGAGTTTTGTTTCCTGGACGCTGGCTTCCTTGCTCAAAGTTTCAGCAAAGCGGCGGGCTGAGACAGCGATTGCATCGTTGCTGACTTTTCGGCCAAGGGTTTCAACTATAGCGGGCTTTATTTTTTCAGCTAGAGCAGAGTAGTTTATTATGCCATTCTCCATTGCATACAACAAGTACGGCTTTTTCTCTAAGTTCTCGCGCACAGTTTTTGCGAGTGAGTTTTGCTTCATACATATAATGTCGTATTTAAGACATATAAATATTGCGGTGATTTTAGAGAATACCACACAAAATTGGATTATTTTGTCTTATTTAAGACACATTTTTGATATAGGATGTTGAGCACTTTTAGTGGGCTATGAAATTAGAATTTAAAAAATATCATCATTGCGGAAACGACTTCGTTATAGTTGATGATTTAACTGGGACGATCGAGCCAGAGTTTGCAAAGAAGCTCAGCAAAAACCTTCTCAAGAGAAAATATGCAATTGGGGGAAATGATTTACTTTATTTGAAAAGTGATGAAGATACTGATGCATTTATGCACATTTACAATGTCTCGGATGTTGAGGGGAGTATGTGCGGAAATGGCAGTCTTTGTGCTGGAAAATATCTCAGTGGAAAGCTTGGTAAAAATGAAATAAAAATAAAAACCTTGTCTGGAATTGTTAATATTAAAAAGATAGGCAATAACTTCTTTGAACTTGGGCTAGGACAGGTTTTTCACAAGTATGGCGAGCTTTCAAAGTTTTTCAAGTATCCTGGGCTGGCTAAAGAGGAAAGTGTGCTTGCAGTTGAATTTAACATAAAAGAAGTTCCACCGTTTATTGGAAATGTTGTGCATGTTGGGGAACCACACTTGGTTGTTTTTGAAACTGAGGTAGATAAAGTGGATTTGCAGAAGTTTGGAGATGCTGTAAACAATTGCAAAAAACATTTTCCAGAATTTATAAACTTAAATCTTGTACAGATTTTGGACGAGAAAACAATAAAAATCCGCACATATGAGCGCAGCTGTTTTGAAGAAACCGATGCTTGCGCCACCGGAAGCACATGTGCAGCATATGTTTGCAAATTACTGGGAAATCTAAAAGAAGATATGATTACTGTCAAGGTCAAGGGTGGAGAATTCAAAGTTTATGCAAAAAAGAATATGAATTATCTTGTTGGGAGCCCAGAGAAAGTTTTTGAAGGTCATGTAGCGATACCAGAGGGGGAATTTTAGAATGAACCAAAAAATAATATTGGCATACAGTGGTGGACTTGATACATCGTTCTGTGTGCCATACCTGAAAGAGAAGGGATACGACGTAATAACCCTGACAGTTGATACTGGAGGGCTGAACAAGGATGAGCTTGAGTATATCGAGAGCCATTCAAAGGAGCTTGGGGCTTCAAAGCACTACTTTGTTGACGCGAAGGATGAGGTTTATGAGAAAATCATAACCAATGTGATAAAAGCGAACGGGCTTTACCAGGGAGTTTACCCCCTGATGTGCTCGGACAGGTTCCTTTTTGGGAAGTATGCCAAGGAAATCGCGGACAAGGAGGGCACGAATGTTATAGCGCACGGCTGTACAGGCACTGGGAATGACCAGTTTCGTATAGAGCTTCCTGTGCTTGCAATGTATCCTGAGATTGAGATAGTTGCGCCAGTGAAGGAATTGGGGAGCACGCGTGATTATGAAATAGAATATCTGGAAAAGAAAGGGTTTGAAGTTCCGAAAGAGGTCAAGAAGTACACTTATAATCAGAATGTGTTTGGAGTTACGATTTCAGGCTCTGAGATTGACGAGAACAAGGAGATTCCTGAGAGCGCGTGGGTAATGTCTAAAGTCACGAAGACTGAGCCGGAGTATGTTGAAATTGAATTTGAGAAAGGAGTCCCGGTTGGATTAGATGGTAAAAATTTGCCTGGGATTGAGATACTCGGAAAGCTGAATGAAGTTGCTGGAGCGCACGGATATGGCCAAGGATACTATATTGAAGATGAAATCCTTGGAATAAAGGGACAGCAGGCGTTTGAGGCTCCGGGTTTGATGCTAATTATAGAAGCACACAAAACATTGGAGAAATTGACGTTGACCAAGGAGCAGTTGAGCATTAAGCACGGGCTTGAGTATACTTGGGCTGAGTACGCGTATTTGGGCAAGCTGTTTGACCCAATGATGAAGGATGTTCAGGCGTTTTTTGATTCAACGCAAGAGTCCGTGAATGGAAAGGTAAAGATGAAGCTGGAGCACAAATCAGCTTTCCTGTGCGAGGTGCACAGCCCGAACTCGTTGATTGACGAAGATGTGGCGTTGTATGCACAGAAGGCAACTTGGACCGGAGGGGACGTGAATGCATTCATGAAATTCTATGGGATGCAAAGCACAACGTTCAATAAAAAAAATGAAAAAACAAATCTGGAAAACTGAAAAAGAGAATGAATTGAATCCAACTATTCTGGAGTATAATTCAGGAGAGAATATCCAGCTTGACCAGGCTTTGCTCAAATATGACATCAAAGTGAACAAAGCGCATGCGAATATGCTTGAGAAAACTGGGTTGATTTCAGCTGAAGAAAACAAAAAGATTCAGGAGGCATTGAACAAGATTCCAGAGGATTTTAAACTGGATCCGGAACTTGAAGACGTTCATATGAATGTTGAGTCTGCGCTTGGAGAAATTGGAAAGAAACTGCACACTAGCAAGAGCAGAAACGACCAGGTTATGGCTGACCTGCAACTCTATATGAAAGACCAGATAGGAGAAATTGCTGGAGGACTGCAGGAGCTTCAGAAAGTTTTGAAAGAGAAAGCAGATGAGTACAAAGGAGCAGAAATGCCGGCTTACACGCACATGCAGCCAGCGGTTTCCACCACGTTTGATGAATGGATTGGAGCTTATGCCTGCCTGTTTGAGTCAGACGTTGAGTTTTTTAATACTGCAAAAAAGTCTCTTTTTTGCCCGCTTGGCGCGTGCGCTGTGGCCGGCACCAATCTTCCAATAGACAAGAAAATGACTGCAAAGGAGCTTGGGTTTGAAAAAAGCTTTGAGAATCCAATTGCAGTGATAAGCTCGCGCGGGGAGGTTGAGACACACTGCTTGTTCGGGCTTTCAATGGCAATGTTGCACTTGAATAAGCTGGCGAATGACCTTCAGCTTTATTCCACATTTGAGTATGGAATGATTGAGCTAGCGGATGAAGTTTGCACTTCCAGTTCCATAATGCCGCAGAAGAAGAATCCAGACGTATTGGAGATTTTGCATTCTAAAAGTGTAGAGATTCACAGTTTGTTGATGCAAAACCTTATGATACTTAATTCATTGACTTCTGGGTTTCACATGGATATGCAGCAGACCAAGAAGAATGTGATGCAAGGATTTGAGATTGTCCTGAAAAGTATTGAAGTTATGAAAATTGTAATTGCCGGACTAAAAGCAAACCCGGAGAAGATGAAAGAGTTGGTTGAGGCAAGTGGCTGCAATGCGATTAAGGAAGTTGAGCAGCTTGTTTTAGGTGGGATGCCGTTCCGTGATGCGTATAAGAAAGTGAGGCAAAACTATATAACCGCGAATAGGTAAATTCAATACCTAATTGTAGGAGAGATTTAAGAATGGCTGATAAGAGTCTAATTGTGTTCAGGGACGGCGCTGTGCTAGAGGGGAGAAGCTTTGGCGCGCGGAAAACTGTTGTCGGCGAGATAGTTTTCAATACTGCTATGACAGGTTACCAGGAATCGCTGACTGACCCTTCCTACCACAGGCAGATTCTGAACCAGACCTACCCGATTGTTGGAAATTACGGAATTGATGAGGAAAGTTTTGAGGGCAGCAAGCTCTGGGCCTCCGGGTTCCTGGTCAGGGACTTGTGCGAGAAGCCGTCGCATTATAAATCCATAAAAACTTTGGATGAATTTTTAAAAGAGCAGGATGTTCCCGGGGTTTGCGGGATTGACACAAGGGCAGTCACTGTGAAGCTGAGGAATGCTGGCTCAATGCTTGGCGCGATTGTGCCTTATGAGGGAAAAAAGCCTGAGCTGGGAAAAATCAGGGAAGAAATCAGCTCGTTTGACTATGCAGGAGCGGACCTGGTCAAGGATTACGCAGAGGCTGAGTTCAAGGACAAGGAGAAAATTATCCACGGCAAAGGGAACACGTACAAGGTTGTGATGATTGACTGCGGAGTCAAGCTCGGGATTGTGCGCGAGATGGTGAAGCGCGATATTGAGGTTATAAGGGTTCACCCTGTGACAAGCGCTGAGAAGATTCTTGCAATGAAGCCGGACTGCGTGCACATTTCAAACGGACCTGGGAATCCTGAGACAATACTTTACGCAATAGAAACTGCGAAGAAGCTTGTGGGAAAAGTTCCAATGCACGGGATTTGCGTTGGTCACGGCGTTATTGCCGCGGCGTGCGGAGGGAAAAATTTCAAGATGAAGTTCGGCCACCGCGGAGGGAACCACGGGGTTAAGGATTTGAAAACCGGGAAGGTTTTCATCACTTCGCAGAACCACGGCTTCTGCGTGGATGGGGATTCGCTGAAAGGCACTGGGCTTGAGGTTACTGAAGTTAACTGCAATGATGGGACTGTGGAAGGAATGGATCATACAAAGTATCCGATTTTTTCAACGCAGTACCATCCTGAGGCGAACCCAGGACCTTACGACGCGCTTGGGAAGTTTGACAGGCTTGTTGAGATGATAAAGGAGAACCGATGAAAAGAGATGTGAAAAAAGTGCTTGTGATTGGCTCTGGCCCGATTGTGATAGGCCAGGCTGCAGAGTTTGACTACTCAGGAAGCCAGGCGCTAAAGGCGATGAAAGAGGAAGGCGTCAAAACCGTGCTTGTCAATTCAAATCCCGCTACTATTCAGACTGACAGGGACATGGCTGATGCAGTTTACATAGAACCGCTGACCCCCGAGATTGTTGAGAAAGTGATTGAAAAGGAGAAACCGGACGGAATTTTGTCCGGGATGGGAGGGCAGACAGCGTTGAATATAATTTCTGAATTGGCTGAACGCGGAGTTCTTGAAAAGCACAATGTTCAAGTGCTTGGGACTCCGGTTGATACGATTGAAACCAGCGAAAACAGGGAGTTGTTCAAGCAGATGATGCTCAAGATTGGGGAGCCGGTTCCGAAGTCAAAGAGCGTGAACACAGTTCAAGAGGCGCTGGATTTTGCAGAGGAAATAGGATATCCGGTTGTTGTAAGGCCGGCTTACACACTTGGCGGCTCAGGCGGCGGCATTGCCCACGACTTCGTTGACCTAGAGAGGATTGCAGGCAATGGCATTTCGCTGAGCAGGATAGGCCAGGTTCTCATAGAGGAATACCTGAGCGGCTGGAAGGAGATAGAGTACGAGGTTATGCGCGATTCTGCTGACAACTGCATAACCATCTGCAATATGGAGAACCTTGACCCGATGGGAATACACACAGGGGATAGCATTGTTGTTGCGCCGTCGCAGACGCTGAGCGATGATGATTACCACATGCTGCGCTCGGCGAGCCTGAAAATTATCCGCGCGCTGAAAGTGGAGGGCGGGTGCAACATACAGTTTGCCCTTGACCCAAAAAGCAGCGATTATAGAATCATAGAAGTCAACCCGAGAGTTTCAAGAAGCTCAGCGCTCGCGTCAAAAGCAACCGGATACCCAATAGCACTCATCTCCGCTAAGATAGCAATTGGCAGAACGCTTGGTGAGATACCAAACGCAGTAACTAAAGACACGCCAGCCTCTTTTGAGCCGGCGCTGGATTATATTGTTGTTAAAATACCAAGATGGCCATTTGAGAAGTTCCCAATGGCTGACAGAACCCTTGGAACCGAGATGCGCAGCACTGGTGAGGTGATGGCAATAGGCAGGACGTTTGAGGAGGCGCTGGACAAGGCAGTGAGGAGCTTGGATATTGGGAAGAAATTGATTGATGGGACTGGGGAGATGGATAAGGGGCACTTGAGAGAATTTTTGACAGTCGCAACTCACAAGCGGCTGTTCCACATAGTTGACGCGATTAAGAGCGGATTTTCAGACGAGGAGATTGTTGAGCTCACAAAGATAGATCCGTGGTTTATCTGGAAAGTACGGAGCATTGTGGAGAGTGGAGATGGGAAAAAGAAAAAGTGCTACAAGATGGTGGACACTTGCGCGGCAGAGTTTGAGGCAAAGACGCCGTATTACTATTCGACTGAAGGCGATGTAAGTGAGAGCGTTGCATCAAACAAGAAGAAAATAATTATACTTGGCTCCGGGCCAATACGGATAGGACAGGGTATTGAGTTTGACTACTGCACTGTTCACGCGGTGTGGGCGCTTAGGGAGATGGGCATAGAGACAATTGTAATTAACAACAACCCAGAGACAGTTTCAACTGATTATGACACTTCGGATAAATTGTATTTTGAGCCGCTTGATTTTGAGCACGTGATGAATGTTGTGAACGTGGAGAAACCAACAGGCATTATAACCCAGTTCGGCGGGCAGACAGCTGTAAATCTTTCTTTGCCTTTAGAAAAAGCAGGTGTTAAAGTCTTTGGAACCTCACCAAAAAGTATGGACTTGGCTGAGGACAGGACTAAATTCACAAAGGTTTTGAAAAAGCTCAAGATACCGCAGGCAAACTATGGTGTTGCACACAGCTTTGAAGATGCAAAGAAGGTTGTTGCCAGTATTGGCTATCCGGTTTTGGTCAGGCCGTCTTATGTTCTTGGTGGCAGGGCAATGGAGATAGTGCATAGCGAAGATGAACTTGTGAATTACATGAAAGAGGCCAGAAAAGTTTCTGAAAAGCGACCCATACTCATTGACCAATTTTTGCAGAATGCGATAGAAGTTGATGTTGATGCGGTGTGTGATGGAAGTGAAGTGCTTATTGGCGGCATCATGGAGCACATAGAGCAGGCAGGAGTGCACTCTGGGGACAGCTCGTGCGTTGTGCCACCGCAGAGTTTGAGCAACGAGATTGTGAAGAAAATCAGGGATTACACTAAAAAGCTTGCGCTAGGTTTGAATGTTGTTGGGTTAATGAATGTGCAGTATGCGGTGAAAGATGAGGTGGTTTATGTTCTTGAGGCGAACCCGCGGAGCTCAAGGACAGTGCCGTTCATAAGCAAGGCAACAGGGATTCCGCTCGCGAAGATTGCGGCGCAGGTCATAGCCGGAAAGAAATTAAAAGAGTTAAAAGTGAAGAACAAAATTCTGAATCATGTTTCAGTTAAGTCCGTTGTTTTCCCGTTCAACAAGCTGCCTGGCTCTGACACCAAGCTCGGGCCTGAGATGAAGAGCACTGGAGAAAGCATGGGCATAGCTGACAGCTTCCCGGAGGCATTTTACAAGGCACAGCTCGGCGCAGGCGTTGAGATTCCATCAGATGGGTGTGTTTTTTTCGCTGTGAACCACGAGGACAAAGAGCATATCACTGAGATAGCGCGCGGCTTTGAGGGGCTGGGGTTTGAGATACTTGCAGTTGGCCGAACTGCAAAAATTCTCCGCGTGGACGGCGTTTCAGTTAGAAAAGTCTTTAAGGCCAGCGAGGGAAACCTAAACATTGTTGACCTTATCAAGCGCGGAGAAGTGGACCTTGTGATTAACACGCCGACAAAAGGAGGATCAGCGAATAGGGATGGCTATAAGATACGGACGGCGTGCATACGCTCAAATGTTCCGTGCATAACAACGCTTGCAGGGGCAAGGGCTGCGCTCAAGGCGATTGAAAATGCAGGTAGGGGCGGGATGCAGGTTAAGCCGCTTGGGGATTACTACTGAGGAAGCCTTGGCCGACGGCCGGTTTCTTTAACAAGCCGGTTAAATTTGTCCTGCAAATCTGTCATAGCGTATTCAATCAGCTCATCCAATTTGGAGATGTCTTCTTCTGTGACTTTCAAAAAAAGAGTGAATGAATGCTGGACGCCTTTTAATTGATTCAAGTTGTTTTGGGTGGTTTCAAAATCTCTGCGAAGTGAGGTGATTGTGAAGGGGGATGAATGGTTTTCCTTTAAAGAGCGTGCGATGCCTGCAATTCGGAATTCCTCGTGCTGTATTGAATCGTCTATTTGCGCCAGTATTCCTTTGAACTCTTCTTGCCGTGCGAGCAGAGCCTTTTTAAACGTATTCAAACCAGGCAGGATGGAATTGAAGTCCTTGTAGTCCTGATCAGAAATGCGGGCGCGTGACTTGGTAAAAAATTTGTCTGCCCACGCCCTGAGACCCTCTTCAAGTTCCTCAGTGAGGTGATTGTACCCCTTTTGATCACCCATATGATAAAATAGTTGTTTTCGCTGTATAAAAGCTTTTATGGAAAGGTATAAATCACATTTTAAACATGATATTTTAGATATGGGCGCAAAAACTTCAGTTCGGAGAAGCAGGCGGCTTTAGCCGCGCCCATCGGTATCTTTTTATTCACCCAAAGATTATTAGTCTTCAGCCAATGGGCTGTTGACGGTGTAAGGCAAAAAAAGGATCCGTAGCCTAGTCTGGATAAGGCGACAGCCTTCTAACAACCGCAAAATCGGTTGACGCTTTGGGTCGCATTCCGCTTCGCGGAAGCGACCCGGCTCGCGCGTTCGCACGCGCTCGCTCGGTCAATTCGAGCAAGTTGGTTGGAAGCCAGCTGTAAATCAGGGGTTCAAATCCCCTCGGATCCACTCAAACCTAAAATGGGCCAGTAGCCTAGTCTGGATACGAGGCGGAAGCAAGCTCCCGCTTGTTTCCAGCTCCGCTGGAAAAGGCGTCAGGCTTCGGACCAGCGGCAAATTCATTTGCTCTGGAAGGATACCTGAAGACCGAGGGTTCAAAACTCCGCCGCTGCGGAGGATAGCAGGGGGCTTGGTTAAAACCGAGCATTCCGCCAAAAGCGGAAGCCCCCTATAAAATGCAGCGCCGGACTGAAAATCCCTTCTGGCCCACCATAATCATTAAAACCAAGGAAAACCTACGGGAAAACAATGGCAAAGAAAGAAAAGTCAAAAAAAGCGGTAAAGAAGAAGGTAATGCCGAAAACTCTAAAGAAGAAGGCAGCCATTAAGAAGAAACTAGTAGTGAAGAAGAAAGCTTTGATTAAGAAAAAAATTGTAGTGAAGAAGAAACCAGTGTCTAAGAAGAAAGTGACACCAAAGAAGAAGGTTTCAAAACCAAAGAAAGCCCTTGCAAAGAAAAAGCTGGTGGTGAAAAAGAAAGCTGCAAAACCGAAAGCCAAAAAGGCAGCGATTAAGAAGAAACCGGTAAAAGCAAAGAAAACTGTGAAGAAGACAACAGTTAAGAAGAAGGTTTCAATAAAAAAGAAGGCTGTAAAAGCCAAGAAAAAAGCAGCAAAACCTAAGAAGCCGCCGGAACCAAAAGAAGAGCAAGAACCTGAGAAACCAAATGAACCTACCTATGACCCGTGGCAGGAACTAAAGAATCAGGCACAAGCAGCGATTGAAGAAGCTGTGAAGACCGCGAAGATTAAGGTTCCATCAGAGGTAAATTTTGCAACTGCGATTGAAGAGCCGCCAAGCGCCAAGATGGGAGATGTGGCTTGTAGCATTGCGTTTTCATTGGGAAGAGCATCTAAGAAGAACCCAAGACAGCTTGCGGAACTGCTCATATCAAAAGTAAAGAAGCCGCCAATTTTCAAGAAGGTTGCGCTCGCAGGAGCGTACATCAATTTCTTTCTGGATCACGATAAGTTCGCAAAGCACATTCTTGCAAAGGTTGTTGACGACGATTATGGCCGGGGAGGGAAGAAGGGCGACAAGGTAATGGCAGAGTTCTGCCAGGTTAACACGCACAAGGCGTTTCATATTGGGCATATTAGGGGAACCATACTTGGCGAGACTATTTCACGCATTTTGGAGTACAGCGGGTATGAAGTTGTGAGAGCAAATTACCAAGGGGACATTGGCTCGCACGTTGCAAAGTGGATGTGGTATTATAACAAGTTCAAGAGTGGAGAGAGCCCGCATGGCAAGGGGGAAACCTGGCTTGCTAATATTTACCGGGCTGCCACGCAGGAGCTAAGGGAGCACCCTGAATACGAGAAAGAGACCAGCGAGATTCTGCAGAAGCTTGAAGCCGGTGAAGATGAAAAACTGATGCAGGCCTGGCGGGAAACTCGGCAGTGGTCGCTTGATGAGTATGAGAAAATTTACAAAGAGCTTGACGTGCGATTTGACCGATATTTCTTTGAGAGCGAGATGGGAAACTCTGGCAAGGAAATCGTGGACGAACTGCTCAAGAAAAAGATTGCAAAGATGAGCGAGGGCGCTATTGTGATAAATTTGGAGAAGTTTGGGCTCGGAACGTATCTTTTGCTTAAGAGCGACGGGACCGCGCTTTATTCCACCAAGGACCTGGCGCTTGCAAAGGCTAAGTTTGAAGAGTTTGGAATTGATATTTCACTTTATGTTGTTGGATCAGAGCAGCGGCTTTATTTCCAGCAGCTGTTCAAGACGCTTGAGCTGATGGGCTTCAAGCGCGCGAAGAAGTGCCACCATCTTGCTTTTGACCTGATAAGCCTGAAGGAAGGCAAGATGTCCTCAAGGGAAGGTACTGCCATTTTATATTCTGAGCTGAGAGACGGGATGTTCAAGAGGGCGCTTGAAGAAGTTATGGAAAGAAATCCGGAGATGGACCCGCACGAACAGAAGATCATTGCGAATAAAGTTGCGTACGGCGCGATGAAGTTTGACATACTTAACATAAACAACAACAAGACAATATTCTTTGACTGGGAAAAAGCACTTGAATTTGAGGGCGAGACCGCGCCTTATGTGCAGTACGCCGGAGTTCGATGCAAGAGAATACTTGAGAAGGCTGGAAAAGTGCCTGAGACTGGAAAAGTTGACTTCGGAAAGCTGAAGCTTGCAGCAGAGCACGAGCTTGTCAAGATGCTCGCGAGATTCCCTGGGGTTATTGCCACGGCTGCGAAGGAGTACAAACCGCACTTCATTGCGAATTATGTATATGGGCTAGCTGACAAGTTTAGCACTTTCTATACCGAGGCGCCTATAATGGACGCGGGAGATAAGGCAACAAAAGATGCTCGGCTTATGCTGCTAAGCGCAACATATAAAACCCTTGAGAAAGCCCTATATCTGCTCGGAATAGAAATTCCTGAGCGTATGTAATAGAGACAAAAGTGTGCCAGGGTAGCCTAGTTTGGATAAGGCGACAGCCTCCTAACAGCGGCAAATTCCGCTGGCAAATTGGGCCGCATTCGGCTTTCAGCCGAAGCGACCCGGCCCGCTGCGCGGGCAAAAGCCAATAGCGGAAAGCTGATGGAAGCAAGCTGTAAGTCGAGGGTTCAAATCCCTCCTCTGGTGCCATAATAATGACCTTAGTAGACGAATGCAAAATAAGGGACGCAGCGCCTGAAGATGTTGATGCAATCATAGAACTGTACAAGGAAGCCCTAGTCCCGATATGGGACAGGATACACAGGCCCTATGACCTTGTTAGGCTAAGGAGAACGCTTGAGAAACGGTTTGAAAAAGGGCATAGCGGTCTGGTGGTTGTTAGGGAGAACAAGATTATTGGGTGCGTTCTGACCGCACTGCGAACCGGGAAGATATCCAATAAAAAAGTAATGAAAATATCGTCTCTTCTGGTCAAGCCGGAATTTTTTGGGAAAGGCTTAGGCCAGGAACTCATTAGAATCGTAGAAGACACAGCAAGGCAAAATGGCGTGGAGCGGATAAGACTGAAGTGCGCCTATAAGAACACTGCACTGGAGTTCTACAACAAAATGGGTTTTCAGGAAGACCAGATAAGCTTTATCAAGGAGCTAAAAACAAAAAAAGCCCCCGTAGTCTAGTTTGGATAGGATGTGAGCTTGCGGAGCTCGAGGCTTGGGTTCAAATCCCGACGGGGGCACTAATGTTTTCTTTTACTAAAACTCTTTTTGAACTCGTGGCGCCAGAGCTTGTCGCGGAATGACTTTCGCTTTGAGTTGAAAAAGAAGACTGCAGCTATTATGAGGAGTATTACAACAGCTAAAAGCAGTTTTCCGCCTAAGGAGTCCAGCAACCTGACCGGTTTTTCCTCAATTACAAATGCTGCAGATTCGCTCTCCGCAAGCCGCTGTTCATCCACAAGAATCGTGACCTTGAGCAAGTGGTCGCCAGGCGCTTCTGGGATGTCCCAGACGCTCAACACATCCTTTTTCTCGCCCCTGAGAAGCGTGAATGAATTAAAACCAATTTTATAAGAGTCCATATAGAAGTTTACCGTGCCCTGAATGTCAATGTTTCCTGTGTTCTCAAGCGCGGCAACCAAATCTACTTGGTCTCCAATGTACGCGGAGCTGGCGTTGAGCTTGAGGCCGGCAAGTAATTTCTTTTCTTCCGCGACTGTGAAAGTCTTTGCGCACTTGCCCTTGTTGCCATACTCATCAGTTGCCTCTGCCTTTGCAGTGTACTGGCCGGGAGGGTCCTGCTTGCTTATCGGGGCTTCAAAAGAGAAGTGGCCGTTGCTATCTGAGATTGCGTCATATGTTGTTGAGATGTCCTCTGAGGTTGTAAACCAGGATTTTGTGCTTATTTTATCAAGTGGCTCGTCGTGCACATTGTCTATGGTTCCAAAGAGGACCACAACACCGCCTGGGTTTATGTTTGTCTTCTGGAGAGAACACGCCATCTTGAGCTCATCCGTGACAATGATGTCATCAATGATGGAGGTTCTTGCGTTCCCGTAGTTGTCAAGAAAGTTTGCTTCTAGTGAATATGTTCCAGGAGGGTCTGACGCTTTGAATGTGTAAGCGTAGGATATGTAGCCGTTCTTAAGGTCTGCGGAATCTGTAACAATGCCACCCAGACCGGACTCCTCAAGGCTTATGGACGCTTTGCCCTCTACCGGGAACCCGTGGGCGTTAAGGACTATACTGCTGAACTCAAGGGTTTCGCCTCGGTTGAAGATGCGAGCGTTTATGCTACGCTCAACAAAGAGGTTCTCGGTTATGGTGAATTTGCCAGAGTAAAAATCTGCATAGGAATCGTAGCCGGTCTTTATCTTTACCTTGATTCTCCAGTCGTCCGCGGTGTTTATGGTGCTGGTTACGTCCCAGAGGAGTGTGCCCTTGGTGATTAGAGAGAATGAAACTGGGGTGTCTGCGAGGAAGGAGTATATTTTAGTGGTTATTGGAATTTCCTGGGAAGTAGAGTCGCTCACAGCAAGGAACTGGACCTCAGAGCCTGGAATGTTCTCGCCGAGCTCAATTGTTCCAGTAATCACGATTTGGTCGCCGTAGTTGAACGTGCTGTTCGCCCGCGGGTTTGAAACTGTCATTCCAGCGTGAGCCCCGGATAGCACGATTAGAAATAACACTAGGGCGCATAATGCAAGCTTTTTCATATTCTCCCAAGGATGGGTATGAATTTTGAGTATTTAAGGGTTACTTTGTGATTTGAGTTCCTGCTTTTCCGCCAAGAGCTTTCTCAATATCGCTGAGGTGGCAGATTATTGCACGCTCGCCGCCGGATTCAATAAAGTTTATTGCGGCTTGAATTTTCGGGCCCATTGAGCCCGCTGGGAAAGAATCCATGTGTTTTTTTGCTTCTTTAACCGTGAGTTTGTCAAGGAGCTTTTGGTTTGGCTTGCCGAAGTTGAGGTATGCGCCTTTCGTGTCCGTGACTATTAACAAAATATCTGCTCCGATTTCCTCGCCGAGCTTCGCGCTTGCAAGGTCCTTGTCTATGACTGCTTCTATGCCATGGTAGTTGTGCTCTTCCCTTTTTATCACAGGAATTCCGCCCCCGCCGCAGGTTACAACCAGGAAGCCGGCCTTGAGGAGCTCCTTGATTTTGTAAGAGCCGACAATCCTTATTGGTTTTGGAGATGCCACGACTTTGCGCCAGCCCTTTGCGGTTTTCACAAAGCCTGGTTTTTTGTTTTTGTAAGCAGGGCCGATTGGCTTTGTCGGGTTCTTGAACGCTGGGTCGTTCGCGTCAACCTGAACGTAAGTTGAAAGGGTGGAGAGGAGCGGGTGCATAATTCCGATTTTCATTAATTCGTTATCAAGTGTTTTCTCAATCATGTAACCGATTTGACCCTGAGTCATAGCGACCAGGACTTCAAGGGGCATTTCAGGGACTTCAGAAGTTGCCTGCTGCTGGAGAAGAAGGTTGCCGACCTGGGGTCCGTTGCCGTGCGTGATTACAAGATTGTATTTGCCGTATAATTTCGCGACCTTGCTCAGCGGGATTTCAAGGTTGTTGAACTGCTCGCTCACGTTCCCTTCCTGACCTTTCTGGATGAGGGCGTTGCCTCCGAGCGCGATAATTAGAGTTTTCATTAATTTTGTATTATTTTGAGGGGTAATATGCTTTTTTGTTTGTGGAAAAACAAAATGTTTATGAAGGAATGAATTTAAATGAAATAAAATGGCAGTAACAAGCTATAGGAGAGACGGCGCTTTGCTTTTGGACAAGCTTTTCCCAGGGTTCGGGTTGGATGTTAAGATTTATGAAATCTGGAGGGATTTTGACTTAGATGATTACAAGATGGGGAAAGACGATCGTCTTATGGTGAGAACATTCGGCAGTAATTCTCCAAATGTTAGAAACCCAGATATAATTGTTAAGAATACTGCGGATGCGCTTAAGTTTATGAAAAGGCAGGCTAAGAAAAATCGGTTTGGATACATAGGTCAAAGGACCATGAATGAAAATGATATAAAATATTCTGTGAGTGGCTCGCTTGATTATAGGAGAATTCCTTCATTAGCATTCACAATACGAGAAGTGGACAAAGGATTCATATTGAATAATATGGAAACAGATGAGCGCGGAACAACTACACGAGAGGCAAAGGTGCTTGTTGAGTTCAAATATGATTATTTCTCCGCAACTCCGAAAGCTCCTAGCTTGTCACCACCTAATTTTCCGAAGAGCGAGCTTAGAAAACTGAAGAAAACTGTACTTCAGGTAGTGAAGTTCGCAAAAATAGTTGATGATAATTACACTAAAAACTATGCGAAGAAGGACCTAATGCCAAATTTCCTTTTGTATGTTTCAAAGAAGGGCGACATTTTGCCAGTTGATTTAAAGCAGAAATACAATTTGAAGAGTACACAAAGAAAAATCTGGATGGGGATTAAAGTTTCCCCATCAAAAACAGCATAATCGCGTTCTGGGCGTGCATTCTGTTCTCCGCCTGGTCGTACACGATGCTCTGCGGTCCGTCAATCACGTCAGCTGTTTGCTCAAGCCCACGGGCTGCTGGGAGGCAGTTCATGAAAATCGCGTCCGGCTTTGCCTTGCTCATGAAGTCCGCGTTAATTTGGTACGGCATGAACTTTGCCTTGCGCGCTTCCATCTGGTCTTCTGGAATGTGGTAGGACATCCAGGAGTCAGTGTAGACCACATCCGCGTCCTTTGCTGCCTCAGCTGCGTCGTGTGTTACGATTACTTTGCCTCCAGAGGTTTTGCAGAGCTCTTTGCACTCGTCAAGAACTTCCTGCTCAGGGGAATATTCAGCACCCTCTGGGCAGGCTACTGCGATTTCAAAGCCCATCACAGCTGCTGCGCGCATCAGGTCGTAGGTCACGTTGTTGTGGCAGTCGCCGGAGTATGCCATCTTGATTCCTTCCAGACTTCCTTTCTTTTCAACTATTGCTTGGAGGTCGCAGATGATTTGGCACGGGTGCGCGAAGTCGTCAAGCGCGTTTATTACTGGCACGTTGGATTCTTCAGAGAATTCTTTAAGGTCTTCCTTCTTGTTCACGCGGGCCATAATTATGTCAACATATCTTGAGGCGCACTTCGCAGTGTCCTTGATGTTCTCTTTCTTGCCGAGCGGGGAGTCCTTGATGCTGTAGAATATTGCGTGGCCACCGAGGCGAGTCATACCGGTTTCAAAGGAGACGCGGGTGCGCAGAGAGGGTTTCTCAAAGAGCATTAGAAGGGTCTTACTCTTCATTGTTGTGTTGTAATTCTCAGGGTTCTTTTTTATGTCAATTGCTTTTTCAATAATAGTTGCAATCTCGTCCTTTGTAAAATCAGATACTTTTAGCAAATGTCTTGTCATTCATCTCACCTTGGCACAAGTAAGGATGTATCGTTTATAAGAGTATTTATAAAAAATTTTTAAAAGGTTTTATAAATCAATATTTCTTAGTTGGTGCAAGGAGGGATTTAAAATGGCAGAAAAAAAGAAAGTATTGATTATGGGTGCGGCAGGCACAGATTTCCATGTTTTTAACACGTACTATCGGGACAACGATGAGTATGAGGTTGTGGCGTTCACAGCCGAACAGATTCCAGGGATTGGAGGAAGAATCTATACAAAGGAACTTGCAGGGGATTTGTATCCTGATGGGATTCCAATTTTTGATGAATCAGAACTTCCAAAACTCATAAAGGAAAAGGGAGTTGAGCTCGTGGTATTTGCATACCACGATTTGACTTATGAGTATGTTATGCACCGCGCGTCCATTGTGAATGCGAACGGTGCAGACTTCATGCTGACCGGGACGAAGAAGAGGATGATAAAATCAGAGAAGCCTGTTATTGCAGTGTGCGCTGTGAGAACTGGTTGTGGCAAGTCGCAGACAGCGAGAAAGATTTGCGACATAATGCTGAAGAAAGGCTACAAGATTGTTGCAATAAGGCACCCGATGCCTTATGACCAGGATTTGAATTCGCAAACCTGCCAGAGATTTGCAAGCCGCGAGGATTTGGACAAGTACAGGTGCACTATTGAGGAGAGGGAAGAGTACGAGCCATACATAGAGCGCGGCATGGTGATTTATGCCGGGGTGGATTATGAGAAGATTCTGCGCGAGGCAGAGAAAGAGGCGGACATAATCCTCTGGGACGGGGGGAACAATGACTTCTCGTTCTACAAGCCAGATTTGTACATAACTGTTGCAGACCCTAGGCGACCTGGCCACGAGATTTCTTACTATGCAGGTGAAATAAATTCGCGGCTTGCTGACTATGTTATAATAAATAAGGTTGACAGCGCGGAAGAGAAGGACATCAAGACTGTTGAGAAAAATATCAAGAGCGTCAATCCGAATGCAATTATTATCAGGGCTGAGTCAAAACTGACTCTGGATGATGCTGAGGCGATTAAAGGCAGGCGGGTTCTTGTGGTTGATGACGGACCAACGCTCACACACGGCGGACTGCCTACAGGAGCTGGCTACTTCGCAGCGAAGAGGAACGGGGCAAAGGAGATAATTGACCCAAGGCCTTACGCGGTTGGTTCTATAAAGGCAACTTTTGAAAAGTATCCGCAGACAACCGAGGTTCTGCCAGCGATGGGTTATGGAGATGAGCAGATTAAAGAGCTTGAAGAGACCATAAACGCTGCGGACTGTGATGTGGTGGTTGATGGCAGTCCGGTTGACTTGGCAAAGATTGTCAAGGTGAACAAGCCGATTATAAGGGTAACCTATGACCTTGAAGAGATTGGCGAGCCAAATCTTGAAACTGTCCTGGACGAGTTTGAGCAAAAGTTCATAAAGAAGTAAGTAGTTGCACTACAGCATGATACTTGAACTGCATATGCATTCGCACTACTCGGACGGCATGTATTCTCCGCGGGTTATGGCAAAGCATGTAAAGAAGCTTGACTTGGATGGTTTTGCTCTTGTTGACCACGAGACTGTGAAGGGGCACAAGGATGCGAGGGCTGCTGCGAAGGAATTTGGTTTGGAGTTTGTTCCTGGAATAGAAGTTGCCGCGGACAAGGGGCACATTCTCGGGCTTGGAGTCACTGAGTACATAGACAAGGGGCCTGTTGAGGATGTTCTTGAGGAGATTAAGAGCCAGGGCGGGGTGAGCGTTGCAGCGCACCCGTATGATTTTTTCAGGCACGGCATAGGCGGAGATTTGCGCAAGTTCAAGTTTGATTATGTTGAGGGGTTCAACTCGCGGGTTGTGCTCTTGTTTTTGAATTACTTCGCGCAGAAAGCAGCGAAGGAGCTGAAACTGCCGATGACCGCAGGCTCGGACGCACACGACCTGGCATGCCTTGGATTGGGGACAACCAGAGTTGATTCAATTGAGGACTTGTATAAGGGAAAAGCGCAGATGCATAAGACAGAGTGGGCTGGTATAAGGCGCATATCTGTTGAGAAAACGCAGAGGATACTCCGATCTGTTAGAGAGAGCACTGCCTAGAGCCAGAATAAATATTTTCTGAAATTCTTACATCAACTGCTCTATCTTGCGGACTATCGGCACTGTGAAGAGCAGAAGCCCGAGCCAGAGCACGAAGATGCCCAGCACGAAGTTCGCCCAGCCTGCGCTCATTATCACAATGATGCCGAATGCGAGCACAAGAGCTCCGATAAAGCTGAGGATTATTTCCTCAATAGCGAACATCAGCCGCTTCTCCGCTTTGCTTGTCTTTGCCATGGGGCGGAATAAGTTGAACCCTATTAAATACTTTTTCCCAAGATATTTATAGAGGTTTATCCACGTGAAAGGGTATGAAAAGAATACTGCTTCTTGGAATTGTATTGCTTGTTATTTTGACCAGTTCGGCATATGCACAAATGCCCGGCGATGACTGCGTGGTTGGAAAAGTTGATGCCTCAGTGGCTTATGACGGGACAGCGCACGTCAAGATGATTTACAGGTTCACCTGCAGCGGCACGATTGACTATACAGGGCAGGTTACCAAGATGCTCATAAGCCTTCCCTTGAATGATGTGAAAAATGTAGAGGTAGAGGATGGGCTTGGGTCAATGAAAGTTCTTGAGGGACCGGAGTATGTCAAAGTTGAGAAGGATTCTGACGAATCCAAAATTGGAATCATATTTAGAAAAGGGCTTTTGATTAATAGGGAGACCAATGATTATGACATTGCGATTGAGTTTGACACAGACTCGCTTGTCACAGAAGGGGAGAGTGTGAATAGCATTAGCTCCGGGGTGCTTGTTGCGAATCCCAAAGTCACGATAATAACCAGCGGAATGACTGAAACCGTACTGCCAGTGAACGCTTTTGATTTCGCGCTCAAGCTGGACGAAGAGGCGAGCATACAAAGCGTGAAGCCGAGCGTTTGTGCAATAGAGGGCGGTGACGTTGAATGCGCAGACTTGAGTAAACAGGAGATGGAGCAGCTTGAAATAAGCTGGACTGGCGGAAGCACAGGCTGGGGCGGGAAGATTCAGGGATTCACAAAGAAATACCTGCCCGCTGCTGGGGATTTCTTAGGCAGCTTGTTTGGTAATATAAAGGATATGCTGGACAAGTAATGAGTATAGAAGCGGTTATTTTTGCTGTAATCGGGCTGATAGTTGCGATTATTGCGTATTTTACTTATTTTAGGGAGCTAGGAATTCCGAAGGTAAGGATGCCGAAAAAGAAATCTGTTGCTGAGATTACGCCGCCGAATAAAAAGAAGCTGAGCCCGGTGAGCGGGAAGTGCGCAAAGTGCAGGAAGAAAGTTACAATGCCGTTCAGGTGCAAGCATTGCGAGGGGCTTTATTGCGATGATCACAGGCTGCCTGAGAATCATGATTGTAAGGAGTTATAGCTAAATCGCAATCTATATATAGCACTTTATTCACCCTTATGGAGTAGTAACAAGGAGTTGGGAGACTCTAACACGTAGTGAGGACAATGTAATGATATGGATGCTTGCAGCTGTACCAGTGATTCTGATTTTGGGAGGCTTGGGTCTAGCTGCAAAATCGCCAAAGGGCATTATAATCGGCAAGCTTATTTTTGAGTTTCGCGAATACGAGCGAGGCGTAGTCTTCCGGTTTGGTAAGTTTCATAGAGTTGTTGGCCCCGGCTGGGTTTTTGTGATTCCCACTATTGAGAAATTCGTTTTGTACGACCTGCGTACTGAGACAATTGATATTCCTCCGCAGGAGGTTATTACCAAGGACGCGGTAAAGCTGCTTATTGATGCTGTCATTTTTATGCGTGTTGAGGACCCTGTAAAAGCCGAGCTGTATGTTGAAGAGGATTACAGGAAGGCTGTTGAGGAATATACCAAGGGCAGAATCCGAAACGTTATTGGCAGTGTTGAACTCGGCGAGCTATATGCCAAAATAGGGGAGATTAACGAAACGCTCAAGAAGGATGTCCAGAACATCGCAGAACGCTGGGGAGTCATGATTACGGATATTGAACTTATTGATGTTACCCCGCCCCCAGAGGTTGTAGAAGCAATGCAAGCCCAGGAGATTGCGGAGAGGTACAAGGCTGCGGCTGCTGAAGAGGCTAAAACCACTCAGATTAGAATAGGTGCGATTCAGGAGGCTGCGGGCAAGTTGACAGCGCCTGCGCTGACTTACCTTTACCTGAACGCGCTCAAGGACATTGCAAACGGCCAGGCTTCAAAGCTCATATTCCCACTTGAATTCTCAAAGCTGGCTGAAGGCATTTCAAAGGGAATCGGCGGCAAGGCTACAGACCTGGAGGCGCTGGCTGAGAAAGTTCTGGTGAATGTAAAGGGATAAAAATGGATGAATATATTCTGGCGAACAAAAATGACCTGAAAAACGTGTCGGAGAGAACAAGAACTCTTAAAATCAGCTGTAGCCTGAAGCATCAGGACGCGGCCGATATTATGAAAAGATGCCGGCTGCTTGAGGAGATTATTTTTGACCACAAGGCATTTGGCGAGACAGAGGACTCGGCAAAGGAGTATCTCAACAAATGGGTTTTTGTTGACACAGACGCAAGGCTTATTTAAATTCCCGTTCTATTTCTTTTTCATGCTTATTGAATCCACGCTGGAGCACAAAGAGGATGTTTGGCAGGTTCCAGGAAATACGCGAATTTTGCACGTTCACTGCAAGCTGGACAGGCACTCCGCAGCTGAGGTTTTGGCTAGATGCAGGGAGTTAGAGGTTGTGATTTTTGACGCGAACGCTCACACGCTGATTGATGAGGAAACTAAAACATATTTAAGCGAGCGAGTATTTTTAGAGATAGAGGGAGAGCTCAGGGAACACAAAGTTTCGCGCGAAGAGGCGCACAAGATTCGCGAGCTTTACATGCGGGGCGACCATAGCATTGACGAGCTCGCCAGGGAATTTGAGCTGGATAGGGATATGGTATGGCAAATAATAAAGGAGAAAGCACATGGCTGAAGATAAAACAATGGTAACTGTTGACGTCCTTGTATCGGACGAGAAGAACGAGAAGTTTCTGCTCGTGAAGAGGAAGAACGAGCCTTTCGCAGGAAAGTGGGCGCTGCCAGGCGGATTCGTTGAGGCAAACGAGACTGTTGAGCAGGCAGCAGTGCGGGAAGTGAAAGAGGAGCTGGACATTGATGTTGAGCTGGAAGGACTCCTTGGGGTTTACTCAGAGCCGGGAAGGGATCCGCGAGGTCACACGGTTTCTATTGTGTTCTTTGGGAAGAAGAAAAGCGGCAAGGAGAAAGCTGGGAGCGACGCAGAGGACTTTATGTGGGCGCTTCTTGGAAAGACAGATTCAATTGACTTTGCCTTTGACCACGCGGTTATGGCAGAGGATTTCAAAATCATATATATGAGCGAGCCTGAAAAATGAAAACCCTAATACAACACTGCGACTACGTGAAGTTCAAGGTAACGAAGAAGACCAAGCTGGCGCAGGAAATACCAAAAGAGCTTGAGCAGGGAGAAGTTAAGGAGTGCTTGTTCGTGAGATTTGCAACTGAGAAAGAGGATGATGGGAATGAGAAGGAGCTTGCGAAGAAAGTTGTTGAGGACTTGAAAGGGGTTGCTGAGCAGGTAAAAGTGAAAAAAGTCCTGCTTTATCCGTATGTGCATTTGCTTTATGGGTCGGAGCCGAGTAATGTTAAAACCGCGCTGAGCGTCCAGGATTTGGTAGAAGACGGGCTGAAGGAAGATGGATTTGAGGTTTTCAAGGCGCCGTTCGGGTGGTACAAGGAATTTGAGATGAAGTGCAAGGGCCATCCGCTGAGTGAGTTGTCAAGAATTATACGCGCAGGGGATTTGGTCCAGAAGAAAGAGGGAAGTCAAGAGCTTTCCGAGGCGCTGAAAGTTGAGGAGAAAATAAAATCCAAATTTTACATTATAGAGCCGAATGGGAAGAAGCACGAGATAGTACACGAGGCCGGGGAGATTAAGGGATTTGATTTTTCAAAGCACCCCAAGCTTGAGAAGTTGTGCAAATATGAATTGGCCAAGAGCAGGGTGAGCGACAAGGCGCCGCCGCACATTGAAATTATGCGGAAGCTTGAGCTTGCTGACTACGAACCAGGGTCTGACCCTGGCAATTTGAGATTTTATCCCAATGGACGATTGATTAAGAGCCTGCTTGAGGATTATGTCACGCGGGAGACTGTTGCTTACGGCGCAATGGAAGTTGAGGCGCCGATAATGTATGACTATGAACAGCCTACTTTGAAAAAGTACATTGACAGGTTTCCGGCGAGGCAGTATGTTGTTGAAACACCGAACAAGAATTGCTTTTTGAGGTTCGCAGCTTGCCTTGGGCAGTTTTTGATGGCGCACGACGCCACGATTTCATACAAAGACCTGCCGCTCAGAATGTATGAGATGACCAGGTATAGTTTCAGGGTTGAGAAGCGCGGCGAGCTTTCCGGCTTGAGAAGGCTGCGCGCGTTCACAATGCCGGACTGCCACGCGTTCTGCGCGGATGTTAAAACCGCTATAACCGAGATGCAGACAAGGTATAAGCTCGCTGGAAATATTCAAAAAGGAATTGGCTTTGAAAAAGATGACATGGAAATTTCGCTCAGGGTTGTGAAGGAGTTTGAGAACGATTTGAAGCCGATGGTTGACGCAATACTCAAGGAGTGGAAGAAGCCGATTATGGTGGAGGAATGGGACAAGAGGTTCTTCTACTTCATATTCAAGCACGAGTGGAACTTCATAGACGCGCTGGACAAGGCCGCGTGCCTGACCACGGACCAGATTGATGTTGAGAACGCTGAGACTTATGACTTGAAATACACTGGCGAAGATGGGAAAGAGCACAGGCCTGTTATCCTGCACCTTTCACCGAGCGGCTCAATTGAGCGAGTGATGTACGCGCTTTTGGAAAAAGCATATATGCAGGCGAAAACCGGGAAAAAGGCGATGCTGCCGGTGTGGCTCAGCCCAAGTCAAGTGAGAGTTTGTGCGGTTTCGGATGAGTACGTGAAGCTCTGCGAGAAAATTGCAGACATGCTGGATAAGGAATGCATCCGCGTTGATATTGATGACAGGTCGGAGAGCGTTGGGAAGAAGATTTCCCAGGCAGAGCAGGACTGGGTGCCTTATACTCTTGTGATTGGAGACCAGGAAGCGAAAAGCAAGAAGATTCCGGTAAGAGTGAGAAAGAGCGGCAAGGTTGAGGAGATGGCGCTTGAGGAGTTAGTTAAGGTTATAAAGAAGGAAACTGAATGCATGCCGTATAGGAGACTTAGCTTGCCTAAGTATTTGAGCAAGAGACCAAAATTTGTGGGGTGAAAAAATGAAAATTGATTTTAGTACAGCTGTAAAAAATGGTTTGAAATATTCTATTTTGAAGGATCGCGTTGCAATTTATTTCGCACTTCTCGCGGTCTATATGATTGGAATGGTTTACCCAATGTATAGATTAATCGGCGCAATAAGCGGACTTGCTGCAGGCGGCGGGCCAGAGATTTTCATAACGCTAATAGGACCGCTATTAACCATGATTTTTGTGATATTCATATTCACGCTGATAAGCATATGGGTCAATATGGCTTATGTGCAGGATTATGCAACTGGCGCAAAGCAGGGTGGGCTTATGAAAGCCTTCTCTGACGTGAAGAAATACTACTGGAGAATGCTCGCGGTAACCATTGTTATAGTGATAATATCCGCATTGCTTGGGGCAATCCCTTACATCGGCTGGATATTCTCGTTCTTGTTGTCGTGGGTGTTCCTATTCGCAACACAATTTGTTATACTAGGAAATAAAAAGTTCAGGGACGTGTTCTCAACCTGCTGGGAAACTTTCAAGCAGCACCATTGGGATATTGTTGTGTTGTGGGTTGTTGGGGCGCTTGTTGGCATGGTTATAATGGGAATATTCGCAATACCACTGATAGGAATGTCCTTGAGCATTGTACTGCCGTACTTGATGGGAAATAATCCAATGGGTGCGTTGACCGCATTTATGGACAATCTTGCGCTGATAGGAATTGGTGCATTCATCGCATTGATTGGAGCGAGCATCAGCACCGTGTTCTCAGTTGGATTCTTCACCGACGGATACCTGCAGATATTCAAGAAGAAAAAGTAATATTGAAGAAAGAGCGGGGGCGGAAAGCTCCCGCAATTTCCTTTTTTTAAATTCTAATAAATTTAGGCAGTTTTTTCTTGTCGTGCTTTCTCAGCCCGCCTGTGAACATTTTTGGAATGTGCTTTAGCTCGTGGATTAGGACTTCGTCCTGCTTGTGCTGCGGGAGCTTGTCAAAGCGCTCGGAAAGAACTTCAATTACGTAGCGCGGATTCATATAGAGCGCGAGCTGCCAGATTTTTGGAAAGCTCCAGATTCGGGCGAGGATTCTTTCAGAGGTTGAGCCGTGGGAGCGGAAGCAATAAATGCGCTCTGGGGTTACGTTTGGAAAGTCCTCGGCTAGGTCTATTATTCTCCTTTTGATATCCGGGGCGTGGATGTATTTGATTACCATAAAACTAAATAAGTGGCATGACCTTTTAAGCTTATATGGAAATCCTGTACTGGAACAAGGACTCAGCGGCGCTGAATATTGTGTCACGATTGGAAGATATGCAGAGCATTATGATTGAGAAAGACGAGAGTTTGCTTTACTTAGAGAAATTAGATGAGGATGCTGACTTTTTCGTGATTCCGAGCATGCACAAGAGCGAAGCGGAGAAGTGTTCTTTGACTGTGCACGCGTGCGGGAACTTTGGGAATGCTGATTTTGGAGGGAACCCTGCTGAACTGGAGAGAACTTGGCCTTCCGCGCTCGCTGTTGGTTTGAGGAGCATGGCGCAAGCTGGTTTGGATGATTATGAAGTTTGCATGGAAGTTACGCATCACGGTCCGAGCGGGCTGGGCAAGCCACTGGTCTGGATTGAGATTGGCTCTGGGGAAGAGCAGTGGATGGATGAACGGGCTGGGGAAGTTGTTGCGAAAGCGATTAGAGCTATTTATGATAATAAAACTGAGTTTGAGAATTACATTGGGTTCGGCGGGCCGCACTACGCGCCGAGCTTCACGAATTTGGTCTTGGAGAATGAGAAGATTGCAATAGGGCATATTCTGCCGAGCTACCAGGCAGAGCATATTACTAAGGAAATTGTTGAGGAGATGCTTGAGAAGAGTTCTGCAAAGAAAGCAGTGTTTGACTGGAAAGGGTTGAAGCGCGGGGCGAGGAATAAAGTGCTTGGAATTTTAGATGAGCTGGGTGTTGAGTATTGCAAGACGAGTGAATTGAGAGTGTAGAAACTTTATAAGGCAGGAAGAATTACAGAGTCTTATGAAAAAACTTCCTGTAATAGCTGTTATAATTGCAATTATTATGATATCCGGCTGTATAGACTTGCCAATAACGCCGGAGTCCGAGATTTTGGAATATGAATTATATGGGGACGGGAGCATAAAACAAACCTCAATTCAAACCGGGCTGCTGAAGGGTAATGCTGATGATTGGCCGAGCGACTGCACGCAGAACATGACTAAAATGCTAAATGCGATGAAGGCTATGATGGAGGCTGGAATGAGCATGCAGACCGAGAGTGGAGAAATGTCAGCTGATGAACAGGCAAAAACTGAAAAAGCTATAGCCGCGTTTGACAGGTATGTTGATAGTATAAGCTGCAAATTTGAAAAATCCGGGGATAGCGGAACTATAACGATAAGCTCAACGCAGAATTATGATGACATCCAGGCACTTAGTGAGATGAGTGAGGCAAGTGGGCAGGGCTCAGAACCAAGTACAGGGGCAAAGAAGAAAGACGGGAAGATTTATACTAACATAAACTTGTCAAGTGGGCTGTTCGGCGACAGCAGCAGTACGCCATCTTTAAAAGAGGTGCGCATAAAGGTCCAGGGAGATGTTGAGACTATGCCGCTGGGTTATGAGATGGACGGCGATGTGTATGTTTACAAGAACCCAAGCGTAACAGAACTAGCGATTGTTTATGCAAGAAGCGGTGGGATAAGTTTGACAGACCCAATTGTATTAGGCGGGATTGTAGCCGCTATTTTGGTTGTTGTGATAATTGTGGTTCTTGTTATCAAGAAGAGGAAGAAAAAAGTCAAAGAACAGGAGACTGCTGAAGAAGAACCGCAGCTGCAGCCGATTGGTGAATCCCAATTAAACCTTTCTCCTGCTGTAATTGATTATGTCAGGGCGATGAGGGCGCAGGGCTACCCGGATGAGCAGATTGGGCAGGCGTTGCTTGCCGGAGGGCATCCACAGGAAAAGGTCTATGCGTATTTGAGAAACAGATAACTAATTGGGGATGTCTAAACTAGCGAAAATGTCTTTAATAAGCAAGATTATAGAATAGACACTCGGGAGAATAATATTAGCCCCGTGGTGTAGTGGCCAAGCATACGAGCCTCTGGAGGGTTTTAAAACTCAGGGTGAGCTGGTGACAACGGTTCGAATCCGTTCGGGGCTACCATAAAAACATAACAAGGTGACTTCGCGAACAAAGTGAGCGAATGTCGCCTAAAGCGCCAGCCGATTTCGCGGCTGTTCGCCAATCCGTTCGGGGCTACCATAACAGATAGAGGCTTCGCGACTAAAAGGAGCGAATGCATCCGGCCTAACTCCGCGGCCAGGCGGAGCGTGTGGGGCTACCAAAAAACTAAAATGATAACCGAGGACGAATGCTTTGAAATTTGGGACAAGATACGATTAGACCATCGTGTTAGGGCGCACTCCAAGATTGTCAAACAGAACTCTGTAACTATTGCAAAAGAGCTGCAGAGAGCTGGGATAGAAGTGGATATTCCGCTAATAATCGCTGGCGCGCTGCTTCATGATATTGGCCGCTCTGAGTCTCATAATGTTGAGCATGGGTACAAAGGAGGGAAAATTCTGCGCAATCTTGGAGTACCTGAGCCGATTTGCAAGATAGCCGAGAGGCACGTTGGGGCAGGGATAAGCGCTGACGAAGCGCCTGCCCTTGGTTTGCCCGGGGTTGATTTCATTCCAGAGACGCTTGAGGAGAAAATTGTGTGCTACGCAGACTCGCTCATAGACCACGACCACATTGTTGATTACGAACTGAAGCTGAGCAGATGGATAACGGAGTTCGGCGAGATTTCCGGGATTGTGAACAGATTTATTTTGCTGAACCAGGAGCTTAGCAAGTATGCCACTTCCAGCGAGATGAAAGTGGAGGAGGAGTGGGCAAAGAAGAATGGAATGACCATGGCGGACATGATGGAGAACGCAGGGAGTTCGGTTGCGGAGACCCTTGTTGAGGGAATGGAGCTAAAGGGAAAAGAGGTAGTTGTGCTTTGCGGGCCAGGGAACAACGGAGGCGATGGCTTGGTTGCCGCGCGCTATTTGAACAAGTTTGCAAAAGTCAGGGTTTTCATGTTCGGGACTCCGAACAGCGAGGAAGCAGCGCATAATCTGGACTTGCTCAAGAAAGGGAAGGTTGAGATAAAAGAGGTTCACTATTCTGACGAACTTGGAGAAGTTCGAGGCGACATTGTTATTGATGCGCTCATCGGGACAGGGGTTAAGGGAGACATAAGAAGACCGGCTTCAATCGGCATAAAGAAAATAAATGAGATGAATGCGTATACTGTTTCAATTGACGTACCTTCGGGAGTGAATCCGGATACAGGGGCGGAGTCAAATCTTTTTGTTAAGCCGGATTTGGTTGTGTGTATTCATAGGTTCAAGAAAGGATTGGTTGGAAAGTACAAGCTTGGGAAGGTAGTTGTTGTTGACATCGGGCTTCCTGAGAAACGGCAAGTATTTTAATAATCACGTATAGTGAGAGCCTATGATAGATGGAAAAAGAGTGGAAGAACTGCTGGCAAAAGCTGAAAACGGCGATCTAGACGCGATAAGAGAGATTGTTGTTAAACTCATTGAACCATCAGGCGCCAAAATAGATCTTCCAGACCTGAGGAAAATGGAAGCGTCGCTTGCTGGCTTAGATATTGGCACAACGATTGCGATAGTAAAAGCGATAAAAGAAGTTGTGGAATACCTGCACAGAGAGGGCTACATAGAAATTCCCTCCTTAGGGGATAAGAACGAAACAGGGAGCGAGATATACTACTATTACCTTGACAACGGAGTCAAGAACCACATCAAGAACTATTTGAGCGAACAGATAAGGGAAGCAGAGGTAGCAGAAGAAAACAGAGAAGCGGTTGCATACAAGTACGGGCTTGTTTTTGGGGAAGTGCAGAAAAGGGACATAAAGGTTGACGCTTTTTTCTCATTTGAGGATCTGAGGACTTCATCACTGGAACTCAAGGACGAGATTGAGGCGTGCATTGACGCACTGGTTGAGATAGATGCTGGCATAAAAAAGAAGTATTCATACAGCAAGGTCAGCACTTTTATTGTAGCGCTTTCAAAACTCATTGAGAACCTAGGGGATGTTTCCGCTACGGATCTTCTGCTTGCTGTGAGGGGCAAGAAGATAGCCGCGCCAGGGTTTATGAAATGGCTGGACAGGGTTCCTAAGGAGAAGTCCAGGAAAGAGTCATTTGAAACACACATAAAAAGCCGGCTTCTAGGGATTTACGTAAGAAGTAGGCATATCCAGAAAAGAAACACTCCGCTCAGATGGCTTGATGGGTATTACTGCATGGAGAAACAGAGTGGGGAAAGCGGTGCCTATGTTACAAAACCGGAGAAGAAAATTTACATAGAAACCAATTACAAGGATTTTATTGAGCAGACTTTGAAGGGGCTGAGGAAGTATGCAAACAAGGGACCTCCAATCGCGCTCTGCTTTGCAGGGTATGAAAAAACAGAGAACGAAGAGGAACTGAAAAAGAGCATGAAAAGCCCGAAAATGGACGAGACCAGCAGCACCTGCCTCGCCTACATAGACAAAGAGCTTTACAGGATTCTTTGCAAAAAGGCCCCGAAGGAAAAAGTGGACAAGAAAAAAATAGGGGATACCTTTTGCTTTGAGACCCAGCAAATCTAAGCCTTGTTTTTCACAATATAAAACTCGCCGAACAATTTCTCCTGCTCAAGAGTTATCTTGTGCTCGTTTGCCAGGTGCAGTATTGGCATAAAAACGTCAACTATCTCATCGCGAGTTCTGTTAGGTGTGAATTCAGAGAATGCAATTCGATTCGATGTGTTTTCAATTATTTTCTTATGAAGATCCTCAATCTGCTGGCTTATGTCAAATTCAGGTAAGTCCAGCACGAACTTCTGCATCTTTATGCGCGGTGGCTTTGGCGCGAGACCCTTGCTGAGCGCGCCGAGCAAATCGGTTAAGGTTACTTTCCTGTGCGGCTTGCGGCGGAGGCGGATATCAAGCAAGGGCACTTCGCCCTGCTCTTCCTCTTCAACTTCGCTTGGGAACTCGCTGTCCCATTCTTCCATCAGGTTATCAAGTGCTTCCTCTTCCTCGCGGGGCATCAGCTGCTCGGACTGCATCCTGAGCAGAACTGACGCGGCAAGTATGATTCGGGCTGGAATTCGCAAATCAAGCTGTTTCATCTTGCGGATGCGCTCTATATAGGTCTCAGTGAGCTTGACAATGTCTATATCCCAGGGGTCAAGGTCTTCAGATTTGACAATGTCTAGGAGAACGTATTCCCAGGCGCGTTCGGACTGGAGGATTTGCTCTATGTTAAGTTCCATTCAGACTCCCCTCTTTGTGACTGAATGTCACGAAAAGCTTCGCTTTTCTGTTCCATTATTCATCCCTCGCGATTTCTTCCATCTTCGGGTTGAACTCGGCTTTGGTTCCCTTTGGCTGCTCGGTGTACTTTTTAGCAGTTTCTGCGTCTCCAAGCTCTATGCCAACTATTCGCGAGGTGCCTTCTGCGGTCATTGAGACCCCATAGAGCCGCTCTGCTTTCTTGATAACCGAGTTGTTGTGGCTTATCACGAGTATCTGCGCGTTGCCGAGCACTTCAGTGAGCATGTTGACAAATCGCATTGAATTCGCTTGGTCCAGCGCGGCGTCAACCTCGTCAAGAACATAGAACGGGGCAGGCTTGTATTTCTGGAGCGCGAAGAGGAATGCGAGAGCTGTTATGACTTTTTCTCCGCCGGACATTGAATCTATGCTGAGGAGTTTCTTCCCTGCGGGTTTTGCCTCCACGATTATTCCGCCCGCGAGCGGGTCCTCCTGATCCTCAAGAAGAAGTTTTGCCTCTCCATTCGGCGAGAGGTGCGGGAATATTGCTGAGAATTCCGTTGAGACCTTGGTGTAAACTTCCATGAACACATATTTTTTCTTGCCTTCAATTTCTGCTATGAATTCCAGAACTGACCTTCGTTCATCCTGAAGTTTTGTGAAGCGAATGTTGAAGCTCTCATATTCGCCTTTTGCCTCGGCGAACATTTCTATTGCCTTCATGTTGACCGGTTCAAGCGCAGTGATTTCTTTTGATATTTCGCTTAGGCGCTTTTCCATTACCCTCAGGTCGCCTTCCTTGAACTCGCCAGTCTCAAAGCGCTTCATGCTGTTTTTCGCATCAGATAACTGGGCGTCTATGCGTGCTTTTTCAACGCGGAGGTCGCCAATGATTTGCTGGAGCAATTCTCGCTCGGATGCAAGCTCCCCTCGCTTGAGTTTCATCCGGTCAAGCTCTGCTTGTAAATCTGTGCGCTTTTTCTGAAGGTTGTTAAAGTCAGCGCCGATTTCCTCTGCCTTTTGCTCTGTCTTCTCAAGTTGCTCCCGCCAGGAATCCAGTTCAAGTTTTGTTTCCTCAATTTCATCAAGGAGCTTGTCACGGCCTTTTGCAAGCTCGTCAACCCCTGAGCTTTCGTTGCTGTCCTTCTTGTAAGACCCCCCAGTGACCGCGCCACTCTTCTCGGCTATGTCCCCGTCAAGAGAAACCATTCGGAACCTGCCGATGAGGGATTTCACATCGCGAAGCTTGTCAACGATATAGGTGTTTCCGAGTATGTAGGAGAAGATGTTCTTGTACTTGAAGTCAAACTCAACCAGATTTACTGCAAGGCCGACCACGCCGCGGGTTTTCATGTCCTTTATTTCAGGGCCGCGGATTTTGTTGAGCGGCAGGAAAGTTGCCCTGCCGAGCCTGTTCTTCTTTAGGAAATCCACGCACTTGAGCGCAACTTCCTCGTTGTCAACCACTATGAAGTTAACGCGGTTGCCCATTGCGGACTTTATGGCGCGCTCGTACTTTGGCTCAACCCTGAGAAGTTCTCCGACCGTGCCGTGGATTCCCTGAACTTCTTCCTTGAGCGAAATCACGCGGTCTCCGGCCTTGTCGGTTGAAAGGGACTGCATCTTCGTGACCAGTGTGTCAAGGCGGCTTATCTCGGACTGCTTTGATTCTATCTTGCTTTCGCCGATTGAAATCTGGCTGTGCAGGCGTGCAACTTCGAATTTCACACCAAGCTGCTCCTCGCCGCCCTCCTTGATTATTTTCGTGTCAAGGTTCTTGAGCTCGTTGTCGTTCTTTGAAAGAGTTGTGTCTATCACCTCAAGTTCCTTTTTTGTAGCGGAGAATTTTGAATTCTCGGCTGTTAGTTTTTCATTTGTTTTTGAGCTCTCTGCTTCTATTTTCTTGAGCTTTGTGAACGCGAGGCTTGCCTCAAGCTCTGTTGCTTCCTTCTTGAGCGAGTTGTAGCGCTCGGCATCATTCTTTTCTTTTTCAAGGTCTTCCAGGTGCTTCTTGCGCTCGGACATCACGATTACGAGCTCCTTTATCCTGGACTCAACCTCGTCAAGGTCTTTCTTTGCCTTGTCGCGCTTCTCGTCATACTCAGAGATGCCGCATATTTCGTCAAGGATTTGCCGGCGCTGGAGTGGGGACATTTCTATGAAGTTCGTGATGTCACCCTGCAGTACTATGTTGTGGCCCTGTGGGTTGAATAATGCGGTTGAAAGAATGTCAGTAACTTGCGTGCGGGTTGTCTTGTTGCCGTTTATCTTGAATGCCATTGTGCCCTTGCGCGTGAGCCGGCGGGAGATTTTCACGGTTTCCTCGTCAAATGGAAGCTTCTTTTCCTTGTTGTCAAGGATGAGGGAAACTTCCATAAAATTTGCAGGCGCCTTGTTCTTGCCGCCGTTATAAATTAGGTGGGTCAGGCGCTCAGCGCGCATTGAGCTCGCAGAGCTCAAGCCAAGGACAAAGCAGATGGCGTCGCAGATATTTGACTTGCCGGAGCCGTTTGGGCCGACCACCGCGGTGAAACCGCTAGAGAGTGGAATAGAGATGTGCCTGTCAAATGACTTGAATCCCTGAAGCTCCAGTTCCTTAATCATAGGTTCTGTATAAATCGCTGCACGTATTAAATGTTTTGGAAAAGAGGAAGGAGGAAACACTTAAATATGCGTTTTAATTAGGGGATATCTCAGAAGCCTGCTTGGGCTAGGGAGGTTGGCATGAAACATTGGATGTTGCGCAAAGACGCTGTCTTTGCCTGGGCTCTCGTCTTGGTAGTTGTGGTCAGCGGATGCACAGGCAACGGGGGTGAAAAGGACATAGCCACCATAACTCTTTACGGTTTCAGTGTTTTGGAGGAGGTTCACGCACAGAGAATAATACCAGGGTTTCAGGCCTACTGGAAGGAAAAGACTGGGCAGGACGTGAATTTTGAAACTTCTTTTGCAGGCTCAGGAACTATCACTAACCAGATTATAGCCGGAACCCCGGCAGAGGTTGCATACCTGTCGCATGAGCTTGACGCAATCAGGCTCAGGGAAGCAGGGCGAGTTTCAACCGATTGGACGGGCTTCCAGCACGATGGTATAGTTTCCCAGACACCTTTTATCATAGTTGTTCGCAAGGGGAATCCAAAGGGGATACAGGACTGGGCAGACCTGACTAATGAGGGCGTTGGAGTGATACACGCAGACCCTTCAACCTCGGGCGGCGCAATGTGGAGCATATACGGAATGTATGGCTCAGTGCTGAAGACCGGCGGCAGCAGTGAGGAAGCGGCAGAGCTCCTCAGGGGCGTGGACAAGAACGTGGTGAGCATGCCATCCTCTGCAAGGAAGGCAATGACAACTTTTGAGGCCGGCATTGGCGACGCGCTGATAACATATGAGGAGGAAGCCCTGCTCGCGATTAGGGACGGCAACGAGTATGAGATAGTTGCGCCGAAGAGCACGATAATATCCGAGAACCCTGTTGTGATTGTTGACGCAAACGTTGCGGAAGGCGAGAGAGAGCTTGTGCTGGGTTTCATAGATTACCTGTGGTCAGAGGACGCGCAGGCGGCGCTGGGCGATTATGGCTTTGTATCGCACTATGACAGCATAAATGCAAAGCACCCAGAGCTTGTCACAATAGAGGAACCCTTTAAGATAGATTACCTTGGCGGCTGGGAGAAGGCAAAAGCAGACCTAATAGACGGGGTGTGGAGCGGAATACAGCAGGAAGAATAAGTGCAAGGAAACCCTTAAATAGGAAATCCCCGATAGTGGAAAGGACATTATAATGACCAGATTTAACAAGGAGGCTCTGGAGCGCGCCAACGTCAACTCCGCGACAAAATACGCATTGATTGGCCTTGTGATTGGTTTTTTCTTAATCTTGGTTTTGTTCCCAATCGGCTCAATGTTCCTCTACTCCGCAGGCGGCGGGTTCGGGGCGTTTATTGAGAACATAACCTCGCCAGCCGCACTGTTCTCGCTGAAGTTCAGCATAATACTGGCACTTACCACGACTGTGTGCAACGTGGCTATAGGAACTCTGGTCGCGTTCGTTCTTGTCAGGTACACCTTCTTTGGCAAGAACGTGCTGAACGCTCTGGTTGACCTGCCCATAGCGATACCGACCGCAGTCACTGGGTTCACGCTGCTGCTGCTCTACGGACCCATGGGGATGGCAGGGGGCTTCCTGGCGCGGCACGGCATAAACATCATGTTCGCATTCCCTGGCATATTGCTTGCCCACATTTTCATCACATTCCCCTTTGTGGTCCGGGCTGTCGGCGCAGTGCTTGAGGGTGTTGAGGCGAGCTATGAAGAGGCGGCGAAGACTCTTGGGGCGTCCGGGCTTCAGGTGTTCAGGTACGTCACTCTCCCCTCAATAATGCCTGGCCTGGTGTCAGGGTCAATCCTCTCGTTCGCGCGGTCGCTTGGCGAGTTCGGCGCAACCATAATGGTATCTGGAAATCTGGCCATGAACACGCAGACTGCGCCGCTTTACATATTCTCAAGGTTCAATAGTGGCGACCTGGAAGGAGCGAGCGCGGTCGCGATGATACTCGCGATTGTCTCGTTCGCAATGCTCTACATCCTAAAAACGCTTACGGAGGGTGGTGAGAAATGAGACGCGAAGTTTTGAATTTTGACCAGTTTCGCGTTAATTTCAAAGCTGGTGAAGGAGGTGAGACTTTGAAATGAGCAAGAGAGGAGGCAGGGGCAGGGCAGCGGTGACCATCAAGGGACTCACGAAAAAGTACGGCGAGAACGTGGTTGTTGACAATGCCAGTTTCTCAGTGAGGAAAGGCGAATTTTTAGTCATACTGGGACCGAGCGGCTGCGGCAAGACCACGCTATTGAGGATTATGGGCGGACTTACCAGGCAGACTTCTGGCGACGTCTTCTTTGGAAAGAATCTCGTGAACAACCTGCCGCCGCAGAAGCGGGATATTGGATTTTTGTTCCAGCAGTACACGCTGTTCAAGTACATGACAATAGAGGAGAACGTGGAGTTCGGACTGAAGATAAAAAAAGTGGACAAGAAAGTGAGAGAGAAGCGCGCCAGGGAGCTGATTGACCTTGTCGGACTTTCCGAGCACTCAGAAAAGCTGCCGAGCCAGCTTTCAGGCGGGCAGCAGCAAAGGGTTGCGCTCGCAAGGGCGCTTGCAAGGAAGCCGAACCTGCTCCTGCTTGACGAGCCATTCGGCGCTCTTGACGCAAAGATACGGCAGAAAATGCGCGGGGATATCAAGCAGATTCAGAAAGAATTGGGAATTACAACAATACTGGTGACGCACGACCAGGAGGAGGCATTTGAGCTCGGAGACAGGATTGTTGTTATGAACCGGGGGAAGATAGAGCACATCGGAACTCCGCAGGAACTTTACGACCACCCGAAGACTTCATTCGTTGCGCGATTTATTGGAATGGTTAATATTTTGGATGGGAAAATTGAGAAGAATCATGTTAAAATTGGGTACTTTGACCTGGATTTGAACGGGAACAAGGGGTTCAAGGAGGGAGACATTGTTAAGGTCCTGATACGGCCAGAGGAGATTGAAGTTGAGAAGGCGCTGGTTGACATGAAGAAGACTGAGGAGCTTACAACAGGGAAGATAATGAGCATGACTTTTCTAGGGCCGCTTGTAAGAATGAGGTTGAGCTTAGGTCGCGGAGTTTCTGTTAATGCAGTGAAGCCGAAGACAGAAGTGGCGGAGAAAGAGTTTAAGGAAGGAGATGCTGTTTTTGTGAACATACCGAGTTACAAGATATTCCCAGAAGAGGCAGAAGTTCTGATAAGTTCGCCTGTATCAAAGATATTGACAGTATAGGTTAAACTGCTGTCAAAAGTTTTGGAACGTGCTTTAGTAGGCTTGGACGCTTTCCGAAGATTTTTGCCAAAAGCGTAAACTGGCTGGCTCGCGTTATGTCAAGTATTTGGTCCCCGGATAAATGTTCTGCCAAGTAGTCCAAGTCTTTGTCTGAAAGTTTTTCTATTACGCTTTTCATGATTGCAACGCGTTTGAGTCGTTTTCCTTCAATTGCAAACCATTCCTCATCATACTGCTTTAGCGTATTTCGTGTGTAATCATTTGCATCAATCGCACGCTTTATTGTTTTTGACGCGATTTCTCCTGCCCTCATTGACTCAGGTATGCCACCACCGTGTACTGCATTGACCTGGTGAGCAGCGTCACCAACTAGAACCAGACCATCTGTTGAAAGCTGATCCACTGGCCCGCCTACCGGGATGTTGCCGGTGTTTATCTCCAGAATTGACCCTTTTTTCAGATTGTCTTTGCTTTGGATGAATTTTTTCAAGTAGTAAAGTGCAGATCCATTGGTACCCCGCGTTCCAATTCCAACATTTGCCACGTGCTTTCCTTTTGGAAATATCCAAATGTAGCCACCTGGTGCTATTTCATTGCCCATGTATACTTCAAGCTGGTCTTCGCTAATAGGGTCTATGTTGCACATTTCAAATTGGGCGCCAGAACAGGTGTCTTGTAAAAGGTGTTTTGTGTTTAATCCAGCCCAACGACCAACAAGAGATTCAACACCATCAGCTGCGACCACGACTTTTGCTTTTACATCCCATACTCCATCGTAGCCACTCAGTTTTACCCCAGTGACCTGATTGCCATTTTTAATAAGACCAGTTGCCCGCACCCCTGCTTGTACCTTTGCTCCATTCTCGGCAGCCAACTCAGCGAGACGCTTGTCAAAAATTTTCCGCTCAATGACATAGCCACCATAGGGCTTGTACTCTATGTCAACACGCTTTAGTGAGGGGGAGAACATTATAGCGCCCATTATTTTCTGGCGCGCCCACTCTGGTTCAGGCTTCAGGCCGACACGCTTCATTCCGCCGACTGTCAGGCCTTCTCCACATCTTTTTGGAGCTCCAATTTCTTTTCGCTTTTCTACAAGAAGGGTATCCAGCCCTGCTGCGGCACAATATTTTGCAGTTGAACTCCCCCCAGGACCAGCTCCAACAACAACTACGTCGTATTCCATTATTTCTCACCTATGGATAGTGCAGTCATTGGACAAAACTTTACGCATATTCCGCACTCATTGCATTTCGTTTCATCTATGACTAAGCCTGAGCCAACATAGTTCAAAGCCTGTTGTGGGCATAGTCCAACGCATCCAGCGCACGAAGCGCACTTGTCCTTGTTAAGTTTTACTGCCATTTCAAAGTTTCTCCAATTTCAACAGATTTGAAACTTCGGACGCGCAGCGCAAATTCGCAACAGCGAATTGCGCAACCCGCTTTGCGGGTTGCGTCCGAAGCACGCACACCTTGTGTGCGATGTCAGCACGGTCGCAGATTTCAAGGTCTGTGCTTGATTTGATCACGGTTTTAATCTCTTCACGTCCCTTGGGAAAAGAACAGCCTCTCTTATGTTGTCAAGCCCGCAGATGACCATCACTAGGCGGTCAACGCCTATCGCCCAGCCCGCGTGCGGGGGCATTCCGAGACGGAAGAACTTTGTGATTTCCTCAAAGCTCTTTGGATCCAGGCCTTTTTCCCTAAGCCTCTTCTCGTACATTTCATGGTCATGGATTCGCCTGCCGCCTGATGCCATCTCAATTGAGTCCATTATCAGGTCAAAGCCGTATGAAAGTTTTGGATCCTTGTCGTGCGGGTGAATGTAATAAGGCTTCTGCTCAAGCGGATATTCATAGACGATTATCGGCTTTTTATAGATTTCCGTAAGCTTCTTCTCACCCTCGGGCGGAATGTCCTCGCCGAACTTGACGCCTATTTTTTTCACAGCCTCAGTATAAGAGACGCGCTCAAAAGGCGCCTTTGGAATCTTTAGGTCAACCCCTAGGAGCTCAAGTTCTTGTGCGCAGTTCTTTTTTACCTGCGTGTAAATGTGCTCTACAACGCCTTCAAGGATTTTCCATGTGTCCTCCTCGGTTGCAAAACCCATTTCAATATCCATCTGGGTTACTTCAGCAAGGTGCCTTGGAGTGTCGCTCGGCTCTGCGCGGAACACCGGGCCAATTTCAAAAACTTTCTCAAAGCAGGAAGTCATTAATTCCTTGTAAAGCTGCGGGCTCTGGCGCAGGTAAGCGTTCTCCTCAAAGTATTTCACTGGAAAGAGCTCGGCGCCGCCCTCTGTCGCTGTTGCGATTATTTTTGGAGTTTCAATTTCCATGAATTTGTTCTGCCTGAAGTATTCGCGGGCTGAAGCAAGAACCTGGTCACGGATTTTGAATATCGCGACAACTTTTGGCTTTCTCAGGTCCAGGACTCGGTTGTTCAATCGCGTGTCAAACTCTGCAGGAGTTTTTTCAGTTATTTCAAGCGGGAGCGGGGTGATTGAAGTGTTGAGGACTTTTAGATCGTTCAGAAGAATTTCAACGCCGCGGTTGGTTTTGTCGCTCTTCTTTGCAGTTCCCTTGACTGCGATTACGTCCTCGCGGTTGAGATTCTGGACTGCCTCAAGAAATTTGTTGTCCTTCAAAACAGTTACCTGGCAGTCGCCCTCGCGGTCAGCTAGTATGATGAAGGCGAGGTTGCCGTGGAGGCGGAGCTCGCGAACCCAGCCCATAAGCGTGACTTCCTTGTTGTCAAGCTTAGGGGTTATTTCATTGGTGTAGTGCGACTTTTTCCAGTCTGATATTGTGTCCATTGCCATGTCCCAACTAGAGTAGGTAATGCGCTATTTTAAGGTTATTGTTCCCAGCTAAAGCGGAAGCACTTTCCTGCCGTAAACCTCGTTGAGCACCTGGCCGCACGCCGCGTATATCGCGCTGAAGCCGCAGAAGATGCCCTCGTAGCCAGCGAAGGTTTTTATCGCTGCGCTTCCGGTGTAGTCGCCCAATGCGAGAAGCCAGAACAGCACAAAGAGCGTGAAGAACACGACCTGAAGCGAGCGGTTCAGCTTGAGCGAGCCGATGAACATGTAGAACGTGAAGAGCCCCCACATGAAAAAGTACGCAGCCATTGCCGTGCTACTTGGAGCAGTTGCCCAGCCAAGTGTCGGCATTACAATAAGCGCGACAAGTGTGAGCCAGAAGAGCCCGTAGGACGTGAACGCTGTGGTCCCGAACGTGTTGCCTTTCTTGAACTCCATTATCCCGGCGATTATCTGGGCGATTCCGCCGTAGAAGATGCCTATTGCGAGTATCATTCCTCCAAGAGCAAAAAAGCCGGCGTTATGCAGGTTCAGCAGCACGGTTGTCATGCCGAAACCCATCAGCCCAAGAGGCGCTGGGTTTGCAAGTTTATCCATTTTTTTATTCACCTCATAGGTTGTAGAAGAGTATCCAAATGAATATCCAGAATACTATGTACGGGTAGGCCCCATTTGAGAGCCACCATTTCCTGTCGTACTTTTTTTCTCCTGAAGCGCTTGTCTCGGGCTTAAGGCTGAACGCCTTCTGGACCGCCTGACCTGTTGCGAAGAGCACGACTATCATCATGAACAGTATTACGATATTGCTCGTGAGCATATTTGATACATATCCAATTATTATACCCATTACAATGTGTATTAGCATTGTTTTGAGCTCCATAGTAAGTTTCATTATTTGAAATCCTCCAAGCTTTTTTGCTTCTTTTTACCGATTGTACCGGTTACTGTCCCCCAGGTTTTCCGAACTATGTCGGGATAGTTTTCATTCTGTTTGAGCCAATTGCTTAAAAACTTTTGCGTGGTGGGGTCAGCTGGGTATCCTGAGCCGACTGCTCCATATTTTGCCTCAAGGCTTTTGACTTCAGAGTCTCGCGTTACTTTTGCAAGGATTGATGCGGCTGAGACTATTGGATAGTTTTCGTCTGCCTTGTGCTCAAGGGTCAGGGTTGTATCAACGCGAAGGTGCTTGTTCAACCGGGCCCGGAACGTCAAGGGGTTTGAGTCAACACAGTCAAGATACGCGTGGCTTGGCTTGAAGTGGTTTATGAGCTCTGCCATCTTGGCAGCCTCAAGGTCGTTTAGGTTTGCGGTTCCGCTCATTCGCACTGCATCTATCTCAATTGATTTTACCTTGATGAGCTTGTGGTCTGCAAGGGTTTCTTTTATTATGCCCTGAAGCTCTTCGCGGCGCTTTGGAGTCAGGAGCTTTGAGTCGCGGACTTTTAGCGCCCTGAGTTTTGGCAGGTCCTGCTCGTCAATAAGAGCGCCGCATATCACAAGCGGACCCAGCACGGCTCCGCGGCCTGCCTCGTCTATTCCTAAAATCTTAGCCATTGTTCCCGCACTGAATTGGCGTTTGTTTTATTAAGGTTTGCTATCGCAAAATTATTTTAAGGGGTGGTGTTTATGAGTGGCTATGTACGACGAGGCCGAATCAAAAAAACTGCAGGACAAAATATTTGACGTGCGCAATGAGAATCCGAAGAGCGGCGCCTGGTGGTGGTGGTTCTGGCTGTTCTTCTGGAAGAACCCTGAGAATCCAGCGAAGCCGAAGCAGCTGATGATACTCTGGAGCACCAAGCAGGAACGCAGGATTAGGTGCAATTCACTTGATATCAAATTGGACCATTCCCTGGAGAAGGAGAGCAATTGGAAAGTAATGGACGGGGCAGTGGCAGCGTGGTATTTTGACGGGAAGGAAATGCACCACGATCATTTGTTGGAGCAGTGCAACCTGAATCTTGATGATTCTGTGGTTACTAAGGAACCAAAAACGTCGTTTACTGGAAAATTGGATAATTATAATGTCAAGATTGGGAAAGACATGGACTTTAGGGCGCAGTTGAAGGAGAAGAATGATTTCACAATGCCTGAGTACCACGAGAACGAGTACCTGAAGGGAAAATATAATTACAAGATTTTGAGGATGAATAAGATGAGCCTGGGCGGGAGAGTTGACGGAAAAGCGATAAGCGGAAGCGCATATTTCCAGAGGGTTTTTGTCAACTCGCCGGCTGTGCCGTGGCATTGGGGCGTGTTCCATTTCCCAAAGGGCGAAATTCTGACTTATTACAGGCCGCACGTAATGGGAATTCCTGTGAAGAAGGACATCGCGTTCTGGGACGGGAAGGAACTGCACGAGTTCAGGGATATCAAGGTCAGGGCGGTTGGGGCAGAAACTCCGGTATTTTTTGTCTCTGGCAAGAACGAAACAAAGAAGATTCAGTTTGGCGTGCACACCTATTCTCACTCGTCCTGGACGTTCAGGAAGCCGCTGCAGAAGCTTGTTTACAATGAGTATCCTGCACTTTTGAAGGGTTTGGTTTTGGAAGACAAGACAGGGAAGAACTTGTTAAAGAGAAACGTTGGAGAAGGGGTTGGGAATGCTGAGCACACTACCGGTCTGTTGTTTTAGGATTTGCTCTGCTCGATGAGCTTGTTCAAAGCTTCGAACGCGTGGGTTGCGTCTTTTTTTCGGACAAGGATTGAGAGCTCTGTTGTGGTTGAAACAATATCTATTATGTTTATGCCGTGAATTGAGATTTGTCTTGTAACGTGCGAGATTATGCCTGGTATGTCCCACCAGCTTGGGGGGGCCATTATGTGGAGCTCGACAGCATCGCGTTCTTCTACGAGTATTTTCTTGCCCTGAAGCTTTTTGAGCAGGGTGTCGGCGTGTTTTTCTTCGATTATAATTGAAATTTCTGAAACTCCCTGAATAACGCTCAGGAGCTCGCCCTTTTTTGTGTCCACTTTTTTTGAGATTTCATTAAGGATTGTGAAGATGTCGTTGGTTTTTTCAACAGAGATGTCAGCGACACCGGATTTTAAATTAACTGTGCATTCACGGAGGACATCATTTATTTTTTCCTCGAATTTTGAATCTTGTGCGGCTTTTGTGTAGCGTTTTACTGCCATAATAACTGCTTGTGGATTTACCTCAATGCAGAGTTCATCCTCAAGCTCAGGAAGCAGGTCTCTAGCCAATGCGCTCTGATTGACTAAACCGCGAGCTAGGAAGCTCTCCAGCATTGGCATGGCTGAGATTTTAGTCTCAACTAAGTGGGAAATTGATTTTTTCACATATATCACCTTTTTTTAACAGTTCTTAGTTAAACAGTTACATTTTGTACATTACCTATATAAAGGTTTTCATACACTGAAGTAAAGCATGGAACTCCTAGTGATTACTCGGAAGCCTCGCAAGGATTGAGCTAGAGTGGAGTTTCCTCATTTTGGAGGTGATTAATATGGTAAATTGTGTAGAATGCAACGCGGCTGTTGAACTGCCATCGGATGCACGGCAGGGAGAGATAGTGGACTGCCCAGAGTGCGGGATAGAACTTGAGATAGTTAACCCAGGAACTGGAGAAGTAAGAGTAGCTGAAGCTACAGAAGAGGACTGGGGCGAATGAGAATAGGTTTCCTTTACTCAAGAATAAGAGAAGAAGAGAAGCTTTTGCTTAATGAGCTTGAGCATCGTGGAATAGACGTTGAGATGCTTGATGACCGCGAGCTTGTTTTCAGGCCGGGGCAAGATGAATTTGACCTAGATGTTGTACTTGAAAGAAGTGTTTCTCATTCAAGGGCGTTGTATGCGTTAAGAATGTTCAGACAGGCAGGTGTTCCGTGTGTGAATGAGTATGATACTGCATTGACTTGTGGGGACAAGCTGCTCACAAGCGTTGCACTGCAAGAGAATGATGTGAGAACTCCAAGGATTGAAGTAGCATTTACGCCTGAAAGTGCACTAAGAGCTATTGAAGAAATGGGTTATCCTGTTGTGATGAAACCGGTTGTTGGCTCTTGGGCTCGGCTTGTTACAAAAATAAACGACAGAGATGCAGCGGAAGCAATTCTTGAACACAAAGATGTGCTTGGAACCGCGTATTTGCACTCAATTTACTATATTCAGGAGTATGTTGAAAAGCCCGGAAGGGATATACGGGCTTTTGTGATTGGAGATAAGGTAATTGGAGCTATTTACAGAAATTCGCCTCATTGGATAACGAACACGAGCAGGGGCGGGACTGCAAGCAATTGTCCTGTTACGAATGAGCTTAGAGATGTTGCAGTGAATGCAGCGGAAGCAGTTGGCGGCGGGATAGTTGCGCCAGATTTGATGGAGACCCCAAACGGATTGACTGTGCACGAGGTAAACTACACTATGGAATTCAGGAACAGCATAGAGCCAACTGGAGTGGATATTCCTGCAAGGATTGTTGATTATATTGAGGAGGTGGCAAGATGAGAGTAAGTATTGTTGGAGGCTCTGGATATACTGGCGGGGAATTGGTTAGGATTCTGCTGAACCACCCAGAGGTTGAGCTTGGGGAGATTACATCAAGGAGTTTTGCCGGTCGGAGCCTGTGGAAGGCGCACCCTAATCTGAGGAATGTGCAGCATAGGTTTAGTGAGTACTCTGCAGATAGGGTTGGGGAATCTGATGTGGTTTTTACTTGCTTGCCGCATACTGCTTCAATGGGGATCGTACCAGAACTTGTTGAGAATACAAGAGTTGTGGATCTTGGGGCTGACTTCAGGCTCAGGTCTGCTGAGGTGTATAGGGAGTGGTACGGAGTTGAGCACACAGCGCCTGAGCTTTTGGAAAATGCTGTTTATGGGATTCCTGAGCTGCACGGGGATGAAATGAGAAATGCGAACTTGGTAGCTGGGGCTGGGTGCGAGGCCACTTCGTCTATTTTGGCGCTTGCTCCGCTGAGAGGGAACCTGCAGAGCGTGATTGTGGATGCAAAGATTGGCGGCTGCGCTGCTGGAAGAACTGCAAATGCTGGGACGCATTATCCCGAGAGGGCGAATGCAGTGAGGCCTTATGCTCCTGAGAAGCACAGGCATGCTGCTGAGATAGAGCAGGAGGTTGGCGTGAGCGTGGAGATGACTGCGCATGCAGTTGGAATGGTTCGCGGAATTCTTACGACTAATCATGTGCTTGGGTATGAGGAGGGAGAGCTGAATGAAACCCTGAAGGCGTACAGGGATTTCTACAATGATTCGCCTTTTGTTAGGGTAACTCCAACCGCGGTGAACAATCTGCCGAATCCAAAGTATGTGCTTGGCTCAAATTACTGCGACGTTGGGCTTGCGCAGAGCGGGAATCGCTTGGTTGTATTCTCGGCGCTGGACAACATGATGAAAGGGGCTTCTGGGCAGGCAGTGCAGTGCATGAATATCATGTTCGGTTTTGAAGAAACGCAGGGACTGGAGGCCCTTCCAATCTATCCAATATGATGATCGTAGTAAAAGTTGGCGGTAGCGTGCTCAGTAACATAGAACAGATCGCCAGAGATTTGAAAGAAAGAGAGTTTGTCCTAGTGCACGGAATCGGCCCGCAGATGGATGAGATGCAGCGTGCGATGGGAGTGGAGCCGCAGTGGCACTACTCGCCTAGCGGGATAAAGTTCAGGTACACGGATGCAGAGGCAATGCGATTGTTCAATATGGTCGCGTCTGGGATGAGCAATGAAGTTGTTGTTGCACTACAGGCGCAGGGTATTGATTCCGTGGGGGTTGTTGCTGCGCTGAATGCAAGGAGGAAGGAGCGGATTAGGATAGTGGAGAACGGGCGAAAGAGAATGCTTGAAGGGGATTACAGCGGGAAGATTGAAAGCTGTAGTGCTGAAGTGCTACAGAATCTTATCTCCAGCGGGATTGCGCCTGTTGTACCGCCGATTGCAATAAGTGAGAATCATGAGCTCGTTAATGTGAACGGGGACAGGGCAGCCGCTGTTATAGCAAGAGACTTGGAAATTGATACAATTGTAAATCTGAGTGATATTCCTGGGGTATTGAGAGGTAGTAGAGTTATTAGGAGAGTTGGCAGAGATGAACTTGAAGCATTGCGCAGAGAAGTGGATGGAGGAATGACTATGAAGCTTCTCGCAGTTCAAGAAGCGTTTGACTTTGGAGCAAAGAAAGTAATAATTGCACCTGGGAATGTTGAGAACCCAGTAGAAAACGCGCTGAAAGGCAGGGGGACGGTGTTTGAATGAGCCTGGCAAAGACATATGGAATGAGAGGAATTGAACTTGTTCGTGGCAGCGGAGCTTTGGTTTATGATTTGGAGGGAAACGAATATGTTGACTGCACTGCAGGGGTCGGAGTTGTGCTGCTCGGGCATGCGCACCCAGAACTAACAAGAGCGATAAGCGAGCAGACACAGAGGCTGGTGACATGCTACGGGATTTTTGACAATGATGTGAGGAATGAATTTGCAAGGAGATTTGAAGCGGTTACCCCTGGAAATTTGAATACCTTCTTCTTGTCTAATTCAGGCTCAGAGAGTGTTGAGTGCGCTTTGAAGTTAGTTAGGAGGTATACTGGGCGAACAGAAGTTGTTGCTATGAGCAGAGCGTTTCATGGGAGGACTCTTGGGGCGTTGAGCGCAATTTGGAAGCCAGCGTACAGAAAAGCGTTTGAGCCGCTTGTGCCTGGTTTTTCGCATGTGAAGTATGGAGATTCAGAGGGATTGAGGAATGTAGTTAGTGAGAGCACTGCTGCGGTTATAGTTGAGCCAGTACAGGGCGAGGCTGGGGTTGTGCTACCGCCTGAAGGGTATCTACAAGAAGTGAGGGAAATCTGCAATGAAAGTGGTGCCTTGCTCATATTTGATGAGGTGCAGAGCTTTGGAAGAACTGGAAATTATTTCGCAGCGCAGACTTTTGGAGTTACTCCAGACATTGCGTGTGTTGCAAAAGGTGTTGCAGGTGGGGTTCCGATGGGAGTTACTGCAAGCACAGAGGAAATCTTTTCAGCTCTGGGGGTGGGAGAGCACGGCTCCACCTTTGGGGGGAATCCGCTTTCCTGCGCTGCAGGAATTGCGACTTTGAATGTTTTGCAGAGTGAGAATTTGATTGAACGCGGGGCTGAGATGGGACAGCGGCTTCTTGCAGGGCTTAGAAAAATTGAAAATGAGAGCATCAGGGAAGTTCGCGGAATTGGGGCAATGGTCGCGCTTGAGGCAAGGTTTCCGTGCGGGGGCGCATTAAAGAGTTGTATGGAAAATGGTGTTTTGGTGCTTGCGTCTGGGCGAAATGTTATGAGGTTCCTACCGCCACTTGTGATTAGCGAAGAGCAAGTTGATACGGTGATTGAGGTAGTGAGGTCGAGTTTAAATGCAAATAGCACTGCTTGATTGCCACAAGAATCGAATTTGTGAATCTGAAAAAATAGCGAGAGCTCTGCCGTGTGAGGTTGATATTTTTGAAGTTAGGAAGTTTCAATTTCCTAACATGGAAAACTATGATGCACTCGTTATTAGCGGAGCTGATAGATTTAGAGAGGAACATTTGTGGATTAGAAAAACACAAGAGTTTGTGAAAGGGCTCAGCGTTCCGATTTTGGGAATTTGTTTTGGAAACCATTTGCTAGCGAGCATTTATGGATATAATTTGATTGAAGCAAATGAGCCTGAAGTTGGATGGTATGAGATTGAAGTTGTGCAAAATCATCCATTATTTAATGGTTTGCCGGAAAGATTTGCGGTTTTTCAGCACCACAAAAGATTCGTTGAGAGTGGACCAAGAATCCTTGCTAGAAATGAAAATGGAGTTCAGGCAATTGAATATGCAGAAAATGTTTATGGAATACAATTTCACCCAGAGGAAAGCCCAGAAAGCGGTATGGAGTATTTGAGAACGGATCCACATTGCGAGAATTTTGAAGCTGCGATTAGGGTAATTCCTAACGAATACATAGAAAGGGGAATTTTTGAGAATTTTATTAGCTGTTGTAGGAATTAAACTAACAGAAACCATTAAATAAACCGCAATTGATTGACTATGACACAGCGGGGTAGGGCAGCCTGGAGTGCCCGCGAGGCTCATAACAACCTTTTTCCGACCTTCGGCCGCAAAAAGCTTGACCAAAAAGAAATCGCTTTGCGATTTCGTGCCACTGCGCGGCAATTAAAAATCTGCGCAGAGGGTTGAGAGACACCTCGAGGTCGATGGTTCAAGTCCATCCCCCGCTACTAATCACAAAAGTGGCTTCACAAAGTGGAGAGCCACCTTGGGAGGTGCGGACCCGTTAGGTTCTGCGTTCCCGAGTCCATCCCCCGCTACGATATTGACAAGTTTCAACAAAAAGTTGAGTCAGTTGAAGGCCTGTGCTAAAACTGGAGGTGGAGGTTTGC
>JBDRKL010000013.1:0-47655 GCA_043814055.1 archaeon
GAATCATCAAACACAGGCCCCTCTTTGCAAACTCTTAGCCCTTTAATCAGGCAGGAGCCGCAAATCCCAATTCCGCATTTCATATACCTCTCAAGGCTCGCCTGCATCCCCACTTTGTTCTTAACGCAAATATCCAAAACCCTCTTCATCATAATCTCAGGTCCGCAGGTGTAAACATAATTAAACTCCTTGATTTTCTCTTCAAGCACTTCAGTAACAAATCCTTTATGCCCTTCAGAACCGTCATCAGTCGCAACCAAAACTTCCCCGCACATTTTGAACTTTTCCAAAAATATCAAATTTTCCTTGTCCCGCGCCCCAACAATCGCGGTAACATCCGCGCCTTTATTCTTCAATTCCTCTGCGAGAAAACCAATCGGCGCAGCGCCGCATCCCCCGGAAACAACCGCGACATTTCCCCCCTTCAATTCAAACCCTTTCCCATATGGCCCCCTGAGCCCGGCATAATCGCCTATCTTGAGCGAATTCATCGCTTTTGTGGTATCCCCAACTTCGTAAACAGTAATCTCCAGCCTATCCCCGCTTGAGTGCGACACGCTAATCGGAATTTCCTCCCTACCTGGGACCCATGTCATCATGAACTGGCCCGGAGCTACCCTCGCCTTAAAATCAAATAGAAATGACCTAGTCTTGGGAGACCTTTCCGTAATCTCGAGTATCTCGTAGCTGATTGAAGTTCCCATCCCAGCCTTTATCTCTTGCGTTTTGCTGCCTTCTCTACTTCCTGTATGCTCGGCGTTGTTGCTATTGTGTAGCCAACCCAGAACATTATGCCAAACACGCCTAGTACGAGCACTGAAACCACGGTATATACTGCGTAAAGACTCCAGTAGCCGGGGCTGAACAGCGCCCAGAAGTACAGTGCGCCGAGCAGGATAGCTACCAAACACATAATTGCGCCGAATGCCTTGTCGCGTCCACTCATTTTTGTATCCTCCTGTGAGCTAATCCCACTAAATCTTTCACGCTTTTATAGTTTTTTCTTTCCATAAAATCGGAAAGCTCCTTGCAAATCTTGCTGAAAACATCAATCTCCCGGTCCTTCACCGCAGTGCCAATCCCTACTGCGCTCGCGCCTGCCATGAGCATCTCTGCAGCGTCCAGTCCAGTATAAACTCCCCCAGTCCCTATAATCGGAATCTTAACAGTCTTGTAAATTTCATAAACGCACCTCACCGCAATCGGCTTTATCGCTTCTCCGCTCAAGCCGCCTGCTACATTGCTCAGCACTGGGCTAGCTGTTTCAACATCAATCACAACACCCGGGCCCAGCGTGTTAATCGCAGTAATCCCGTCAGCTCCTGCGTTCTCTACTGCTTTTGCAATCGCGCTTATGCTCACCACATTCGGAGTGAGCTTTGCAAAAACCGGCGTTTTCCCTGAAACTTTCTTCACAGCTTTCACAACTTGTCCCGCAGTTTCCTCGTCGCTGCCGAAACTTGCGCCGTGCCCCTTGGCGTGCGGGCAGGACATATTAATCTCAATCATATCCGGCTTTGCTGCAAGAACTTTCTTCGCAACAGCGGCATATCCCTCCACAGAGCTTCCAAAAATGCTCGCTATGACAGGAACTTTCGCCTCTTTCGCAATTTTTATCTCATCAACAAAAGCAGTTGCTCCAGGATTTGGGAGTCCCATCGCGTTCAGCATAATCTTTCCCATGTCAACAATCGTCGCGTTCCCGTGTCCGGTCCTCGCGTCCTCACCAATGGATTTCGTAGTCACCGCCCCAGCTCCGCCTTCGGTTGCAACTCTTTTCAAAATTTCCCCGGTGTTGCCGAGAATGCCAGAAGCTAGAATAGTTGGATTTTTGAGCTTGATGCCCGCGAGTTCAGTATCCAGTTTCATTCCAAGCCATTCTTGGTTATCCTAAACTTTATATGTTTCCCTTCCGCCGCATACGGGTGCTTTATGAGCGTTGCCTTCCTCTGCCCCGGCCCCAGCTTTTCTAATTCCAAACTCAATTTGCTCCAATACAATAGCACATCCCCACCAACCGGAACAACCTCTTTCTCCCCGTCCTCGTCAAAACTTGCGTAGACCTGATTGCTCAGCATCACTGCGAGGTTGAAATCTCTCGCAATCTTTGAAAGTTTCCCCAACTGCCGTCCCAATTCCCTGCTCAGCTCAAGAATCTCTCTTCTTGTCCCGCTCACCTCCAAGCGATACAGCGAGACAAACGAGTCAAAAATCACAAGCCCAAAATCCTTGTTAACAATCCTGCGCAGGTTCCTCACAAGTTCTTTCTGCTCTTCAAAATCCCGAACCTGTTTCAACATAATCCTCTTCGCAACATCGGCATCTTTGCAAATCTGCAAAAATCTCTCCACCCTAAACCCGCCCTCAGTATCAACAAACAAAACCTTCTTCCCTTTTTTTGCGCACTCAACCGCAGTGGTTAAACACAAGTTAGTTTTCCCAACTCCAGGCGGGCCGTAAACGTGCGCAATCAAGCCAAGCGGAATCCCCTTCCCAAGCAACTCGTCAATATTCCTTGAGCCAGTCGGGGCGCATTCTCCAACCACATCGCTCAACGGCTTTGCCTCTGCTTTTGCATCAAATTCCTTTGTCAAAAGTTTCATAGAATCAAGGGGCTCAGCAGGGCTTATAAAGTTTATTTAACTGGGCGGGGTTTATTTTGCAGCACCAAAACCTTTATATATACCAAATGCTACTAATTGCTACGTAATACTACTATGACATCAATACAAATAAATATTCGCGTTTCAAAAGATCTCGCTCAGGAAATAGAGGAAGTGTCCAGCATGCTCAAGATAGACCGCAGCGACTGGATACGCATCGCACTAGCGAGGGGGGCATTTGAGGAGCACAAGCGCCTTCTCACAGAGGTAGAGGAACTGCACAAGATGATGGAGTCAGACATGGGCCGAATACTGCAGAAAATGTCACAGCGCTCCGCAAAGAGGTAAAATCAAATGAGAAAACAAAAAGAAACTGAACTTGAACTGCAAGTCGCAAAAGCAATGCCAGAGGACGCAGAGAAGGGCATAGTACGGCTTGACTCAAAATCAATGCACACAATCGGCGTTGCGCCTGGCGACATTGTGGAAGTGGAAGGGCAAAGAATAACGGTCGCAATCGCAGCAAAGGCATACCCAAGCGATGTTGGGATGCAGGTTTGCCGAATGGATGGCCTGATGCGCAGGAACGCGGAGGCAGGCATCGGCGAAGCTATCAAAGTGCGCAAGGCAGAGATAAAGGAAGCATCAAAAGTAATGCTCGCTCCGGCTCAGCAGGGAATCCAACTCCAAATAGTGGGCGGCGGGCTTGAGAAAAGCATGCTCGGCAGGCCGGTAATGAAAGGGGACTTGGTCAGCCCGCTTCGCGCAAGGGCAAGCGCCCAGCCCAATGACATTTTCTCCGCAATGTTCGGCGGCGAACTTCCTGGGTTCACTGGTTTCTCCGGTCTCAAGCTGATGGTAACCTCCACAACCCCAAAAGGTCCTGTGATCATAACTGACATGACAGAAGTAAAAATAAGTTCTCATGCAGTTGAGCTAGAGGCAGACAGCAGAATCCCAACAATAAATTATGAGGATATTGGCGGCCTGAGCAAAGAAATCAAAAAAGTTCGGGAGATGATTGAGCTCCCGCTCAAGCACCCTGAAATATTTGATACAATCGGCGTTGAGCCGCCGAAAGGCGTGCTCCTCTACGGCCCTTCAGGCACTGGAAAAACCCTGTTGGCGCAAGCTGTTGCAACCGAGTGCAATGCAAATTTCATCCCAATAAACGGGCCAGAGATGATGAGCAAGTTTTACGGCGAATCTGAGAAGAATCTTCGGGACATCTTTGAAAAAGCAGAAAAAGAGGCGCCAAGCATAATTTTCATAGACGAAATTGATGCAATCGCCCCAAAGCGCGAGGAAGTCACAGGCGAAGTAGAGCGCCGTGTGGTTGCAACTTTACTTTCAGTCATGGATGGGCTGAAGGCAAGAGGCAAGGTTGTGGTAATCGCTGCAACAAATCGTGTGGACTCAATGGATGAAGCGCTCCGCAGGGGCGGCAGGTTTGACAGGGAAATTGAAATCGGAGTTCCAGACAGGAAAGGCCGAAAAGAAGTCCTGCAAATCCATACCCGCGCAATGCCGCTTGCAGAAGATGTCAAGCTAGACGAGTGGGCAGATGTTACCTATGGCTACGTAGGGGCAGACCTTGAGGCTTTGACCAAGGAAGCAGCCATGTCCGCTGTTCTTAGAATGCTCCCTCAACTCAAACCAGATGAGTATGAGAAAATCCCGCCTGAAATACTGGCGGAACTACGCGTAACGCGCGAGGACTTCCAGCACGGGCTGCGCAATGTTTCCCCAAGCGCGATGCGTGAAGTGCTTGTTGAAATTCCGCGAGTGGGTTGGGACGATGTTGGAGGATTAAGCGAGGCCAAGCAACAGATTAAGGAAGCCATAGAGTGGCCGCTCAAGAAGCCGCAGGTGTTCACGCGCATGGGCATCAAGCCGCCGAAAGGCGTGCTCCTCTACGGTCCGCCCGGCACTGGAAAAACAATGCTGGCCAAGGCAGTAGCAAAGGAGTCACAAGCTAACTTCATCTCAGTTCGCGGTCCAGAACTCTTTAGCAAATGGGTCGGCGAGACCGAGCGCGGAATAAGAAAAATCTTCGCAAAGGCAAAGCAAGTTGCGCCAGCTATAATATTCTTTGACGAGCTTGACGCAATGGCTCCAACACGGGGTCGCGACCACGGCTCGCACACAATGGAGACCGCAGTGAACCAATTGCTCACTGAGCTTGACGGCTTAGAGGAGCTTGAGTCAGTCGTGGTGCTTGGAGCAACTAACAGGCCGGACATAATTGACCCTGGGCTTCTGCGGCCAGGCAGATTTGACCGCCACGTGCTAATTGGAATTCCAGACAAGGACAGCCGCGAGAAAATCTTCAAAGTGCACACCAAGAACATGCCGCTCACAAAAGATGTTTCCATAAAAAAGCTCGCTGAAATGACTGACAATTATGTCGGAGCGGACATAGAAGCGCTATGCAGAGAAGCTGCAATGCTTGCCCTGCGCGAGAATATAAGCGCAAAGGAAGTCAAGATGAGACACTTCAAGGAAGCAATGGACCAGATAAGACCAAGCATGACCAAAGAGCTGGAGCAGAGTTATGATAGCGTTCTGAAAAGCTTCAGAAAGTCAAAGGCAACTGCGAAGAGCGAAACTGAGTCGCGCGAGAAATATATCGGTTAAAAAAAATAGATTAGAGCACGCGGTTAGCGTGCTCTTTTTTAATTTTATTCCTTCTGCTCTTCAGTTACCTTTTTCTCAGGGTTTGCAACAGTTATTCCCTCAATGCCGAAGCTTCTCTCAATTTCGCCAATCATCATATTGCAGTCCTGCTTAATCCTGTCAAGATAAACCAGCATTCGTTCTTTCTGCTTTGCAATTTCCTCAAGCTGCTCATACTTCTTTATAGCTCTGTGGAAATCTCCAGCCTCAATAACAGTGTAAGGCGACTTGTTCATGTCCTTTGCAACGCGCTTGCACATCTCGCCGAGCCATTCGTTCATCTCTTTCTTCACGCGGGCGCGAATCATCTTTTCCTTGTCCAGCGAGCTCTTCATGTGCGCAACTACGCGCGCGTTCGGGAAAGGCAATCGCTCTTCATCCGCCAGTTCCTGCTCAAGCGCAACATCCTCGTTTGCTACTTCTTCAGCCGCTGGCTCTTCTGCTGCAGCTTCCTTGTTTTCTATTTGTTTTTCTTCTTTTGTCATTTCAAAGCACCTCCCATTTTACCAGCTTTGAAATACACACAAAGCTGGTTAGCTTTGTCAACCTTTGTTGTGTCATTATATTTCACCCTCTTTTTGAGTATTAAAACAACACGCATGAATGCGTGTGTGTAAATCATTTTATGATTTACGACTACATTATTTTATTGATTTTTAGAGGTTAAATAGGTATTGTTCGCCCGATTTTTCACTCCAACCCATCCTTCGCAAGCTTGTCAAAAACACTGTCCTTCAGCTTAATCGGTTGAATCTTCAAGCCCTTTGAAATCAAATCATCTGTCTCAGGCATGTCAATGTACTCCGGGTTCAAATAGCGGTAAAGTATCCAAACCACTGTGCCCATATTTATTTGAGTGCGCCGTTCAATCTCGCGGACCCAGAGGAATTCCGAGCCCTCTTTCTTCGCGTCGTATAGGCATTTCACAATTCTATTAAAGTTCTTCTTAGTGGTCTGGTTCATTTTCTATACAAGTGTATAGAAGTGGTAGTATTAAAGGGTTACGGCTATTGATTTCCATAACCTATCGTGTAGTAATTATTGGATCTTCTAATACAATCACTGTATGCTCAGCCTGAGCAATTAATCCCCTCTCCTTTTCACGTAGCGCAGGGTACTGATACAGCGCTCTTGCATTAACCAATTCTCTCAGCGCAAGACTCAGCTTCATCCCGCCAATATCCTTCTCAAGCCACCTTCTCGCAAACGGCAGTCCCTTGAACTTCGTAACTCCAAGCTCAAGAATCCGCCTCGCTTCCCGGTTTCTTACAGATCTCGGCGCGAGAAACTCGTAAATATGAACCTCCTCTGAGTCAATCACAGCTCCATACCCATTAGTTGAAAAGGGTTCTATCGCAATCGCCTGCCCCTCTTCAAGCACTGTCTTGTCATCATTTTTGATATTCGGAATAGTCAATCCAGTGTGCAGGCTGTACTGCTCAAGCCCGTGCCCGGTGAGATTGCTTATCGGCTTGAAACCTTTCTCAACAATCGCCTCCTCAATCTTCGTCCCAATCTCTCCAAGCGTAACCCCTGGCCTTATGCACTCAAGCCCAACCTTAAGCCCAGCCTCAGCAGCCTCAATCAGACCAAGCCTGGTCTCGTCCTTGTCCATGCTCAGCGTAAACGCCCTGTCCGCGATATACCCGTCAAAATGAACCCCCAAGTCAACCTTGACCAAGTCAGTTTCTCCAAAAACAAGCTCGGTCTTCAGGTCAGGAGTATAATGCGCAGCCATCTCATTGATTGAAATGTTCAGCGGAAACGCAGGCCCGTCACTCTCGTTCCAAATCAATCCCTCAACCTTGTCCGCAATATCCAAAACTTTAGCCCCTGGCTTCACAATATCCCGCGCGAGCTTCTCAGCTTTCTTGGCAACTTCCCCAGCCTTCCTGTATTTCTCTAAAACTGCATCGTCCATAGGATATGCTTATCGCTATTGCTTCATATAAATTGCGCCAGCCCCTTCTCACAGGTATTTTTACTTCTTGGTGTAGAAGTAATAACCCAGACCAGCCACAACAAGTATCAATACAACTGCCAGTGGAAGCGTCCAGTCCTGCCTAACTCCCTGCTCTTCAGCTACCACCGCGGCTGTCGGCGCCTCATCTGGTACTGGTGCGCTTGGGGTTGCAGTTCGCCTAACGCTTTCGGTTATTTCCTGCTTCTCTGCTTCCTCATACAGCTTAAAGGTTATGTCAGCAACTCCATTTTGTATCCTGTTCAGCAGAAGCTCAAGGTCAAGCATGCCATCACTGTCCACGTCAACGCGCGTAATCTTGCCTGGTTGTAGTGTTACCAGTATTGGGTCTGAGGTTATCCTCATAATAACACTTCCCGCACTCACACTATCTATCTTTGCCGTGTGACTGGAGCCCTCAACCCTGAAACCTACACTGTCGCCTTCAACCATACTCAGTGTTTTCTCAACACCCTCTTGCAAGGTGGGCGCGCTGCTCCCAAGGCCGCCTGTGTCCCCTGTTCTTGATGGACCACTTGGCGCTGAACCTGTTGTAAAGGTCCAGGTGACATTAGCCCCCTGCTGGTTTCCATATATATCTGCAACATCCTCTTTCACAGTCACGTTATATTGCGTGGCATAGGAAAGCGCATTGCTAAAGGTGTACACAAATGCAGTTCCGCTCGTATTCGTTATGGTGCCGCCCACAGAAGTTCCACCGCTTGTCAGGTTCACATAGAACGTGCTCGTATTCACGGTTTCATTGTTCATCCTGGAGTCATTGAAGGTTACGTATACGGCTGTTGCCAGCCCACTCAGAGTTCCATTCGGTGAAACAGATAGCAAAGTTGGCAACGAACCATTATCAATCCACAGTGTTCTGCTTGCTGACTCTCCGCTGTCATTCAGCGGAGTTGTGCAATTTATGTACCACGTATTGGAACCATTTGCAATTGTTGCATTGGCTGTTATAACTGTTGCAGTATTGTTTATCGCGCTTGAGTTGTTTCCATACTGCGTGGTGCCAACATACAAATTACAGTCTGCAGTACTCTCTGCATTGTGCACAAACGTGAAGTTAAAGTCCGGGGTTGCATCTGTTGTTATGTTGTTGTCTGCCGGAGAATTCAGCGTTATGTTCCCTGTCCCTGTCAGGCTGAAATCTATCTGCGGCCCAACACCTGAGAAGTGCGGCAGTTTCATCCATATCATATTGTTCGTGGTGTCTATGTAGCACAGTCCTGAACTCAAGTTCACGTCAGATGAATTGCAGAGCGCTTTGCTGCCATTTAGGTACGACCTGTACGTGCTCGTGTTGTAGTCTTCGTATCCAACCGGTACATATTCCGTTCCATTTGACTCATTCCAAACCTCTGTCCAGGTGCTCGTGTCATCCGCATCAACGTCATAGAAGCTGTCCATTGACACATATGCCAGGCCTTCCTGTACAGTGCCTCCTCCGGTTGTGGTGTCCTCGTATGGGAACCCGACTATGATATAGTCATATATCTCCGGGCCGGTGCTCGCGAACTTCCAGACCTCTTCCTTGCTGATATTCCCTTCTGTTGACTCGTTTGACTCGTTATCAAACATCGCGTCCGGCGGACCTGATGCCATCATGTCAACATTCACATAGTGAACTGTGATTCCTCTCACAGCGTCTGTCATCCTCAGGCTAACCTTTGCGCCGCCTATAACAGCTGCAAACATTCCGGACTTGAAGGAGTCCTCTCCCCCCATGCCGGAGCTTCCTGCCGGGCTACACAGTGTCATGTTCGGGTTTGGCACGTCGCAGACCGCAGTGCTGTTCAGCATTGTCATGTTTATAGCCATAGCCTCATCTTTCATTCCTTTCGGGTCAAAGCCGTACAATGTTATTATTACTGGGTCGCTCTGAAGCTGCGCGATGGTTAACTTCATCTTTCTTGGAGCTCCCCCATTCTGCGCGAATATTTCAATGTTCTGCACCGACGCGTTCAGGAGCGGTAACTTGAAAATTCCATTCGCGTTCTCAGTATTTTCCCCTCCTACGTCAGTCATAAAGCTGAACGCAGACCCGTTGTATGCCGTGTAATTAACAGTCATTGAAATGTGCGCCTGGCTTATGGCACTTCCACTGGAGTTAACAACGAGGAACGTCTTCTTGGTCGTGTTTATCAGCGTGTTCCCCCCATCATTTGCCGTCAGGTTGTGCTCTGTCACGTTCCCAACCAGCGGTACTGTCGTGAAGTTTAAGTCGCTGAAATTCGCCTGTGTCATTGTAATGTTCCTGTAGTTTGCAGTGTAGAGCTCATTTCCTGAGCTGTTGTATGCGTTCGCGAACAGCAGGAAGCTGGAGTTTTCTGAAGATACTGGCACTGATATATTATAGAATCCGCTCGTGGTATTATAAACCGCAGCGCCGCTCCAGTTGTATGGAACATTCCACTGCATAAACACCATATTGCCCGGCTCCATCAGGTATGCAACAACCTGCATCTCAGTGAAGTTGCCACTGCCCCCGTATGAAACATATCCTGTAATAGTCTGCACGCTTTCACTCAGGTTGAACTGCCTGGCATAAAGGTCTCCGTTGCTGAAGGCTGAACCATTGTTGAAGTCCCATGCGAAAGGCATTGACATATTTGGATAAAGCATCAGTGAGTAGTTCCTATCTTTTCTTAGCCAGATGACGGTTTCGTTCGTGTAGTTCTGGAACTCCATCGCTACTGCGTATCCAAGTTTCTGGTCCTTTAGCATATACTTGTAGTTGACGGTTTCATCCGAACCATTTATTGCAGTAATGTTAACACCAACAGCCTCCCTGAGGTAAAATCTTATCGTGCTGCTTGTAAGCATCTGCATTTCCCCTATGCCAAACTCTGGCAGGCTGGGTCCTATGTAGCTGACGCTGGTTCCTGTGTAATTCCTTATAACCGGCTTGTAGTACCAAGAATTGTTGTTGGGCACAGTGAGGTTAAACCAGCCCTCTGTCCCGTTCGTACCGCTCAGGTTGCTGTACTCGGCAATCTTGCTCGGGCCATATTGTCCAAAGGTGTATACTTCCACCGTGACATTAGTTCCATTCAGGATATCGCCAGAAATATTGTACGTATACCCAGTTAAGTCAAACGCATATGCGTTCCCCGCGAGCGCCAATAACATGACGCCCACAAATAAGGTTAGTTTTATAGTTTTCATAGGGACCATCTCAAGGATGTTAAAAATCACTAAGGGAAGTTACTATTTAAGCTTTTTTTTTAATGCAGCTATTCGCATAACTTGAGAACACCCCGTCGCAACACCTCAACCCCATTCTCAACCTTAACCACAGTGCTTGGTCCGTTCTCCTTGGTTGTTCCCCCATCAATAACCAAATCAACCCCATCAAGAATGCTCTGCGGTATTTGTTCCACCTTCACCGGCTCCTCGCCCCCGCTCAAATTCGCAGAAGTGCTTGCAATCGGCCCAACCTGCCTTATTATTTCAAGAACACTCTCCTCGTCAGGAACCCTAATCCCAACATACTCAGTATCAGTAACCCAAGCTGGAACAATCTCCTTCTTCTTCAGCACAAGAGTCAACGGCCCTGGCAGGTATTTATCAATCAATTCCTGAGCCTTCTCATTAACCTCAGCATATTTACCAACCTCCTCTTTTAGCACAGCAATTGAAAGCGGCTTGTTAAAATCCCTGCCCTTCAACTCATAAATTTTCTTCACAGCAGCCTCATTGAAAACATCAGCCCCTAAGCCATAAAGCGTTTCAGTAGGGTAAACAATAACCCCGCCAGATTTCAAAACCTCAACTGCTTTCTCAATCTCCAATTTCATCTATCACTCCAAGCATCTCCTCAAACCTGTGGCTGTCTATCTTATAGTCAGCCCCGCACTCCCCACTTGAAACAGTAACCATCCCAAGCTCCTTCGCCGGCTTTATATCACTCTCCTTGTCCCCGACCATAATCGCATCTCTTGCACTACATTTTGCAAGCTCTAACGCCTTTTCAAATATTTCCTTCTCCGGCTTCCTAACCCCAATATCCTCTGAAATCACAACCACTTCAAAAAACTCCTGCAAGCCAAGTTTTATCAATTTCTCCCTCTGCTTCACAGACCTGCCATTGCTTATCACCCCAAGCCTGTGCCCTCTCTTCTTCAGCTCTTCAAGCGTCCGAACCACTCCTGAATAAGGCTTCAAATAATACTTCGCAACTTCCTGGTAGGCAACAACCCCTGCAGTCACGATGTCCCAGTCCGCAACACCATTAAATTTCTTCACGAGCTCGTTGAAGTGCGCGTCCGAATTAGACCCGAGCCTCTCCACAATCTTCACAAGCTCCTCGTACGCTTCTTTTTCACTCGCCTTGAGCCCCCTCTTTATCATCGCTTGTATCGCGTTCTTCCGCGCGTGCTCAGAGTGTTCCCTTGAATAGAAAAGCGTGTTGTCAATGTCAAAAAAAATCCATTTTTTCATTTCCCAAAATCCCCCAATTTAAATTGCTTCTTCCCCATCAGCTCGCCTTCTTCATAGCCAAGCGCGCCCATCACCCTAGACACAGCTGGAACTATCTCGTGCTCAATATAATAAGTTGTGTCAACCTGCTCTTCCTTCACCTCGTCAACAGGCCGCGCCCGCTCGCTTATCATGCCCCCACCCTTCACTATAATATAGCCAATAGTGCTTCCTGTGTGAATATCCTCTCCGCGCTTCTTGAGCAGTTTCGCAACCGAGATGTGCGGAGCTGTTGCAGTATACTTATCCAACGGTCGCGTTAAGTCAGTGTAAATCGCCAACTCTTCTTTCTTAAAATCTCCATCCTTTAATCTCTTAATCACTTCCCTCACAATTTCAAAAGCCCGCTCAGATTTTCCATCCTCAAGCACAGACTCCAGAACCCTCTTTTGCGTGTCCTTTGACATCGGCGACCAGTCCTTCCTTACGAATTCAAGCCCCTTCACACTGGTCTCGCCCTTCTCGTTAATCAGCGCGTACCTCTTCTTTGACACGAAAATTCCGCGCTTGTAAGTCCCCTCAAACTCCAGTTCCATGACTCCTGGCAGTTCTTTGTTCACTTTTTGCAGGAACTCTTTTGAAACATCCTTGACCTTCCCTTTCTCAGCCACAACGAACAATGAATCAGTATCCCCGTAAATAACCCTCAGCCCAAAATCTTCTGCAACTCCAATAATCTTCTTGATATACATCCTGCCCCACGAAGTAACTGAACTTGCTCCGTCTCGTGTGTACCATCTTGAGCCGCGGTAAGCCAGATAACCATAAGCAGAATTTGCCAGAATCTTCAGCGCGTACTGCGCGTTATCCAATCGCTCATAAGCTACAGAGCCTTTCTCGTGCTTCTTCATCTCCTTCTTCGCCTTAATCCGCTCCTCAAGAATATGCTTCAGCACAGCGGGCATCAAACCCTCGCGCTTCTTGCAGAACCAATTCTCTGTCTCCTCATTCTTTTCCACTTTCCCTTCACAACATCTGCAATCAATAGTGCTCTGGTCAATGTTGTGCGAGATTATAATCGTGGGATACAGTGATCTGAAATCAAACAGCGCGATGTTCTCGTGCATTCCAACCTCGGGCTCTTTCACGTACGCGCCTTCAAACGCCTCGAACTGCGCCCTCTGCTCTCTTTCCGCGTCCTCAGGCCTGTTCGGTATCAGCTCATCCCGCTCAAACGCGTTCCACATCAAATAAGCCTCAACAAGCTGTCCATAAGTTGTCCTGATACAGTCAAACAGCGGAACCTTAACCATTCTCGCAATTTCATACTCCCGCGGGAGGAACAGCTCGCTCAGCTTGTGAGTAATCACAGCATCATTCAGCGAGTACGCAACCATTTCCTTGAACTTCTCCCCGGTCTTCCAGTAAGCGTCAATATTCTTCCAGTCAACCTCGCCCTTCTCAATACCCTCAGGCAAAAACTTCTCCGCAATGCTCTTCAGCGTCCGCTTGTTCACCTGCCCAAGCGCGCCCCTCAAAATAATCGTAACATAATGATACAAATCCGCGTGCACCCTGCCTTTCATCCCTGCAGCGTGATACATCCCACGGCTCTTGAACTGCACAGCCCTCTTGTCCCTGCCAAGCCTCAGCTCGTGCCCATAGGCTTTTGCCCTGTCCCTCAGGTAAGGCATATCAAAATTGTCCGAATTGTAAGCGGTCAAAATGTCAACATCCCTTTCCCGCACAATTTCCTCAAACCTCTGAATCATTGCAATCTCATCTTTCAGAACCTCAACATCCTTCAGCCCCTCTCCGAATTCCTTGTAAGTCAAAACTTTCTTGAATTTCTCAGAACCAAGGCTAATCATCATTATCGGATCGCTCTCAGCCTGCGGCATACCACCTTTTGAGTAAGTCTCAATGTCAAAACTCATAATGTTCAGCTTCGGCAGTTCCTTGTCAACCATCCTAGGCTCTTTTGAAATCTCAACCGCAAGCCCAACATCCAAGTCGCTCTTAACTTCCTTCCCCTCAACTTTAATCATCCCCATCGGCTCCAGACCCTTGTTGATTATGTATCTCCTGCCAAACAAAATATCAGCCTCATAAACATTCCGCACACCAGGCAGAATCCGCACTGCCTCCCGCGCAGGAACAACCTGCGGCGGATTCCTTGTAAAAACCTTCAAAACTTTTACCTTCTCAGTCCTGTAAAAAAGTTCTTCTTGCTCAACCTTGACAATCTCAAACTCTCCGCCTCCCAATTCCTTAATGCTCTTCTCCACTTTTTTCAAGTCATCCTTCACAAGAACATAAAAATATGGCTCAAAACTCTTATCCAGCACTACAATGCTCTTCCCCTTGTCAGTCCTGCCAAACATCCGAACTGCAGGCAGTCCTCCGTCTAGGGAATAGTCAATGTCCAGCAGGCAGAACGTGTATTCTGGCATACTCTAGAATAGTCCTCAATATCTTAAGTATTCTTCCTAATCTCAGCCTGCGCAGCCGCGAGTATTGCAACCGGAACCCTGTATGGCGAGCAGCTCACGTAGTTCAGCGGAAGCGTGTTGAAGAACTCAATTGAAGCTGGGTCGCCGCCGTGCTCGCCGCACACGCCAATCTCAAGCTCTTTGTTGGTTTTCCTGCCCTTCTCAATTCCCATCTTGATCAGCTCGCCAACTCCGTCCCGGTCAACTGACATGAACGGGCTCCTCTCAAGAATCCCGCGCTGCCTGTATTCCGGTATGAACTTGCCCTCAACATCGTCCCTGCTGAAGCCGAGCGTGGTCTGCGTCAAATCATTCGTCCCGAAACTGAAGAAATCAGCCTCCTGCGCAATCTTGTCCGCTGTAATCGCTGCGCGCGGGAGCTCAATCATTGTGCCAACCATCACGTTCGGCAGTTTGCTAAGGTCCATGTCGTCCATAACTGCCTTGATGTGATTCTTTATCTCAATTAGCTCCTTCACGTATCCAACGAGCGGCACCATTATTTCCGGCCTCGGGTTCTTGCCCTCTTTCTTGAGCTCAGCGGCAGCTTCAAGAATCGCCCGCACCTGCATCTTGTAAATATCAGGGAAAGTGATTCCAAGCCTGCACCCCCTGTGCCCGAGCATCGGGTTTTGCTCGTGCAGTTTCTCAACCTTCTCAAGCAATTTCTCTTTCTCCTTGAGCATTTTCTTGTCCTTGCCTGTAAGCTCAAGCTCCTTAATCTCAACCATTAATTCCTCAAGCCTCGGCAAGAACTCGTGGAGCGGCGGGTCAAGCAGCCTGATGATAACCGGCAATCCGTCCATTGCTTTCAAAATTCCTTTGAAGTCCTTCCTCTGCATCGGGAGCAGTTTCTGAAGCGCCTTTGCCCTTTCAGCATCGTCATCCGCAAGTATCATTTGCTGCACAACAGGCAGTCGCTCGTCGCCGAAGAACATGTGCTCTGTTCTGCACAGCCCAACTCCAATAGCTCCAAGCTCGCGGGCAAGCATTGAATCATCCGGCGTGTCAGAGTTCGCCCTGACTCCAAGCCGCTTGAACCCGTCAGCCCATTTCATTATAATCTCATACTGCTGGTAAACAATAGATTTCTCTTTCTTGACCTCTCCGCGAAGCACCCGAATAATCTCGGAGTCCATTGTCTTGACCTCACCCAGCATCAGCTCTCCGGTGCTGCCGTCAATTGAAATCGCGTCTCCTTTCTTCACAATCTTACCGTTAACCTCAAACTCCTGCTTGTCATAATCAACATTAACAGCGTCACACCCTGCGACGCAGCACTTGCCCATTCCTCTTGCAACAACAGCTGCGTGGCTGGTCATCCCACCCCTCGCGGTCAGAATGCCCTCCGAAGCTGCCATTCCCTGAATATCATCCGGCGAGGTTTCAAGCCGGACCAGAATTGTTTTCTCGCCCCTGCCTTTTGCCTCAACAGAATCTTCTGCATTGAAAACAACCTTGCCGCTCGCCGCGCCCGGAGACGCAGGCAGGCCTTTTGCCACAACATCTCTCTTAATTTTGTCATCAAATGTCCTGTGCAATAATTGATCCAACTGTTCTGGCCCGACCTTCATTACCGCGGTCTTCTTGTCCATCAGCCCTTCCTTCTCCATTTCAATCGCAACCCGTATCGCAGCCTTCGCAGTCCTCTTCCCATTCCTAGTCTGCAGTATCCATAGCTTTCCCTTTTGAATAGTAAACTCAAGGTCCTGCATATCGTGGTAGTGCTTCTCAAGCTTGTCGCGGATATCATCAAGTTGCTTGTATAGCTCAGGCATAATCTCCTCAAGCGAGCTCAATTTTGAATCCCCCTTGTTCTTGTTCAGCGGGTGCGGAGTCCTGATTCCTGCGACAACATCCTCGCCCTGCGCATTGGTCAGAAACTCGCCATAGAAAACATTCTCCCCTGTGCTCGGGTCTCTTGTGAACGCAACACCTGTGGCTGAGTCGTCTCCCATGTTTCCGAAAACCATTGATTGCACGTTCGCCGCAGTGCCCCAGTTGCCAGGAATATTATTCAGCTGCCTGTAGCTCACTGCCCTTGGAACATTCCACGAGCTGAAAACAGCGCTTATCGCGCCCCACAACTGCTCTTTCGGATCCTCTGGGAAAGCCTTCTTTGTTTCATCCTTAACAATCTCCTTGAACTTCGCAACAAGCCCTTTCAAATCCTCAGCGCTCATATCAGTATCCTTCTTGATTCCTCTCTTCTCCTTGACCTTTTCAATCTCTTTTTCAAAAAGCTCGCTGCTCAGTCCGAGCACAACATCTCCATACATTTGAACAAAGCGCCTGTAGCTGTCATACGCCGCCCGCTCGTTGTCGGTGTGCTTTATCATTCCTTCAACAGTCTTGTCGTTCAGGCCGATGTTCAAAACTGTGTCCATCATCCCAGGCATTGAAACCCGCGAGCCAGACCTTACAGACATTAGAAGCGGATTCTCAACATCTCCGAACTTCGCTCCCATAGCCTTCTCAACAGTCTCCAGGTTATCCTCAACTTCCTTCTCCAAGCCCTGCGGGTACTTGTGGTTGTTCTCGTAGAACTCTGTGCAGACATCTGTCGTAATCGTGAAGCCAGCAGGCACCGGAAGCCCAAGGCTGGTCATCTCAGCGAGGTTCGCGCCCTTGCCGCCGAGCAGTTCGCGCATAGCCGCGTTTCCATCAGCTTTTCCGTTGCCGAAAAAGTAAACATATTTTTTTGTCATTATAGTCTCCTCTTGTTGGTTAGCATTAACAAATTACTTGTATTCTATTATACTCGGTGGTTTTTATATTTTCTCCGCCTGCCGAGCGCAGCGAGTTTTTGGTCAATCTTTTTTGACAAACCTCACAAATAAAAAGGTTGGTGGGAGGGAGGAGATCTCCGGCAAATTCCGGAGGAGAATTAGGCGGCATTCGACTACGTCGAAGCCTCTATGTCATTTAGCATACGAGCGATAGCGAGACTTTTTGGTCAAGCTTTTTCAAGCGAACAGAGTGAGCGCAGAAAAAGGTTGGTGGGAGGGAGGAGATCTCCGGCAAATTCCGGAGGAGAATTAGGCGGCATTCGGCTGCGCCGAAGCCACCTTGCCAAGCAATTTGATTGCCTTTGGTTATGTTTGTGAAGATGAGTGGGAGAGGCCGGATTTGAACCGGCGACCACGGCGTATTCCTGTTTCTTTTTAAGAAACACCCGAACGCCGTATCATACCAAGCTAGACCACCCTCCCAACTTCTAGCGAAGTTGACACGCTAGGCGACATTCGCGCTTCGCGCGAAGTCACCTTGTGCGCAACAGCGCTCGCTTGGACTCTTTTAATCTCCCACAACCTATATAATATTATAGATTCTAAACCCCCCTATGGAAAAACTTGAGCTCATCCGGCGCAACATTATAGAAGTCATAGAGGAATCCGAACTAGACGCGCTCCTCAAGGAAAAGAAAAGCCCCTCGGTCTACTGCGGCTACGAGACCTCTGGCCCGGTCCACATCGGCACCATGCTTTCTGTGAACAAGCTTATCGATTTCCAAGACGCAGGCTTAAAAGTAAAAGCTCTTTTCGCAGACCTGCACACCTGGCTCAACCGCAAGGGCGACACCAAGTGGATTGAAACCGCAATGCTCTACTGGCAGCACGCGTTCAAGGCGCTTGGCCTGAAGAAAGCCGAGTACGTGACCGGCTCCTCTTTTGAGCTCACGGAAAAATACATTCGCGACCTTTTTTCATTCGCAACGAACACAACAATAAACCGCGCGCTCCGCAGCATGCAGCAGGTTGCCCGCGATATTGAAAACGCCCACGTTTCCCAGGTCCTCTATCCTCTTATGCAGTCCCTTGACATAGCGCATATGGAGATTGACATCGCCTTCGGCGGAATTGAGCAGAGAAAAATTCACATGATTGCGCGCGAAGAACTCCCAAAGCTCGGCTACAAGAAACCCGTCTGCCTCCACAATCCATTAATGGTCTCGCTCAAAGGTCCTGAAGTAAAAATGTCCAGTTCAGACCCAGCCACAATGATTGAAATCACAGAAGACCCAGCTGCAATCAAGAAAAAAATCAACAGCGCCTACTGCACAACCGATAACATAGCTGGAAACCCGGTTCTTCAAATTGCGCACTTCCATATATTCCCAAAGCTCGGCAAGCTTAAGATTGAACGCGACAAAAAATACGGCGGAGACCGTGAATTCAAAAATTCAGAAGAGCTCACAGAGGCATTCACCTCAGCCCAGCTCCACCCGGCAGACCTAAAAGCTGGAGTTTCCTCCTCGCTTTCAGAAATACTCAAGCCGGTCCGCGCTTATTTTGAAAAAACATCCGAGGCGCAGAAGGCGCTTGATTTTATAAAGAAAAAGTAAAGTTCTCTGCAATTTTTTTGCAGACCACCTGAACTCATCGTGCCATAACACTTATTAAAGAAACAAATTATCTTTAGCCAACTATGAACGTAGGTATAATTGGCTACGGCGCATACATTCCGCGCTACAGAATTGCTGTTGAAGAAATAGCAAAGGTCTGGGGCGCTGACGCGAAGGCAATAGCCAGCGGGTTGAAAGTTGAGGAAAAATCAGTCCCGGCAATAGACGAGGACGCAGCCACAATCGCTGTTGAAGCTGCCCGCAACGCCCTGCTCCGCGCGCAGATTAACCCTGAAGACATTGAGGCAATTTATGTCGGTTCAGAATCACATCCTTACGCAGTCAAGCCAACCGCGACCATAGTTGCCGAGGCAATCCAGGCAACCCCCAACCTAATGGCGGCAGACCTTGAGTTTGCCTGCAAGGCAGGAACCGCTGGAATCCAAATCGCAATCGGAATGGTCTCATCCAAACTCGCAAAATACGCTCTCGCAATCGGCGCTGACACTTCCCAGGGAGCCCCAGGCGACGCGCTTGAATACACAGCTGCAGCCGGGGGCGCAGCATTTCTAATTGGAGCGGAGAACGCAATAGCGGAATTTGAAGGAACAGAATCCTTCACAACAGACACTCCAGATTTCTGGCGCAGGGAAGGCGCAATCTACCCGCAGCACGGAGGCCGCTTCACAGGTGAGCCTGCGTATTTCCGCCACGTGATTTCAGCGTCAAAGACCCTGATGCTAAAACTCAAGCTCAAGCCCGAGGATATTGACTACTTTGTCCCTCATCAGCCCAATGGTAAATTCCCGCGCGCAGCAGCGAAGATACTAGGATTCTCTGAAAAGCAACTGCTCCCCGGTCTCTTGGTTGGCAAAATCGGAAACACATACTCAGGAGCAAGCCCGCTCGGCCTCAGCGCAGTGCTTGACATTGCAAAACCAGGCGAGCGCATAATGGTTACGTCATACGGCTCAGGCGCTGGCTCTGACTCATTCAGCCTTGTCGTGACTGACAAAATAAAAGAAGTGCAAAACAGGGCACCATTAACATCATCATACGTGGAGGACAAGACCAACATTGACTACGGCACTTACGTCAAGTACCGCAAGAAGTTGAATCTCGCAAAATGAGTGAAAAAGTAGCAATAATAGGAATTGGAATGTCAAAGTTCGGCGAGCTCTGGGACCGCTCGCTCCGCTCGCTTGTAGTCGAGGCTGGAGTCGGTGCAATCACTGACGCGAGCATCAAGCCGGACCAGATAGAGGCAATCTTCGGCGGCAACATGAGCTCAGGCCAGTTCATCGGCCAGGAGCACATCGCGTCGCTCATCGCTGATCACATGGGCTTAACCCCAAAGCCGTCAATGCGCGTTGAATCAGCGTGCGCATCCGGCGGCCTCGCACTCCGCGCGGCATATATGTCAATTAGAGCAGGTATGCACGATATCGTCGTGGCCGGCGGGGTTGAGAAAATGACAGATGTTCTCGGTGGCCGCGCCACAGGCGCGCTCGGAACCGCGTCCGACCAGGAATGGGAGGTCTTCCAGGGCGCAACTTTCCCAGGGCTCTACGCCCTTGCAGCCCGCAGGCACATGCACGAGTACGGAACCACTGAGGAACAGCTTGCTCAGGTCGCTGTGAAGAACCACCAGAACGGCGCGCTCAACGAGCACGCGCAATTCCCATTTGAAATCACAGTTGACCAGGTAATGAAATCCTCAAAAGTCGCAACACCCCTAAAGCTCCTTGACTGCTCTCCAATCTCAGACGGCGCAGCCGCGGTAATTCTCGCAAGCGAGGAGAAAGCAAAAGAGATTTGCGACGACCCAATTTGGATACTCGGCTCAGGCCAGGCAACAGACACAATCTCGCTCCACTCCCGCGCTGACCTGTGCACGTTCAACGCCACAGTTCAGGCTGCAAAGCAGGCCTACGAGCAGTCCGGCCTGAAGCCAAAGGACATTGACATAGCAGAGGTGCACGACTGCTTCACAATCGCTGAAATAATAGCAATAGAGGATCTCGGCTTCTGCAAGAAGGGCGAAGGCGGCAAGTTCACAGAGAAAGGAGAAACCGCTCGCAGCGGCTCAAAGCCAATCAACACTTCCGGCGGGCTCAAGTCAAAGGGACACCCGGTCGGAGCAACAGGAATTGCCCAGGCAATAGAAGCAGTAACCCAGCTCCGCGGCGATGCTGGCAAGCGCCAGGTGAAAAACGTGAAGCATGCGATGACCCACAATGTCGGCGGCTCAGGCGGAAGCTGCGCAGTCCACATATTCGGGGGTGAGGCTTAATGAACAAGCCGGCAACAAAAGCTCAACTAGAAAGAATTCAAAAACTTATAAGATTTTATCATGAGTTCCTAATGAAATTTTTTAATGTCTACTCTGCCATAGTTAAAATAGTTGAGCAAGATCCCTCTATTCCCTGGGTTCATTACGAGAACTTCACCTCCATTGCAGTAAAATTACAAGAAAAATATTCTATTATGAGAGATGTAGTCACTGCATTACCCGATTCTTTTAATCTTTCAGACTCTGCGACAATCACAGGCTTAACTGAAAAAGATGCAAACGAAATACTGAAAAAACTTGAAGATGTCATGGCTTTTGTTAAGGCAACATTTCCCGAACTTAGGGATTCCATTAGATTGTTCAAACAAGATTGGGGGGACATCAAATGAGCGTCCCAAGATTCTGGCGTGAAATAGGCGCCCGCTACAACCTCATAGGAAACAAGTGCAACAAGTGCGGCCACGTGATGTTCCCGCCGCGCGAGGCATGCTCAAAGTGCAAGTCAATCCAGATAGAGCCCTTCCAGCTCAAGGGAGAGGGCGAAATAATCACGCACACGACAATCCATGTCCCGCAGGAGGGTTTTGAGCACCAAATTCCCTATGAGCTCGCGATAATAGAGCTTGTGGACGGGCCGCGCATAACTGCGGAGATTGTTGACTCAAACCCGGCACATATTAAAATCGGCGCAAAGGTAAAGTCGTGCTTCCGCAGAATTGGCGAGGACGGCGCAGCAGGAATGATTTACTACGGCTACAAGTTCAAGCTCATAAAATCAGACACCCCCTCTCAAAGTGGTTTGGCGTGTTACTCAACATCGGCAGAAGCTGATAAAAAAGCCAGGAGGTCTCGGCACCCTTCTAATGAATAATTATGAAGGTTGCCGATGTTGATGACAAAATCCTCAGAACTTTCCGGATTCTACAAGCTAACCCTAGATGAGCGCCTTAGCGCTGTCAAGGATTTCGCAGACTTGACTGACGAGGAAGTATCTCTCCTAAAAAAAGAATCCGCGCTCCCGCTTGACCAGGCTGATAGAATGGTTGAAAACGCAATCGGAACCCACGCGCTCCCTCTCGGCGTTGCAGTTAATTTTCTCATAAACAACAAGGATTACATTATTCCAATGGCGATTGAAGAGCCCTCTGTAATAGCTGCGGCGTCTAACACGGCAAAACTCGTCCGCGCCACTGGCGGATTCAGGACATCCTCCACAGACCCGATAATGATTGGCCAGATATACTTTATGGATATTGAAAATCCCGCGGCTGCGAAAGAGAAAATACTCTCAAAAAAGCAGGAGTTTCTTGAAATAATGAACTCCCGCGACCCGCTCCTCATCAAGTACGGCGGCGGCGCCCGTGACATAGAAGTTGACATAATTGAAACCTCAAAAGGCCCGTCCCTGCGCGTCCACATCCTAGTGGACTGCCGCGACGCAATGGGGGCGAACGCAATAAACACAATGGTTGAGGCTCTTTCTCCTGAACTCCAGACGCTCGTCGGTGGAGACCCAATCCTCAGAATAATCTCAAACCTCGCAGACCGCCGCCTTGCTCGCGCCGAGGTAACCTTTCCAAAAGATGCTCTCGGCGGCGCCGAGGTGGTTGAAAAAATCCTCAGGGCATATGCAATCGCAGACGCAGACCCTTACCGAGCCTGCACGCACAACAAGGGAGTAATGAACGGTATCTCCGCAGTAATTGTCGCGACAGGAAATGACTGGCGCGCAGTTGAGGCAGGCGCCCACGCCTACGCATCGCGCTCAGGCCAGTACAAGCCGCTCACAAAATACGAAATAAACAATGACGGCGACCTTGTTGGCTCAATTGAGCTCCCAATGGCAGTGGGTCTTGTCGGTGGCGCAACAAAAGTCCACCCAACCGCCCAGGTTGCGGTAAAAATCCTCGGAGTAAAATCCGCAAACGAGCTCGGCGAGGTAATAGCCACGGTCGGCTTGGCTCAAAACTTCGCGGCAATCCGCGCAATAGCAACCGAGGGAATTCAAAAGGGGCACATGCGTCTCCACGCGCGCAACATAGCTGCTTCAGCAGGAGCGAAAGGCGCAAAGATTGATGAAATCGCAGAGCAGCTGATTTCTGAAAACAAGATAAGCATGACTCGCGCCAAAGAGCTCCTCTCCAATTAATTCTAATGAAAAAAATAATTGCCTGCGTCCCGAACTTCAGCGAGGGCCGCGACATTGAAAAAATTGATTCAATCGCGTCCGCAGTGTCAAACATTCCTGGCGTTGAACTTCTTGACAGGCACGTTGACCCTGACCACAACCGAGCAGTCCTAACCTTCGCCGGGGAAATCGCACAGGTCTCAGAGGCAGCGTTCCAAGCGGTGAAAAAAGCCACTGAGATCATGACTCTTGAAAATCACTCAGGTGAGCACCCGCGAATCGGCGTCGCTGACGTGGTTCCTTTTGTCCCGGTTTTAAATTCCACGCTTGAGGAATGCGCCGAGGCCGCGCGCGAAGTCGGGAAAAGAATTGGAAACGAGCTGAATCTTCCTGTCTATCTCTACGGCAGCGTTGCGGCGAACCCATCCCGTGAAAATCTTGCCAACATCAGAAAAGGCCAGTATGAGTCAATCCGCGCAGAGATAGAGCATAATCCTGAGAGAAAACCAGATTTCGGGCCCAGCAAAATCAGCTCTGCAGGCGCCGTAGCAGTTGGCACAAGAAGGCCGCTCATCGCCTTCAACATAAACCTGGATACAAGCGATGTTTCAATTGCGAAAAAAATTGCTGAAAAAATACGCGAATCTTCAGGCGGTCTAAAATCAGTCAGGGCGCTTGGGCTTTTCCTAAAAAGCAAGGGCATTGCTCAGGTTTCAATGAACCTGACAAACTTCAGGGAAACAGGCATAACCCAAGTTTTTGAGGCGGTGGAATCAGAAGCAGATGCCCTTGGCGTTTCAGTGAAAAATTCAGAACTCATCGGGCTTGCGCCCCGTGCAGCATTTGAAGGCATAGATACAGAGCGCATAAAACTTGAGAATTTCACCGATGCGCAAATTCTTGAGAAGCGCCTCGGTCTCTGAGCATATTTTAAATACTAGACACCACACTTGTTATTTATGGCAGCACCAATGAGTGAAATGTTCAATTTCCTCTACATGACCAAGGTTCCGGCATCATTCAGCCTGCCTATTACAATTCTGCTTGTTTACGCTGTCCACTTACTCGTAGCTTCCTCAATACTCTATTACGCAGTGCGCCTTAGCGGCGCCCAGCTAACCCCTGGCACTGGATTCTCAAAAGCCCTCACCGCAACTTTTGTCCGTGACATTCTCTTCATACCATTGGTTCTAATGGGTTTCCTAATACCTTTCTTCGGCCTGTTCATAGCACTAGTAATCTGGATGGGCATTGTAAAATTGGTGTTCAACATAAGCTGGGCGCGCACAGTACTCGCATTCCTAATCAGCATAATCCTGCCGCTTGTTATCCTGCTGTTTATACTATTGCCACTGTTCGCGCTTCTGCTCTAGAGCTGTTCCTCTATCAGGTCCTTCTCCATAATCCGCTCGCAGAACTTGCATCTCAGCCTTATCGGGTCCTTGCTCTCAACAGTGAACAGCGGAACAATCGGCTCGCCCTGGTTCGTTACGCAGTTTGGGTTCGCGCACTTTATTGAGTCCTCAATCTCGTCCGGGACTTCAACTTTTTTCTTCTCCGCGACAGTGTAGTCCTTTATGATGTTTATAGTGGCTTTTGGGGCAATCAGCGCGAGCCGGTTGATTTCCTTTGGCCTAAGTATCTTGTCCTCAATCTTTACAATGTCCTTTGTCCCTGACTTTCCCTTGACATTCATCGCCACCGCAACAGTGTATTCGCAGTTCTTGTGTATTCCAAGCGCCTTTGCAACGCTCGTACTGCTCCCCGCAGGCAGGTGGTCAATAACTGTCCCGTTCTTAATCTTCTTAATCGTTAGTTCTTTTTCGCTCATTTCAAAGTCTCACCTCCTTCTCCAGCTTTGAAATGCACACGAAGCGAACCAAATTCATAGAGCTTTGTGTCGTCATTTTACCTCCACCCCCAGAACGCCTGCAAGCAGCGCCATCCTGACCGGAACTCCGTAGTATGCCTGCTGGAAATACCTTGCGAATTTCGTGTTGTCCACCTCGGAGTCAATTTCATAAACCCGCGGCAGAGGGTGCATCACAATCATGCCCTCCTTTGCCTTCTCCAGAAGTTCAATGTCAACCTTGTGTTCACTCTTAACTCGCTCATATTCCTCCGGCGCCGGGAACCTCTCTTTCTGAATTCTCGTGACATACAGCACATCAACATCCCCTACAACATCGCTCAAACTTTCTTTCTCCTCAATTTCAACCTCAAACTTATGCTTCAGCGAAATCGTGAAGTCCCGTGGCATCTTCAATTCTTTGGGTGAGGCAAAAACCATGTCCGCCCCGAGCATGGCGAGCGCGGCGGACAGTGAGTGGGCAGTTCTTCCATACTTCAAGTCTCCTGTTATCGCAACTTTTAATCCCTTGATTTTGCCCTTCTCCCGTATCATTGTGTAAAGGTCAAGAAGCGTTTGCGTCGGGTGTGCGTGCGGCCCGTCTCCGCCGTTAAGTATCGGAACCTTTGAAACATCAGCCGCGTGCTTTGCCGACCCCTCAACAGGATGCCGCATCGCTATAACGTCGCAATACTGCTCAACAGTCCTTATCGTGTCTGCAAGATTCTCCCCCTTCTTCACAGAAGTTCCTGCAGTGTCAGAGAACCCAATCACAGAGCCTCCGAGCCTTAGCATAGCGCTCTCAAAGCTCAGCCTCGTCCTGGTGCTCGGCTCAAAAAACAGCGTTGCAAGAATCTTCCCCTTCAAAAGGTCTGATTTCCCGCTCTCAATAACTTTCTCGCACCTCTCGGCCTGTTTCAGGATATAGTCAATATCTTCCTTGGTCAGGTCTGTAAGCGTGAGTATGTCTTTGCCTTTAATGCTCATTCTAAACCTCCCTATAATTAGAAAGTTAATTTGACTCAAGGCACTTAAAAAGGTTGCGGTGCCCCAATGAGAAACAATATATATTATGGGAAACACAGAATAATTATCTGATTATTTTTTCTAAAGTTTCCTTGCGAAAGTCAAAAATTCCACACAGACTTTGCTCTTTATGACTGTGTGTCTTCCTAACTTTTCTATACTTTTCGTGCAAAAGTTAAGAATTCCACACAGACTTTGCAATTTGTGACTGCGGGTCTTTTTGACCTTTCTTACAATTTCCTTGCGAAGGTCAAAAATCCAGTATGCCCAACAGGTATTGTAACAGGCCTTGACCTGTCCTCTCCAATTTCCCAGTCCCTAATTATGCACTCTAGGGTCTCAACATCCCCAAAACCAATCAGGCCTTTCTTGAACTTGACCGCCTGCTCCACAGTCGGGCAGTAGCCAACAACGAAACCGCCGGGCTTCAGCGCCTTGTGCGCCTCCGGGAGCGCCTTCGCCGGCTCGCTCATATCCAGCATCACAACATCCACATCCTTCTCAGCAATCCCCTTTGTAATATCCTTGTTTTTAATATGGACGTTTTTGCACCCGCACTTCTCAATGTTCGCCTTCGCGACCTTGTAGAAATCCTCCCTCAGCTCGTAAGTGTAAAGCTCCTTGACCATCCCAGCCACTGCGATTGTGAACCCTGCGCTCCCTGTCCCTGCCTCAACAAGCACATCATCCTTTGTCAGCCCAACCTTCGCAGCAATAATCCCCACATCCTTCCACATCACAATCTGCGGCAGGCGCTTGATTTTTTTGAGCAAATCAGGAACCCGCGGCTCAACCACGTTGAACTTCTCGCCCTTGTGCGTTGTGACTTTAATCCCAAACTTCTTCTTCGCCAGGAATCCAAGGTCAATAGTCCCATACTCTGTGCTGAACTTTGTATCATCCACAGTAACCAGGTAATTTTTCTTTCCAATGAGCAAAACCCTGTCCCCTTTTTTAATCATATTATTTAGATAGTGCAACGGGCATTATAATCCTTGCCCTCATCCCTGCCGCTTGAAAACGTACTCGCACATAGAGCATCTCACCTTTTCCTTCGGTCTCCCCCTCTTCTCTATTCTAATTTGAAAATGGCAGCGCGGGCAAAACACAATTAATAATCCTTCCCGCTCGCTCTGAACCGGCTTGGACCCTTCCTGCACTATGAATTCGGGCTCCCCTCTTTTGCGCGCCTCCTCCTCCTCGCGCTTTTCCTGTTCACGAACTGCCTTCTGATCCTTCTTTGAGCCATATTCTCTCCTCAAGTCCGGTCTCCTGCTATCCTCTCCTGCCCTCTTTATCAATTCGCCTGTCTCTGAGTCATAAACATTGTGACAACTCGGGCATCCAAGCCTCCCAAGAATATTAGGCCCCCTAAGTTTGCCTCCGCATTCCCTGCAGTGAGTTATTGCTGGTTTTTTCTTTCCCATCCTAAACTATATTAATCCCCTCCCCTTTTATTTGTAACTATGTCTATTTTAGAGTTCAAGATTACAGAGAAGAGCCTCAACAAGTCGCTCGCAATTCCTATCGCGCTTCTCTTAATCGCGATTATCGGCATGGGCTTTACCTACGCGACAGAGGGCGAACTGCTCAAGAAGGGAATTGACCTTGAGGGTGGGATGCAAATAACAATACATCACTCCACCCCTGTTGACACTGCCGAGCTTGAGGCTGGTCTTCGCGCCGCGCTTGGAGTAACCGACGTTTCCGCAGTCACAACTACAGACCCTGCAACGCGCGTCCAGGAAACAATCGTAATCTCAATCAGCGGAGAGACCAATACAGAATCCGCGATTTCTGCTATTGAAAATCAACTAAACATTCAACTCTCTCCAAATTCCTATTCAATAATGGTCCTTGGTCCGTCACTCGCTCGCTCTTTCTGGGCTCAGGCTCAGTGGGCTCTCAGCTTTGCGTTCCTCTTCATGGCAATTGTCATCGGCCTCTACTACCGCAAATTGGTTCCAGCGCTTGCAATAATCATCGCAACAATCTACGACCTCATCATAATAGTCGGCTTCATGTCCTTTTTCCACATACCTTTAACCCTCGCAACAGTCGCCGCACTCTTGATGATAATCGGGTATGGGGTTGACACAAACGTGCTCCTCACGAACAAGGTCATAAAGGAGAAAGCGGGCTCGCTCTACGAGCGCCTCAACGCCGGCTTCCGCACAGGCCTTATGATGAGCGCAACCACGATTTCAGTGCTGCTCGCGCTCCTCATAGTCGGCGGCGCGTACTCGCTGGTTCTGCGCCAGATGGCAATCATCCTGCTCATCGGCCTCATCGCGGACATTCCAAACACATGGATTCTCAACGCGAAAATACTAACATGGCATCAAAAACAATAAACCTAATCAAGCAACCGAGAATAATCATACTTCTCTTATTCGTGATTCTCTCAATCCTCTCAATCCCAACATTCAACGACGAGGGCGTGCAGATATCATACGTGCTTCCTGAGTCCCCTTTCTACGGCCAGCTAACCGAAGGCCAGGTGATAACCTCGCTCAATAGCCACCCTGTCCAAAACCTTGAGGAATACGCAGCAGAGGTTGCGAAAATTCCAACAGACCAGTCCCTTGCAATAGAAGCCAATGGAAAGACCTACAGAGAAATCGTGCAGGCAGACAAGACGGACCGCAACGCGGCTTATCTAGGAATTCACGTAACAACCCCTGCAACGAGCAACATAAATCTTGGCCTGGACCTGCAGGGCGGCGCGCGTGTAATACTCAACCCAATCCCGGCAGACGGGGTTGAAATGACCGACGAGCTCTTTGACACCACAATGAGCGTTCTGATGACGCGAATGAACATGTACGGCCTCAAAAACGTTTACATTCGCAAGGTAAAAGATGTTGACGGCAACACTTTCATGGAAGTTGAAATGGCTGGAGAGGGCTCTGAGCAAGTGGTTGGCATAGTGAAAAGCATAGGCAAGTTTGAGCTCCGCATTCTGAACGAAACAATCCTTGGCGGGGATGCAATAGTGCGCCAATCAATAGGCGAGCCAACAATTGACTCGCAATCCGGTTCGTACGAAGTTCCATTCACGCTCACCGCTGGCGCAGCAAAAGACCTCCAGCAGGGGTATGCAAAAGTCGCGCCGCGCAACCCAACAACATGCTCCCAGGACACGGACTGCGACGAGTCATACGCATGCTCGTCCGGCATCGGTTCTGGAATGTGCCTGCCGCAAATTCAAATGTATCTTGACGACAGGGAAACCTTCTCAGCTCCTCCGCACCAGTCACTCCACCAGACCTGGCTCGCCGGCGAGAACTACAAAAACCTCAGGATAACCACAGGCACAATAGAGCAGGCTCAGGAAGTCTACGTAGTTCTCAAGGCAGGCCAGCTACCTGGAGAGCTCAAGGAGCTTGAAGTGCTCTCGCAGGACTATGTTGACCCAAAGCTCGGCGAAGAATTTTTGCAGGGCGCAATCTTTGCAGCCATTGCAGCCCTCGTCGCAGTAAGCCTTGTAGTTTCAATTAGATACCGCAAGCTCAAGGTTCTCCTTCCAATAATCTTCATGGACATCTGCGAGATTATCATAATCATCGGCCTTGCGTCAATGATACACTGGTCAATTGACCTGCCTGCAATAGCCGGTATCATAATGGTGCTCGGCATTGCGGTTGACCAGCAAATAGTCATAACTGACGAAGTGTTCAGCGGTAAGAGCGCAAAGTGGAGCGTGAAGCATCAGGTCAAGGGAGCTTACAAAATCGTTATAATCGCAGCATCAACCACAATCGCAGCAATGTTCTCCCTCCTATTGCCAATGTTCACAGGGCTTCACATGCTTAGGGGCTTCGCAATAGTCACAATCCTCGGCGTTTTGATTGGATTGTTCATAACCCGCCCTGCGTTCGCGAAGATGGCTGAGATGTTGTTCGGGGAAGAGTAAATCACTGCGCACTTCTCAAAACCATTTCTGCCTTAGCCTTAATCCTATACAGTAAAACCCCGGAAACTGGGGATTCAGTTGTTCCATATTCATCAAACCCGAGCTTTTTGTAAAACGCTCTTGCCCGAGCATCAATGCCGCTCACCTCAGAATAAATAATATTAGCGCCATCATCCACTGCATGCTCGGCAACTTTCCTCATCAGCTTCTTTCCAATGCCTTTCCCAGTTTCAATGGTGCCTATGAAATTTATTTTAACCCTTTTCGGCCTGATCCTGCCCCATCCATGGACGCGGAAAACCACAAGGCCTGTAATCTTTCCATCACTTTTATACACGAAGCATTTGTGCCGCCTGAGCATTTTCCTAACGAGCTCTTCAGGCATGTTACCTGGTGGTTTTTCCAGCTTCGCTGCCCGAACATAGACACCAGCCGCTTCCTCCAAATTCTCTCCCAAAAGAAATTCTATGCAGTCTACCATACCAATACTGTATACACAACCATATATAAAAAAACCGCCTATGAATCTCTATATGACCCTAACCCCAGCCCAAGGCAAATTCCTCTTCAGGGGCTTCACAATAGTCACAATCCTCGGCGTCTTGATTGGATTGTTCATAACCCGACCAGCATTCGCGAAGATGGCTGAAGTTTTCTTAGGGGAAGAGTAAACTTTTACCAGTACGTCCTACAGAAATAGTCGGTTCTAAACCTTTTTATATCGCGGTTTTTTTCATAATTTAGAATATCCACTATTGGTAGCAATCCTTTGGAACCTTTCTCCCTTCTTTTCACTACAAGATTCGCTAAGTTCAGCATAAATTTGTTAAAGTCCTCTGGCATAGCAAAAACTTGTATAACCACAAAATATAGCCGGTCTTCATGTGGCTTGTCAAATAATTTCTTCCCTTTTATTTTACTATCTTTAGACAGTCCCTGCATCAGTTTCTTCTTAATCTCTTTCAGGTCTTCAAGATTCTTGACAGAGCTCATATAGAAAACAAGGCGGGTGGGGTCGTCATGGTCGAGAAGGGCTTCTCTGCTACTTATATACGTAGTGTCCATTGCGAACCTATAGCTGCCGTTTTTCATTTTAAGTGGCTCTCTCCTGTGCTTGCTCCACTTAAAGTCCATTTCATTTGACTTGTTGTACTTCAAAATACCAACTCTTGGCCACAGTTTGCTAGTGTCACCCCCACGTCTATCGTCTAGAAGTTCTGCTAGGTTTAGCATAAATCTTTGAAAATCATATATTGGAGCGTGGATTTCTATGACTGCATAATATATCTCGTCCCCGTATTTTTTCTTAAACAGCTGCTTTCCTCTTATTTTACTCTCTTTTGACAGCCCTCTCATTAGCCTCTCCGTAATCCCTTCTAAATCCTTGGACCCTCTGACAGAACTCATATAGAAAACAAGGCGCCTATACCACGGAAATACAAGACCTTCCCTAGTTTCGTCAATAATGCCAAGGGAGCAATCTATGGTCATAATTTACTTAAGATTCTCTTCATATATATATCTCGCGAAGATGGCTGAAGTTTTCCTTGGGGAAGAGTAAATCACTTAACTCTACATATTTTGTTAAAAACTTCTTGAGTTCTAGCTCGAATCTTGTAAATTCGCGTCCCAAGAATTTCAGACTCTCGTGTTTCATATTCTTCAAAACCGTATTTTTTAAAAAAAGCCCGTGCACCCATATCAATGCTACTGACCTCTGAATAAATCATTTTCACATTCGCCTCAAAGGCATATATTACAAGATTCTGCAATAGGATTTTTCCATTATATCCACCCCTATCCAAAGTACCTATGAAGTGTAGCATAATATGCTTGTGAACTAATCCTTCAACATTGAAAACAACCAGACCGCGTATTCCTCTCTCCCCTCGCTTTAAGACACGGCACTTTGCTTTCTTAAACTCATCCCCAAGCGTGTCTTTTCGCGAAAAGCTGTTTGTCGGAGTCTGAAACCTCCTGCACTCTGCATAAACCTTAGTTGCCTCTTCCCAATCTTCTTCCTGAAGTTCTTCCACCCGAATTCCTTCTCCCATACAATACTGTAGGGGGCAATGATATATAAAAAAAGCGCCTATGAATCTCTATATGACCCTAACCCCAGCCCAAGGCACTTTCTTGCTTCAAATAGCCCGCAGCACAATTGACTCCTTCCTGAGCGGAGTGAAACCATCGAAGCCGAAATCCTACGACAAGGAATTCGACAAAAAATACGGAGTCTTCGTAACACTCAACAAAAACGAAGAGCTCCGCGGCTGCATCGGATACCCAGAGCCAATAAAACCCCTCATCGAAGCAGTAATGGACTCAGCAATAAACGCAGCCACCCAGGACCCGCGCTTCCCCCCGGTAACCCCAGACGAACTTCCCGAACTAAAAATCGAAATCACAATCCTAACCCCGCCAAAGCTCATAAAAGTAAGGAACCCGGTCCAGTACCGTCATGAAATCCAACTCGGCGTGGACGGCCTCATCGTGGAGCGCGGCATGAACCGCGGACTTCTGCTCCCGCAGGTCGCGGCGGAGTGGAGGTGGGGCGAGGAGCAATTCCTCGAGCACACCTGCCTCAAGACCGGCCTCCCCGCTGACGCGTGGGAAGACAAGGAAACAAAAGTGTACAAGTTTCAGGGCCAAATTTTCAAAGAAAGCTAAGTTTTTATAGAAGAGATGACAAAAATATAGTATGGGCACGGCAGACATCTCAGAAGTATTGAGAACAGCTTTAAAGAGTGACAACGTAGCACTGCGCAGGTTCCACACAAAACTTCTCGCAGGCATGGTGGAGGACTACCCTAAAGAGATTTTAGAGGATTTAGACGCTTTGCTGATTGCAGTTTCAGACGAAGATGAAACGGTTCGCAAAAACATTGTAAAAATACTTACTGGCCTTGCAGAGAAGAATCGAGATAAAATCTCAGATGCTCTGAAACTTAAGTTGAACAGCAAAGATGAAAAGGAACGCATATTCACGTCAGAGACAATTGTTGCTATTTCAAAAACGGGTCCGCTTATAGTTTTTGATAGTATTTTAATAAGTGCACTTGAAAAAGAGGATTCTGGAGAAGTGCGTGTAAACATTACAAAGGCATTGAGGTACTATGTATCAAGGCGTAGGAGTTCAGATAAACACTTAATTAAGCCCGGCTTGAAATTAATGCAAGACCCAGATGTGCGCGTGCGCAGAAATGCCCCGATGATCATTGCTTATGTTCGCGATTTTGAAATACTCAAAGCACTGTCAGATGGAATAAATGATGGCGACAAAGAAGTGAGCGAGAACTGTATAACTGGTCTTCAAACTTTTATGGACAATAGTAGAGATAAGTATGGACCTCTCCACCCCTCCGAGATTGAATTTAAGCTTTTAAAACCCGTAATACCTGCTCTAACTAAATTGGCGAAAGGCAAAATAAATGAAGACACATGGGGGTCAATCCAAAGCGCTTCTAGAATTCTTTTCCTCCATGCAAATCACAAAGTCCCCTCCTTCTCACCTCTTGCGAGGTCTCCGAGAGCTGCGAAAATTGATGAAACGGACAAGCATTTCCTTGACAGATACATTCTGTGGGCTGTGACAGCATTAATACGCATAGCTGAGATTGAGTTCAAAAAAATATCCAAGCTTGGTTGGCCTTCTGACCAGGAGTTTTATGAAGAAAAGTGTTTTGCTTTTAAAGCATTGTCCTACATCGCATGGGACTATCCAGACGAATGCGTAAAGGCTGGCGCAGGACCTATCTTTGTGACCGGTTTTGGGAGTGACATCACGAGGGGTTTGGCAATGAATGTAGGACTCCCCGGACAACCTAAGGACTACGATATTCCTCATCACCTATCTGACAACGTCCTCAAACGCATGATAAAAAACAATCCTAGAGAGATTATAGAGCTTTTGACACCAACACTAAAATCCAAGGAGACCTGCATTCCTGCTTTTTATCGAATGCATGACGCCATAGAACGACACCCAGAGGCGGCAAAATATCTTCCTGTAAAGGAGTTGGCAGCTATCGTGGATGAAAAGAAAGTGGGTTCAGAGCATTGGGGTATTATAGACGATTTGTTCATAGGCGCCAAACAGCAGGGCGTAGAACTGGGGTCGAATATTGAGACAACTTGGAACAAAGCAAGACAAGGGTACATCAAGTGGCGTGACAAAAAATGATCTTATAAGACGCGAAGATTTACCGCTTTGAGGGCCAAATTTTCAAAGAGTAACCTATTTAACCCTTCCTGATAATTTTATGCTGGGGAGAAATGGCTGACACATCTAATTCAAAACTTGACCTAGTTACAATAGGCAACGTTTCTATAGACACTATCAAAATAGAGGGCTCGCGCACCTACACAAGGCCAGGCGGTTCAGCCGCAGCGGTCTCAACCTCTGCCGCCGCCTGCGGCCTCAGGACTGGAATTTTCTCCCGCGTTGGCAGGGACTTCAAGAAGACCTGGCTCAACGAGCTCCGCCTCCACGGCGTTGACACTTCAGGAATAATAACAAGAAAATCCTCGCCGCGTTTTGAGCTCCACTACAACTCCAAGGGCGACCTCCTTAACTTCAACGAGATTTTCAACTCAGAGGACAATCTCACGCACAGCGACATTCCAAGCCATTACCTCAGGACTCAGCACATCCACCTCTCCGCAGCGCATCCAAAGACGCAGATGAAATACCTCTCCTACAAGTCACTCAAGAATGCAACAATCTCAGTCGCGCTCTGGCCAGCGTACGAGTCAGAGTACGACGGCACGTTCGTTAAAATGCTCAAGAATGTGCACGTGCTCTTCTGCAACAACCACGAGGCAAAAATGCTCGCGCACGAGGATAACATCTACGACGCAGTAAAGAAAATAAAAGGTCCGGATGTCATCGTTCTCACAAAGGGCTCAAAGGGCTCTGCAATCTACCACAATGGAAAGTTCCACCTATTCCCAGCCCCGCGAACATCTACAATAGATCGCACTGGCTGCGGCGACAGCTTTGCCGGCGGGTTCCTTGCCGAGTACCTGCAGAGCGGCAACGTGGAGAAAGCCGGCTGGACAGGGGTGACAACAGCCTCATTCACGCTGAACAAGATGGGCTCCTGGTTTCCGCGCGAAGTCACGCAGGACAAAATCACGCAAAGAATCTCCCTTGCCAAGAACTACTCAGAAATGAATGTCAAGAAAGGAACACTCCTTGATTTTCTCTAGGCGGTCAATAACTTAAGAAACGCCAGTAGCACATCTCCATACCAAAGAGTCACAACTAGAGTTATTGGGAATACGGGAATAAGCGGAACGCCCCATTTCACGTTAAACTTCCTCGGTAGCTTTCCTGCCTTTACAAGCTTCTTTATCTCAGCAATCTGCTCAAGTGTCATACCATTCGGGTCTTTCGTTCCAGCAATAACTTTTTTCCCAACCTTGATAGCCACCTCCGGTATGTCAAACTCAACAAGCTGATTAACAGTAACTTCTCTATACATGCAGTTCTTCTCAACAGCCTTCAGAAATCTTGACATAAACCATAGCAAGGGAATAAAAACCATCCACGAGAGCCAAGTGTAGTACATTCCAATAACAATTGAGATAAGAATCAAGGCAAGCCCAATTATTGGCTCGTGCTTGTGCATAGACTTCTTGAAGTCCTTCATCACCTTTGGCTCATTAAGCGCTTTTTTAACCGCGTAAGCAACCGAGTAGACCACGGTGATTATGAAAAAGTTCATCAAAAGCGTGAGGAAAAACGGCCACGGTCCAATGTTCAGTGGCAAAAATCCTAAAGGCAAAACTCCAAATCCAATCCCAAAAGCTGTTATGAGCTTTAGGTCAGCCCCGCCCCACTGCTGTGAGTAAAATAGGACCAGCCCCATCACGAAGAAAGCTCCGCCAACTCCAAGGCACACGAGAAAAGTGTCAAAGCTTCCAATCACAAAACCCTCAACAACCCTGAGCCCGAGCAGCGCAAATATGAGTCCGAACGAGACCCAGTTTGAAACCTCGCGGGTCTTAATGTCAGTCCAGGACCCAATCAATGACCCAATCAGCGCAACTCCTGCTATTAAGTATCCAATCATCAAATCTCCCTAAATCCCAAATGTATTTAAAATCTCCTTTACAAACTCATCCTATGGCTGAGATACCTCTTGCGGCAATTGAGCGCATAATCAAGAAGGCCGGCGCAGGCAGAGTTTCTGAGGACGCGAAGGAAAAGCTCCGCGACGTCCTGGAAGAGCACGCGGTGGAAATCGCAACCAAGGCAAACACGCTTGCCCTGCACGCAAAGCGCAAGACAGTCAAGAAGGAAGACATACTTCTCGCTCAGAAGTAACTTTTTATTAAATAAACACGTGCCTCAAAATTACTCTAAACCACTTTCCCGCCCTGATACTTCCCGTCATACTTCTTAACTCCGCCTTCAACTTTTTCAAAAATAATCTGCCCAACCCTTGCCCCACGCTCAACCTCAAATTCAAACTCGCCCTGATTCTTCATACCAAAAGTCAAAGTCCCATTAAAACCAGGGTCAATCAATGCAGTAAAAAGTGAAACCCCGCAACGCTGCAGCGTGCTCCTCTGCCTCATCCACGCGCACAAATCGCTCGGCATATTAACTTTTTCCATAGTCTCAACCAGCACGTACTCATTGGGTTTTAAAATAATAGTATTCTCAGCAACTTCCTCAATCTCCGGGGTCTGCCTGTCATCAACCCCAAGCTTCGCCCCGCTCTTCAACCTGTAAATCTTCCCAATCCTCAAATCAACCCCGCAGCTCTCAATGTGCTTCTCTTCAAAGTTCTCAAGCAAACCTTCCTTGCAAAGCTCCAGAATCTTTTCACTTCCTAAAATCATTTTTTCATCATACTCCTCTCAAACCTCTCAACAAACTTCTCTATGTCATTACTTGGTATAAATCCTCCGCACGCAACTGAATGGCCCCCACCAAACCCGCCAAATGATTCAGCAGCCACTCTCAAAGAATTTGCCATATCAATCTTCTGCAGAACAAGAACTCTTGAACACCTTGCAGAAATCTTATAACCTCCACTAGTCATTGAAAATCCAAGCATCGGTTTGTAAGGGTCTCTATTCTCCCCAGCCAAACTCATCCCTGCCACGGTTCCGATAATATTTGATGCAATCTCTTCCCCTGCGTCAAAATACTGCGCATAGCCCAGCGGTCCAACCTTAATCCCGTTCTCCTCTACAAAGTTCAAACCCTTTGCAATATTCTGCCTGTGCTTCCTAAGCAGGCTCATCAATGAATCATAATATTTTCCCCTTTTTCCCTCTGCAATCCTGAGCCCAACCTCAGGCCTGCGGTTCCTTCCTGTCGCGTTCAGGCAGGTTGAGAATTCCGTCACACCCTTCAGCTCAGTCCTGTCATCCTCCCTCACGTTGGTATAATGGTCCCCAACAAACAGCTCAGGAATATGCGCCATTAATTCAGGCGGCAATTTCTCCATTGCTCTCTGAATCAGCTCTGAAGTAATCTTCTGCCTCTCCTCGTGCTTCAAGTCAATCGCAGCTCTCCACAAATCGCCTTCCTTGAGCGGAATATTCAGCGCCTGCAAAAGCGAAATTGAACCGCTTTCATTATTTGAAATCCCCGGAACAAACGGGTCAGTGAAATATTGCAGTGACTTGTAAACTGGTCTCGTGTGCCTGCCATAGAGCAATAAATCAGTTTCCATTTCCAAAACTTTCTCATCAATCGCATCTTTCAAAATTTCAGTGTTAATCCCCTCAAGCTTTCCCCAGAAATTCTGAATGTCTCCTACTGCGCCAACAATCGCAAGCCCGCTCAGGTCAATATTCTCCTTGTCCATTGCTTTTGCCAGGAAATAGCTCAGCCCTGCGCCCGAAACTTCCCTTGAGCCATCCAGCCCCTTAAGGCACGGGTTCACGTGCACAAGCCCTTTCCACGCCTCGCCGTGCACCTGGTGGTGGTCAAGAATAATCGTTTTCTCTTTCCTGAACTTCTCTGCGAGAACATTCAAATTCCCGGAGCCCAAATCTGTGAAAATATTCAATTCGTCCGGCTCAAGATTCGCAACAGATTTCTTTGAAATGCTTGCCAGCGGGACAACATTGAAATCCTTCCCTTGCCTCTTCAACGCTTTTGAAATAATCCCGCCCGCGCTCAAGCCATCAGCATCAATATGCGTGACTATCTGGATTGACCTGGAATTCTTGACAAGCTGGCAAGCCTCTTCATATTGTTTCTGCATGAACATGCGGCTTTCTTGAACCCGATTATAATTATACTTTCCCATTGCAGGCAAACTTAATAAGCAAAGCCAAAGATAAACAAACTATGCACAACCGAAAAATAAAAACGGCAATTTTTAAGGATATACACAAGTCTGTTTTTGAGGCATATTCTGAACTTAAGGCAGGGAAGCTCTATGCGAAAGATGAAGTGCAGCTCCGCCACACCTTTGTCAAACTCCTATCCGAAAACCTGGCAGACGAGGAACTGGTTCTTGAAGTTGCAAACGAATATGCAGGGGCGCCGCAAAACGCCCAAGAAATGCAAAAAGAGGCTAAACATTCTTTCAATGAACTAACTCAAATTTTAGCTAAGAATGACATTGTCGTTGGTTCTTTAGGCAAGCAATTCCGCGGACCAATGGACGCTTCTGACGTCAAGTACAGACTATACATAAACGCCAGCCCCTTTCACATACAAGACCTTGCTGTTGAAATTCTAAAGCTCGCCCGATTGGATACTTGTCCTCGCTGCCATTCACCTAGCATAGACAATGCAAACATTTGTCCAGAATGCGGAGAATCTTTTGAAAATGTAAACAAGTGTCCAAAATGCAAAGAAAAAATTAGCCCAACTGCAAATATTTGCCCAAGCTGTGGTTTTAAACTAAATTCTGTTCGATGGTTAAAATTCCCCTACGAATATCATAATCCAAAACTGTATGAAAAAATGCGAAATGAATACATTGCCGCAATTCGGGACTCTGCACAACATGTAAAAGCTGTGCTCCGTAAAGAAGGCGATGGGTCTGATACTCTTATAGAACTATCTAATGGCGCCCCCTATCCGTTGGAGACTTTAAAATCGTTTTTAGAATCAAACCATCTTAATGGAATCCCTTATGTGGACGAAAACTGGGTGCTCAGAGATTTTGTCCCAGAGAAAAAGCTTTTGGTAGCCAAGCTGCAGGAAATGATGCAATCCAACAAAATAGTCATATACTTTGACGACAACAAAAAATACATCAAGTTCTGCGTTTCTTTTTTAAAAAAGCTCCCAAAAGAATGGTTTGGAAAAGGCGTTTCAAGGTTCACAAAGCAAATACATCCAGGCATTGGTTTTTCAAGACAGCCCGACAGGGGAGAGGGCAAGGAAATTGCAGAAAGCGTTGGCATGTATTTCCGCAGAAAGCTTCCTAGCCTAATTTGGATGGCTGTGAGTGATGGTCAGGGGAATCTTTTAGACCAAACTGAAAAAGATTTAGAAAAAATCTCAAAAAAAATCTATTGGGAGCTCAGCGAATTCGCAGAGAAAATCCATTCATTAGACTAATGACCACAGCTCTATTCATCGGCAAGTTCCAGCCTTTTCATTTAGGCCACCTCGGCGCGATAAAGCAAATCCTCGCAGAGAACGAGAAAGTAGTCATAGCCATCTCTGAAACCTCCGAACCATTCACAACCTCAGAGCGAAAAGAAATGATTGAACTCGCGCTCGCCGAGGCTGAAATTGAAAATTATAAAATAATCTCAATCCAGGCACCTTATGTTAAGTTCGCCAAGACCCAGGTTAAATTTGACTCAGTCTGCACCTCAGACGACCCAAAAACCCGCCACTGCTTCTCCGAAGCTGGATTTCAGGTAAAACAAATAAAACGAATCTCTCCCTACAGCTCAACTCTGGTCCGTGAGCGGATAAAAAACTCCGCGCCTTGGGAAGAACTTGTTCCAGACGCAGTCCACACTTACTTGCTTAAAATCAATGCGCAGCAGCGCATAAAATAATTTTGAGTTAACTTTTTATACTCCCTGCAATTAGTCCAGCTTGAGGTGTAATAATGGCAACAAGCAGAATTTCAGTCAGGGATGCAATGACCCGCAAGGTTATTACAGTTACCCCCGGGGATAATGTGTCTGACGCCGCGAAGCTCATGGTGAAGCACGAGCTCGGCGGACTCGTGGTTCTCACTGGCGGCGAGCCAGTAGGAATAGTGACCGAGCGCGATCTTTTGGACGTGCTTGCCAACGACAAACTGCCGTCAAAAATCAAGATTTTGGAAGTAATGGCAAAGCCGCTTATAACCATAAGCCCGGACGACAGCATAATGGACGCGGCAAAGACCATGCAAAAGAACAAGATACGAAAACTGCCGGTCCAGGAAAATGGAGAGCTCATCGGAATCCTCAGCGCAGAGGACATTGTCAGGATTGCGCCGCGGGAGATAGAGCTTTTGCTTGAACTTGCTGCGATAAAGGCGCAGGATACCAGCGGCTTCCTGCAGTCCGGCACAGAAGGGGATTGTGAGGTCTGCGGAAACTACGCAGAATACCTTGAACAGGTTGGCGACGCACACGTTTGCCAAGACTGTAAGGCATCTGATGAAGAGGGAAAATAAATGATGCAAACAAAGGAGTTGATAAAACCCTGCCCCAGCCTCTCCTACACTGACTTGGCGTCAAAGGCAAGGGCGCAGTTCCGCAAGAACAACACCAGAGCTATGCCAGTTTTTCGGGGCAGCGAACTCGTTGGAATACTAACGCGCTCCGACCTAGTTAAGGTTACTTCAACAAAGTCAAACATCACGGTGGGAGGCCTTCTGTGGAAGCCCTTAATACCCATAAACTCAACCGACTCAGTCATGACCGCCGCGCGCACGCTCGTCCAGAATCAAATAAAGCAGGCGCCTGTTTTTGAAAACGGCAAGTTCCTAGGATTAATCCGGGATGTTGATATACTTCGGGCTTTCTCCCAGTCCAAACGGATGAAAGTCAAGCGCAAAAAGGTATCTGCCCTGATGGACACGAATATAACCACATTCTCTCCAAAAGACCTGCTCTCCCGCGTCTGGCCCGCCATGACCGAACACTCAAGTTTCCCAATCCTTAACAAGGACGAGCTCGTCGGCATAATCTCCAGCCGCGAGCTTCTGGAGAACAAGAAGTCCAGGCTTGGTAAAGAATCAGAGAAGTCGAGAAAGTCCGCTAGCATTGAAACCGTTATGCTTAACATTAAGGGAGAGGAGGCAAGATTCATACTCAAGCCAACACACACGATTCACGAGGCGACTTCAAAAATCCTAAAAACTGGAACCAACATCCTGCCGGTTGTTGATGGCAAACTCGTTGGGCTGGTGTCAAGGCGTGACTTAATACGGGGGTATCTACAATGACCAAACTTTCATCAATGCAAAACCTGCGCGGCAAGATGCGCACGCACAACTTTAATCCAGTTGAGTTCAAGACAAACAACGCGACAAACGAGGGCTCAGTAATGGAAATAGCCAACACAGAGTTCCTGACAATTCAAAAGGAGAACACGATAAAGAACGCGGCAGACCTGATGGCAGAAAACCACGTTCGCCGCATATTCATAACAGAACCGGACAACACGCTCCTCAGCATCCTGACCGCCATGGACATAATTGACTTTCTCGGCGGCGGCGACCGCTTCAGGCTCGTGTCAGAGAAGCACAAGGGCAACCTAACCTCAGCGATAAACGAGCCAATACGTGAGCTGATGAAAGGCTCTTTCATAGGAGTCTCTCACAAGGACAGCCTAAAGGACGTGCTTAAGATATTGCTGGAGACCGGACACGGCGGCCTCCCTGTGATGGACGGCGACAAGATAATCGGGACTGTTGGCGAGCGCGACTTCGCGCACCTAGCCTCAAAACAGCACACAACCGCCAAGGTCTCAGAGGTAATGACCAAGGAAGTTATGTTCGGCACTGCAGGAATGTCAGTCTCGGACGCTGCGAAGGCGATGCTCCGCAACCACTTCCGCCGCCTGCCAATCCTCACCGAGCGCAAGCTAGCCGGCATAGTAACCGCCCGCGACCTTGTAACACTGTTCTCGGTCAAATTCTCACCGGACATTCTTGACGCAAAAATAGACGAGGTAATGCACGACCCGGTAACCACGACGCCGGACGAGCTCTTGATGAACGCGGCTACCCTGATGCAGGAACTTGACGTTGGTGGCCTGCCAGTTCTTGACGGTGAGAAAGTGGTTGGGCTTCTTACTGAACGGGACATAATTGAGACTGTGAAGTGATTTCAAGTTAGTGGTTTGTAGTTAATAGTAGGCTATCGACTACGAACCCCAAACTACCAACTTCAGGCTTTTCACAACCTTTTTAAACTCCGCCTGGCCACGGAGGTAGGCCGGGGGCATTCGCTCGTCGCGCTCGCGAAGCCCCTTTCACAACCTTTAAAAACCCCAAAGCACACTATAATCTGCTCGAGGTCTCGATATGAGGGTTACTCAGTGGAGTACGACCTGTTCAATCGATGATCCTGGGTGTTAATATTGGGAACCCCGAGCATTCATATCATGAGACTTAGGATTCGTGTAAAGCCGAACGCACCCGAACTGGAGGTGGAGGTGGTTGGCGAGAAGGAATTAAAGGTCTCGGTTAAATCCCCTCCCCAAGACGGGAGGGCAAACAAGGAACTCACAAATTTCCTTAAGAAGCTCCTGCGCAAAGCAGGAGAAAGCCCGCGGGTTGAACTCGTGGGCGGTCACACATCACGCATCAAGTATGTAGAAGTTGACCTAACGTGGCAACAGATCAAGAATGTCATCAACTCAGGATCTTGCTCATCAGACCGATAAGATGAACGCGCCCGCACAGCCGCTGGACAAACCACCGGCAGTCAGCGCTGAGACTTCTGGGAATTGATACTTACCACGCTTCTGGCCAAATGGCCTTGGAAATTTTTAACTGAGTTCTATACACAAGGAGATGAAATAAAATGGGAAAAATAGGAATGTCCGCTACAAAATACATAATCAAGGCAAAGATTGACGCAACTGGCGTAGTTGAGAAACCGGACGTGATAGGGGCAGTTTTCGGCCAGACCGAAGGACTGCTCGGGGATGAACTAGAACTAAGAGAGCTTCAGAAGAGCGGCAGAATTGGCCGCATTGAAGTAACGATTCAGTCCAAAGAGGGCAAGTCAGATGGGTTCATAGAAATACCAACCTCTTTGAGCAAGGAAGACACAGCGCTCATCGCAGCCGCGCTTGAGACCATAGACCGAGTTGGCCCCTGCAATGCAAAGATAATCATCGAAGGCATAGAGGACGTGCGAACTTCAAAGCGCGACTTCGTTGTTGGCCGCGCCCAAGCGCTTTTGGACAAGATGGGTGAGTCAGTGCCGGAGTCGCAGGAGCTGAGCACGCAGGTCAAGAACAACATCCGCACTTCAGACCTGAAAGAGTACGGTCCAGACAAGCTCCCTGGGGGTCCAACGCTTGACACTGCATCTGAGATAATTCTAGTGGAAGGCCGCGCAGATGTTCTAAATCTCTTAAAGCACGGCATACCAAACGTGCTCGGGGTCGGCGGGACAAACGCGCCGCCATCCCTCAAGGATATGTGTCGCGGAAAGCAGGTTACTGTTTTCGTGGACGGAGACCGAGGGGGCGACTTAATTCTGAAGGCGCTTCAGCAGATGGTATCTGTTGATTTCGTCGCGAGCGCGCCAACCGGGCTTGAAGTTGAAGAACTAACCCAGAAGGACTCAATAAAAGCGCTAAGGAGCAAGACCAAGGCAAGACCGGGTGGAGCAACCGCGCCAGCATCAAGAACTTTTGAAAGGCATCCTCGCCCAGCTCCAAGGAGCCACGCGCCACCGCGAAGGTCATTTGACCGTGATCGCAGACCAATGCCAACTCCACAGAAAGTTCCGTACCAGCCCGAGTTCAAGGCTCTTGGGAAAATTCTCAACGGCATAGGCCCGACCGAGGCGTGCCTGCTCAAGCAGAGTGGCGCAAACTTCCGCGAGGTTGGAAAAGTGCCGAAGGCAGACCTTGAAGACGTGCTTGAGAACTTGCAGAAAGGGAAGGCACAGGCATTGATAGTCAGCTGGGATCTTGACCAGAGCTTAATCAATGACGCGTGCAACAAGGACATCAAGTACATTGTTGGTCGAAGAAAGCCGATAATGGTTAAGCGAGCGCCAGGAGTTCTAGTCCTTGACAAGCGTGACCTTGAGCCGCCAGCGCAGGCAGCTGCTCCAAAATCAGCAACACCAGCAGCGCCAACTCAACCAGCGCCGGCTGCAAATCCAGTAGCAAATCCAGCCGCGCCAGTAGCAAAATCAATCGGAGGACAAAACAATGATGCCAAACCTAAATCCTAAACAGATGCAAAAAATGATGAAGCAGCTCGGGATGAGCACTGAGCAAATAGACGCGGAGGAAGTTGTGATATTCCTCAAGAATGGAAGTGAGATGCGGATAAGCAACCCTCAGGTTTCCCGCATGAAAGTGCAGGGACAGGAATCCTTCCAGATATCCGGCGATGTGCAGGAGAACGCGGGCTCAGTGTCACTGGACGTGAGCGAGGACGACGTTGAGATGGTCGTGTCTCAGGCCGGGGTCTCTGAGGAAGACGCGCAGAAAGCTCTTGAAGAATCCGGCGGCGACATCGCCAAGGCAATCCTCTCACTGACTAAGAATTAAAATGCCAGCAACAATAATAATCGGAACCCAGTGGGGCGACGAGGGAAAAGGGAAAGTGGTTGACTACTTTGCAGAGGACGCTGACATAGTCGCGCGTTTCCAGGGCGGCAACAACGCTGGCCACACTGTCATCGTTGACGGCAAAACGTTCAAGCTGCACTTTCTCCCGTCCGGCATAGTCCGCGGCAAGGAAATTGTTCTCGGGAATGGAATGGTTCTTGAGCCGAAAGCGCTTCTTGATGAAATAAAATATGTTGAAGACGCCGGGCTTGACGCTTCAAAAATACTAATCTCTGAAAAAGCCCACGTGATAAGCAAGGAAAATCTTGAAACCGATGCCAAGGACTCTAAAATCGGAACCACAAAAAAGGGCATTGGCCCGACCTACTGCGCAAAAGTCTCCAGAATCGGAAAGCGAATCCACGACATTCTTGAAGATTATCCAGGCCTGAAAAAATACGCCGGCGACGCGTCACTCCGCATAAATGAAGCTCTTGAAGCTGGAAAAAACATAATTCTTGAAGGCGCCCAGGGCACAATGCTTGACATTGACCACGGCACATACCCGTTCGTGACAAGCTCAAATACAGTGGCTGGAGCCGCGTGCACCGGGCTCGGCGTGGGTCCGATGAAAATAGATCGGATAATTGGAGTAACCAAGGCATACACAACCAGAGTCGGCAATGGTCCATTCCCAACCGAGCTCGGTGACAAAATCGGCAAGCACCTGCTTGAAACTGGCAAAGAGTTCGGCACAACAACAGGCCGGCCGCGAAGGTGCGGATGGTTTGACGCTGTGCTGGTAAAATACGCTGTCAGAATAAACAGCGTTTCAGAAATCGCGCTCACAAAGCTTGATGTTCTCTCTGGGCTTGAAAAACTCAAGATTTGCACTTCTTACGAAATTGACGGGAAACAAACAACATCCCCTCCAGTTAACCTTGAAAACTGCAAGCCAGTCTACGAGGAAATGCCTGGATTTGACCTCAGCACATCGGTTTCCAAGTATGAAGACCTCCCTGCCGCAGCCAAAAAATACATTGAAAGGCTTGAAGAATTGGCTGGCGTTAAAATCGCTATGCTTGGCACAGGACCGGCACGAAGCGATACCTTTATAAAGGGGTAGTGGCTACGCATACTTGTTAAAAAGCTTACCAGGAGGTGGAAATCATGGCTGAAAAGAAGTATTACGTACTCAGGACTGCCAATAAGGATACAGAACACGTTTTCTCAGGTTCTGCTCCGCGACAGGCAGCTCTGAAAGCCGCTACCCGAAACTTTACTGACATTAAGCTGAGGGAGAGAGGCAGGCGCAACCAAGACGGCACATACTCTGTGCACAACTTTAAGGGATCTCGAAAGAAGGTCTCTGCACCTGCAAACGCCCCAAGCTGGCTGCCAAAGAACGTGTGGAAGCCAACAGTTAGAAAAGTTGGAGTGGACAGGATCAAGAAGCTCTAAGCGATTAGATGCTAACCAAGCAAGGGCGGAAGCAACGCCCTTGCTTTTTATATTTTTTAAAATTCCAGCGAATTCCTTTGAAATCCGCTGTCTTTAAATCACCACTATGCCTCTTAGCTTGGTGATTTAAAAACCAATTAGAAACTCAGCACCATATTTAATAATCAAATAGCTCAGCGGCACGTGGATGAGCGCGAACTTGAAACAGCCAACGAAGCTGTGCCCGGTCACTGTGTAGAAAATTCCAGTGCCCAAGTCATAAATCAAGACAAGAATCAAACCCGCAAGAGCATAAGTCCCCATAATTCCATAAACCCACGGCGCAAGCACAGCAAGCGCGCTCATCCCAATCATTGCAACAACAACATCCTGCGGCCTCTCAATTGTGAAAAACCTGCTCAACCCAAGCGCCGAAGCGCCAACCAATGCCCCGGCAAGTGAGCCATACTTCAGCGCAGCAACAAACATGGCGAGCGTAACGAGCTCAATGGGCCAAGCATCAGGAGCAAACTTCTGCGGAATCCGTGAGCCAACCGCGAGCAGTAGCAAGAATCCTACAAAACCTATATCGGCGTAAGCGAATCCTAAAAAGATGTTGGTGGAGAGGACTGCGAGGAGAGCAATTGCTACGAAGCCAATGTATTTCGCAAATTCTTTTGGAGTGGTTTGGACAACTTCTTTACGGCTCATTTCAAACTGTAACCTCTTTTTCCCCTTCTAGCGAGGCAGTACCGCCAACTTGGACTTCTTGGATGGTCTTCCCTTTTGTCTTTAATCTCACTCTAATCTCTGACGGCTTATTCATCGTGTATCCCTGCTCAAAAATAAGATTTTTATAATCCACAGCCACTTTGTGCTTGTAAAGATAACATCCTAAAATCCCGCTTGAAGTGCCTGTTGCGGACTCTTCTGGTATTCCATAAAGCGGAGCAAAGTTCCTGCAGTGTGCAGTTGAGTTATTTTTGGTTTCAAGTGTAAAAACGTGCAGCCCCATCACATCATACTTCTTACTAAGTTCAGTTATTCTCTTAAAATCTGGTTCAAACATTTCTAAAGATTTAATATCCTTGATTGGCACTATTATATCTCGCAACCCAGCTGAAACAATCTGGCTAGGCAGCTCTGCACTAAGTTGCTCTTCATCCAAATTCAAACAATCAGCAATCTCTTTCTTGTTTATTTCTTCAAAAAATTTGGGCAGGGCCAAATCCATAAACACCAAATCTTTTTTAATTTCTATTCCCAAAACACCAGCTCTTGTTTCCTGTTTGTATTTTCCTGGCTTTGCTAATCCTTTCTTCGCCAACAATGAATAAGTTGCAATGGTCGCATGTCCACAAATATCAATTTCCTTTGCCGGCGTAAAAAATCTAACTTTAAAATCTGCTTTATCCGATTTCTGAACAAACGCAGTCTCAGAAAATCCAACTTTCCTCGCAATAGATAACATCTCCGAATCAGAAAGCGAATCTGCATCCAGCACAACACCTGCTAGATTTCCGCCTCCTGCTGTTTTTGCAAAGGAATTCAAAAGATATACTTTTATTTTCATTTTTGAAAATATGGTAGCGGGGGATGGACTCGGGAACGCAGAACCTAACGGTTCCGCACCTCCCAAGGTGGCTCTCCACTTTGTGAAGCCACTTTTGTGATTAGTAGCGGGGGATGGACTCGGGAACGCAGAACCTAACGGTTCCGCACCTCCCAAGGTGGCTCTCCACTTTGTGAAGCCACTTTTGTGATTAGTAGCGGGGGATGGACTCGGGAACGCAGAACCTAACGGTTCCGCACC
>JBDRKL010000014.1:0-5120 GCA_043814055.1 archaeon
CGGATGTCATATGCAGCCAAGATAAAAAATACAGCTGTTATGAGGAGCAGAACTGCCAATTTTTTTGGGGAGCAGAACTTGAATGTTGGAAATTTTATCTCGCTTACCATCAAAATGCTTACAACTGCAACCAGGGCTGCAAGCCACATTGGGTTTACAACCAGGCCTGAAATAACGTATGCTGCTAAAAAGAATGCGACTGCAGGGGTTGGAATTCCAGCAAAGTAATTCTGGTTTGGCCTGACACTGAACCTTGCCAAGCGAAGTGCAGCGCATACAACAAGCATAATAACCAGGTAAAGCCCGTAGCTGAATGTGTTGAGTATATAGAGGTATATGAGTATTGCCGGTGAAACGCCAAAAGAAATTACATCAGCCAGTGAATCAAAGATTACGCCAATGTCACTCGTTGCATTAAGTTTACGAGCCACCTTGCCGTCTGACGCATCTGCTAACATTGCAAGGAGTATGAAAAAAGATGCGGTTTCATAACTGCCCTCTATGGCGTTGATTATGGACAAAAAGCCGAATATAATGTTAAGCACTGAAAGCCCATTTGGAATCAATCCGGTGATGTTGTTTCTGCGGCCCATAGTTTAGTACCGGGCAACTATTGTGATCCCGGCTCTTACCTTATCGCCTTCGGTTAGACTGACTTTTATAGTTTTGGACAGAATCAGGTTAGTGCCAGAGCCGAACTGTATCACACCTATTTTATCCCCAATCCTCACTTCGTCGTTCTTTTTTACAAAGCATTTGATTCTCCGGGCGAGAAAACCCACGATTTGCACAACCTCCACCTTGCCGCACCCAGCGCTCAGAAGGATGCGGTTCTGCTCATTTACCTTGTCCGCCCCCTTTGAGTATGCCGGCCTGAAATGCCCGCTATGTTGTTTTACAGACATGACTTTTGCAGAGACCGGAGCCCTGTTCACGTGCACATTCCAGGGGGAAAGGAATATCTTGATGACAGTTGCAGGACCGCCAATGGCATCGTTGTGCGCTTCTTTTTCAATGCTTAGGACTTTGCCATCTGCAGGCGCGAGAATTATGTTCTTCCCTGTTGGGATTTCCCGCACCGGGTCCCTGAAGAAGAATATGAAAAAGCACGCAAAACCTGCTGGAATCAGAAAGAGGTAATTGGCTACAGCGTAGTACAGCATTACGGTAAGCACAACCATTGCCGCTATGTAACTGTATCCTGCCTCGTTTATTGGAATGCGCATTTTGGAGTATATGGGAAGGGAGGATTTAAGCGTTTTGATAAAGTTATTTAAGACTCAAAAACAAGGTATTGTCAATGGCGAAAGAGAAAACAACTGAGGAAAAAGCGCAGGACGCTTACGAAGCTGTTTATGCTGTTTTTGGCCACGAAGACATGCTTGGGTGGCCCGAGGATGAGTTTATTGCAGGGATAACCAGCGCGGCAGGGTGCGTTGACAACCCTGAAGTGATGAGGCGCGTGGTGGCGAAGTGCAAGGAGATAGACCTGAGCAAGAAGCACAGCAGGAGAAAAAAGAGGATGAGAAAGATTCTGCTTGAGAGGCTTGAGGACCTTGAGGCTGGCGGGCTCACCGAGGAGCAGGACGCGGAGTCAAAAAGGGTTTATGGCAATATTCATTCAACTTATGTTCAATTTCGGAAGTTCAACCTTAGGGCGACCGCCTTGGAGCGGGAAACCCTCAACACAATAAAGGAAAGCAAGGACCCAAAGGTTGTAAAGCGCGTGCTCATCGCGGTCAGCAGGATTGGCAGGAGAGGCAAGTCAGACCGGAAATGGATAATTGACACGATGGAGGAAGTTATTGCAAAATACTTGAAAAAGCTTGAGGGCCCTGACAAGAGAGAGGGCAGCTGGGCAGAAAGCGTGCTTGAGAAGATGAAGAGCGATTGCGAGACCATGGCCATAGGCAACGGGGACTGGAGCAACTATGCGAAATCAGTAAACGGGTATGTGAAGTCAGTCACAGACCTTGACGAGCTGAGCAGGATGCTTGAGCAGGTGAAGAAGTTCAGGTTAAAGGGCCGCTACGTGGGAAAAGCAAGGAACGTGATTGTTACTGCGATTGAGAACAGGATGGGCGAGTTGAGGGCGGAGTTTATTTAAGAGCCCCCTGGATAAACTCCTGGGAGTTAAATCAATTTTATAAAGCCCAATTAGCCCAAGTTCTGCATGGATAAATTATTCAAGGGAAAACCGGTTAAAGTTGTGATTACTGGTAAAGCGCTTGAGTCGTTTGAGGAATTAACAAAAACTGTTGCTGAAGAAATATCAAAAGGAATTACAAGCAGTAACCATCAAACACTTTTCAATTCAATCAGGCGCAAGGTTGAATTGCTCAAGGAGAATCCGCATTGCGGCACGCAGGTCCAGAAGAACTTGATTCCGAAGGAGTATATTGAAATTTATGATGCCAGCAACCTCTGGAAGCTCAACCTGCCCGGCGCGCTGAGGATGATATACACCATAAGGACTAATGAGGTAAAGATAATTGCACTGATACTAGATGTTCTAAAGCACCGAAAGTATGAAAAAAAGTTCGGCTACAAAAAATCCTAGAGCTCTTTTCCTCCTCGGATTGCTTTTTCAAGCTTTGGGCTTGGGTTATATGTCCAGGTTATACCTTTCCTCCCGTCGAGGATTTTCCCGCTCTGCTCAAGGTACTCAAGGATTACGTTAAGCGTCTGGTGCATTACCTGATTGGGAAGTTTTTTCTTTAATTGCTCGCGGGTTAGGGACAACTCTGCTTCGCTCAGGACTTTTTCAACCATTAAGATTGTTTTTAGGTTTGGGTAGTGAGGAGATTTCATAAGTTTATACATAATTCTGTATAAAGTTATATAAATAGGTTTAGTTTTGAAGGTTTCTGGGGAGTTTATTTAAAATTCAACCGCTATTAATTCCGTATGAAAACTTCAATCATTTTGCTTTTGATAATTCTAATTGCCGGCTGTGTTGGGAGTCCGTCCTTCACTGCAGATGACGGGGGAAAGATTAGGGTGAGCGGAATTGACATGCCGCTTGACACGCAGGAGGCCTGCATGGTTATGGAAGAATACCAAGGCGAGGCGCTTGACTGCTCAAAGGTAGTACAGGTAACTGACACTTATTTCAGCTATGAGCTTTACGACACGTGGGATGAAGAAAGCCCATACACGAACCGCACACTAGGCCCCCCGAACCGCGGAATAGCGGAGATTGGACTTAATACAGAGAAGATGACGATTGAAACTGTGGTTTCGCATACGATGTGAGGTGCAGGGTTGAGTAGTATTACCCGCTTTGCCCATGCAAAATCAAAAAGTATAAATGCCATCCTGCCCACGCTTATTTGATAAAAATGTCTAGTGAGAACCTTTACACCAAGCAAAGGTGCCTTTGGCACTTCTAGTTGCAGGACTATCGGTGTACTGGGAGGGCTGGGCCCTGAGACCACTTCAAAATTCTACCTTAGCCTTGTGTCCAAATTCCTGAAGGACCACGCGCACAGGCCGCCTATGTTGATATCAAATGTTCCGGTCCACCTGAGTGTGGAAAAGCAGTTCATAACAACAGGCAAAGGGTGCGCGCTATTCAGCAGCCTGCTGGAGGAATCAGCCCAAAGCCTGGAAAGGGGCGGGGCGGACTTTATCGCAATCCCGTGCAACACAGTGCACATGTTCATCCGCAGTATCAGGCGCTCCGTGGGCATCCCGGTCCTGAGCATTGTGGAGGAAACCGCCAAGTTCCTTAGCGCCAGGAACATCCGGGCAATACGCATCTTTTCAACCAGCGGGAGCAATCTTAAAAACCTGTTTGACAGCGAGTTTAGGCAAAAGGGGATAATGCCGGTGAAGCTGAGCGGCAGGGAGCAGGAAGCCCTGGACAAAATCATCCTGAAAATCCTCTCCCTAAGCGCAACTGAGGAAGACAGGATTGTTCTGGAACAAATGACACGGAGCTCGGAACTCCCGGCACTGCTCGCCTGCACTGACCTGCAGCACCTGCTAAAGCCGGACAGCAAAAAGATTTTTGACACTTTGGAAATACTTGAGGAAGCGTCGCTGAGGGAGATGGGTTGAGTAAGGTTATTTAAAACTCAACCAGCTTTAATTGCCTGTGAAAAGAATATTATTCATCTGCAATCAGGGGTTTGAAAATGCTCAGCGCTTGCCTTTCCCTGGGAAAAACGTGTTCGGCTGGACTAGGAGGGAGTTCTTGCCCAGCCTCCTTACCTCAAAGCTCTGGTCAAGCTCAATCGGGTCGTGCTCCATTGCTGACTTGGGAATTGAGAAGGTTATGTGGTCTTCTGTTTCTTTCAAGTCAATTGAGGCCGAGCTTACAGGCATCCATTTGTAGCGGAATGAAGACATTTGATATCACCAGGAGGAAATACGGAAATGAGTTATAAGAGCGTTATGGATTAGGAGTTCAGGTTCTAAGACAGCCACTCAATCCCCCAATACCTTTTTAACCCTCAACCAGCTTTAATCACTTGTGAAACGAATACTATTCATCTGCAACCAAGGGCAGGGGGCTTGAAAACTATTTAAATCAACAAAGGTTTTTACTCATCATGGTTAAAATACATCAAGAAGCTGCACCTTCTGAATTTGAGGGAACGATTATCGACATAGAGACAATCGGAGAGTTCTCTAGGGCGTATTCAAATTCAGATTCAAGACAATATAAAGAGATGACTCCAGTGATTTTTGGATTTATTAACAGCGATGGGCTAACTATTTTGTGCGCCAAGAACAAAGAATCAATAGGATTGCTGAAGGATAAGATTAATGAACAGTTAGAAGCATTGGAGCGACCATTCCACGCTTATAATTGCAGCTTTGAGAGAGGAGTATTGTATCACAGTTTGAATAAAGAAATAATTTTTGAGAGAGAACTGCAGGAGATACCGTATGAAAAAAAGAAGACTGCAGTAGCGAGGATGGGAATTCAACAATATGACGACCCATTTAATGACGAAGGGAAGCTATGCCCAGGTGCTTGGTTAGAGGGACGAATAGAAACTGCAATGGCTCATAATAGAAGTTGTTTGTTGAAAGAAAGGGATATATTATTGAAAAAAGGATTTAGAGAGCCGGATAGATTGGAGTTTGTTGGTTAGGTTGTGTGGTTTAGG